>JBIQIQ010000118.1:0-7666 GCA_044507975.1 Deinococcaceae bacterium
GCCCCACGACGGGATCGAAGGCGGCACGCCCAGGCCGAGGAAGCTGAGGAACGCTTCGCGGATGATGGCGCGTCCGAACTCGATGCTGGCGATGACGAGGATCGACGACGCCACGTTGGGCAGGACGTGCTTGAGGACTATCCTCCACGCCTTCATGCCGGTGGCGCGGGCGGCCGCGACGTACTCGAGGTCGCGCACCGCCACCACCTCGCCCCTGACGATGCGGGCGAACGCCGCCCAACTCGTGGCGACGAGGGCGATTATCAAGTTCTGCAGACTCGAGCCGAGCACCGCGACGATGATGAGGGCCAGGAGGATGAACGGGAACGACCACGCCGCGTTGATGAGCGTGGAGATGACGTAGTCGATCCTGCCGCCGAAGTAGCCGGCCGCCAGGCCGAGGAGCGAGCCGATCAACCCCGCGCCCAGCACGGCGGCGCTGCCCACCAGCAGGCTGATGCGGCTGCCGTAGATGAGGCGCGAGAGGATGTCACGACCAAGTTGGTCGGTGCCGAGCAGGTTCTGTGCTGTGCCGCGCTCCATCCACGTCGGAGGCCGCAGGCGCTGCACGATGCTCTGTTGGAACGGGTCGTGCGGTGCGACCAACGGCGCGAAGACCGCCAGCAGCGCGATCATGGCGAACAAGATGAGTCCTACTCGACCCGACCGGCTGTCGAAACCCTTCCAGAAGGCGCGCATCAGTAGTAGCGCACCCGCGGGTCGAGGAGCCCGACGATGACGTCGGCAGCCAGGTTGGACACCACCACGACGACGGCGGCGAACAACACGATGGCCTGGACCACAGGCAGGTCGGCTGTCGACACCGAGGTGACAGCGAGTTCTCCAAGCCCGGGCCAGGCGAACACAGTCTCGGTCACGACCGTGCCGCCCAGCAAGGCGCCGAACTGCATGCCCAGCGCTAGGACGACGGGCGTGGCGGCATTGCGGGCAGCGTGCTTCCACACGACCTTGCGTCGCTCCAGCCCCTTGGCCGTAGCGGTGCGCACGTAGTCCTTGGAGATGACCTCGAGCATCGCCGAGCGCGTCAGGCGCATGGTGAGCGGCAAGACCGAGAAGGCAAGCGTCACGCCCGGCAAGATGATGTGACGCCAAGAGCCCCGGCCGCTGACTGGCAGCCAGCCGAGTTGGACTGAGAACAGCACGATGAGCATGAGCCCGAACCAGAAGATCGGCATGGCTTGGCCGGCGACGGCCAAGACGGACGCGAACAGGTCGGAGAAGGAGCCGCGTTTGAGGGCGGCCAGCACGCCGAGGGGGATACCTATGAGAGCGGTCAGCAAGATAGCGAAACTGGCGAGTTGGAGCGTCGCTCCGATTCGCGGAGCCAGTATCAGAGAAACCGGCTGGCGGCTGAATAGGCTGGTGCCGAAGTCACCCTGCATGGCCGCCACCGCCCAGCGGAAGTACTGGACAGGCAGGGGCTGGTCGAGCCCGTAGCGTTGCCGGAGCAGCTCGACCTCGGCGGCGGAGGCGTCGGGTGAAGCCAGCGCCCTAGCCGGGTCTTTCGCAACGAACAGCAACAAGAACGTCACCAGGCTGAGGATCACGGCCACTACCAGCGCCTGGCCGAGTCGCTGAACTATGTAGTCGGTCATGGCCCAGTGGCCTCCGGTGGCTAGATGCGGGCAGTTGGTGGTGGGCAGTGGTTCGCCCACCACCACGGACAGTTGCGGCCTGTGCTTGCGTGGTCCCAGGCGACGCCTAGTGCCGGTCGGCTACTGCCGCCGGCCAGGGGACTGGCGCCGGCTGGGGACTAGCGCCAGGTGGCGTTGTAGTAGCGCTCGATCTCGTCGGGGGACGGCTGCCACACGACGTCGTTGCTGACGCCTGCAACCACGCGACCGGCGTAAAGCGGGAACATGTAGGCCTCGTCGGTGATCTCCTGGATGGCGGCGGTGTAGAGCTCTATGCGTTCGTCGAGGTCGACCGTCTGGAGCGCGGCACGCACGGCAGCGTCGATGGTGTCGCTGGTGCCGACGGTGAACTCGCCCACCTCACCCTGTTCGAAGTGGATGTTGAGAACGGCCGAGGCGTCGTAGACCGAGCTCGAACCCCATGAGCCCACGTAGAGCGGCAGCTCTCCTGCGGCGAGGAGCTGAGCGACGACGTCGTACTGCCCCCCGTACCACTGCAGGTTGGTGCGGATGCCGACGGCTTCCAGGTAGCCCTGGATGGCCTGGACTACCTGCTCGTCGCGGTAACCGTAGATGTCGACGGTGAACCCGTCGGGATAGCCGGCCTCGGCCAGCAGTTGGCGCGACAGTTCCGGGTCGTAGTCGTAGACGACCGCGGCGTCCTCGAGGCAACCGAGTTGGACCGGGTTGCAGGGCGTCTCGATGATGCGGCCGTATCCCGACAGGAGCCCGTTCACGAGCTCGTCCTTGTTGATGGCGTGCGCGACGGCTCTGCGGACCCGGGCGTCGGTGAAGTAGTCACTGCCACTGCTGGCAGTCGCGTCGAACTGCACGAACCAGATACGGAGGATGTCGGCGGCTTCGGCGCGTGCGGCGCTACCCAGTGCGCCCACCTGGTCGGGCGAGATCCCGCCGGAACGGACGATGTCGATCTCGCCGGTCCTGAGCGCCGCGATGCGACTGGCCTCTTCAGGGAGCGTGTGGATGACGAGGTGCTGGATGGCTGGGAGCTGCTTGGAGCCCACGAAGTAGTCGTCGAAGCGTTCCAGGCGCAGCTGGTTGTTGTCGTTGCTGACGAACTTGAAGGGCCCGGTGCCAACAGGATGACGGCCCAGCTCTTCAGCGCCGCCTTCGCGGCCGATGATCGAGGCCGGGTAGATGACGCCGACCAGGGACAGGGTCTCGATGGCCGTCGGGGTCATGGCCCTGAGGTCGATCCGTACCGAGTAGCGATCGAGGACTTCGACACGCTCGATCCATTGCAGGGTGCCGGTGCCGGCCAGACCAGCGCCGTCGCCGACCACCCAATTGAACGTAGCAGCCACGTCCTCAGCCGTCATCTCCTCGCCGTTGTGGAACTTCACGCCTTCACGCAGGGCGATGACGAGCTCGGTGGGGCTGGCGTAGGTCCAACTCGTGGCAAGGTGCGGCTCGAACTCGTTGGTCTCGGCGTTGCGGTGGATGAGCGTGTCCCCGATGTTGTGCGCCACGATCAACGCGAGGCGCTCGGAGGTCGCATAGGTATCGAGCGTGAGCATGGTGCGCTCGAACGCGACGTTGAGGGTGTCCGTTCCCCGATCCGCGAACGCGGTCGCGAGCAGTACGGCTAACAGGATGGCAGTCAGTCTCTTCATCTCTTCTCCTCCAGGTACGTTCCGAACTCGCTCCACAGTTGCTCGGCCCTGTTCAGGCGATCGCGCGCGTCCGGCGTCTTGCGCGCGATAGCCATGACCAGGGCCTGCATCAGGGAGAAGGCGGCTGTGCTCGACTTCCAACTGGTGACGCCCGCTGTGCCGAACCTGAGTGACACGGCGGCGAACGGAAGCAGTGGCGACGCGAACTCGTCGGTGAGCAGGACGACTGGCATCACCTGGGCCAAGTGGCGACCGATGTCTGTGGTGGCTTGAGCGTACCGCGCCATGCTCAGAACCAGGGCGGCGTCTCCGGGAGCGGCATCGAGGAGCATCTCGGGTGTGGTGCGGACGTCGCCGCTCAACAGCCGAACTCCGGGACGCGTGATGGTGAGGAACTGCTGTGCCATGGTGGTGACGTGGCTCGAGGCACGGTTGCCGAGCAGCCATACCTGGTCGGCGTCCGCCAGTATCTGCGCTGCCACGTCGAGTTGATCGTCCTGACCCAGCAGGAAGCGCAGGTTGTCAAGTTCGGTGTTCACGAACTCCGAGAGGAAGTGCCCCTCGCCCGGCGCCAGGTCGACGAGGCGCTGCCACTCCGACCGCTCGTGCTTGAGCGCGCCTTGGAGCTCGAGCCAGCCTCCGAACCCGAGCGACTGCGCGAAGCGCACCACCGTCGACGCCGAGATACCCAGCTCCTTGGCGAGCTCGGTGGCAGTGGCGAAGCCGTTCGTGACCGGGTCACCGAGCAGACGGTCCGCTATCTGCCGCTCACTGGGCGTGAACGACTTGGAGTGGTGCGAGATCAGTTCAGCGACGCGACCTAGGCGCTGCCCTTGCAAGGTGGATTGCAGAGATTCGCTCAGAGTGCAATCAGTATTGCATGGTCTACATCACGCCTGCCGACCGTGCCGAGCAACTGGCACACGCCCCCGATTCCCCCAGAGGAGCGACAACGGGGACTACGCCGTGTTCCATGAGGTCTACGCGTCGCACCACATGCGCCTCGCCAAACCCGACCCGGGGTTCTGGCGGTTCATCCTCACCGCCGACGTTCGCCTGGAGCGACCGGCTGACAAGTTCGGCGCGACCCGCCTTGGCGTCGTCGTCGAACGTCCTCAGCTTGAGGATGCCATCGCTCTGGTCCACGTAGACGGCCGCGATCTCGTCGAACCCGTCACCGTCGAGGTCACCCGCCGCGATGTCGCGCAGGTTCTGGAACTGGTTCCCATCGTCGTTGACGGGAGCAGCCCAGTCGTTGCCTGTGCTCAGGTCGACCAGGACCGACTCTTCCCCGAGGTCGATGTCGCCGCCGGGTGTGACCGCGGCCCCGACGATCTCCTCGACGACCAACTTGTCGCTGTCGAAGAAGTTGCGGGTCATCACCAGTTCCATCGCGGGGTTGGCCGCGCTCTCAGAACTGAACTCCGCAGCTTCTCCGAAGGAGGCTGCGCCTCCGAGCGGAGCGGCGTCGTCGTCGAGGATGCTGTCATCGGGCGCGACGCGGGCGCTGGCTGAGGTGTCGACGCCGAGCGCTGCCAAGGTAGCCTCGACATCATCGGTCGGGGGTGGAGGGTTGGGGCCGATCGGTCCACCGCCACACGCCGTGACGGCCACGGCGATGAGGGTCGCGAGTAGTGCGGGAAGCAGCCTGCGTGTCCGGTGAACTCACGGTCTCACGGTTCTCCTCCATGTTCGTCCCTCGTGTGCCAACGAACGTGCCAAGAACCCTAGCGGGCGGGTATCAGTTGGGTATCAGTCGAACTACATCTCTTGGGACTGGAATCGGCGCCGGCTAGGCGCAGAACTCCCCGATGACGCGGTCCAACACCCTCGCCATCACGTTGACGCTCTCGACGTCGACCCACTCGTCGGTCTGGTGGATACCGCCACCGGTGGGCCCGAACAGGAGCGTCGGGATCCCGGCCGCCGCTATGAGGGCTGCGTCGGTCCAGTACGGTGCGCCGATCAGCGCAGGCTTGACGCCGCGTTCGGCCTCGATGGCAGCGATCAGGACCCGTTGGATCTCGCTGCCGGCTCGAGCCTCGAACGGCTCTCGTGTCACCAGCGTCGTGATGCTCGCAGTGACCGTGTCGTCGTCGGCCGCGAGCCGGTCGATCATCTGCTGCACCTCGTGCCTGACCGCGGCAACGGACTCGCCGGGCAGTGTGCGCCTCTCGAGCGTGACGTTCGCCTGGTGGGGCGTCGTGAACAGCTCGTGGCCGCCACGAGCCAGCACCGGTTGCAGTGAGCCGTGCGCCAGCAACGGGTGACCCTGACGGCGCCGAAGGTGGAGGTCGAACTCCTCGCCGGCGGCGAGGAGCCGGCCGAGGTGCACCAGAGCGTTGACGCCCTTCTCCGGTTGCGAGGTGTGCGACGCCTTGCCTTCGAACTCGACCTCGAAGAGCGCGAAACCGCGATGCGCCACGTGCAGGTCGAGGTCGCTCGGCTCGGCGACGACCGCGGCGTCGACCGTGGTCACGGCGGTCACGGCGGCCAGGGTCTCGCGGGTGCCGATACTGTCATGCTCCTCATCGGCCACGGCGGTGAGGATCACGTCGCCGGCGAGTCCGCGCTGCGCCGCCGCCGCAACAGCCAGCATGCAGGCTGCCAGACTGGCCTTCATATCCATGGCGCCGCGGCCGTACAGGCGGCCGTCCCTGATGACCGGTTCGAGCGGGGCGTCCATCCCCGAAACGCCGACGGTGTCCAGATGGGCGTTCAGGAGGAGGTTGCGTCCGGCGCCCGAACCCCTGGAGGTCATGATGACGCTCGGTCGTCCCGCTGTCCCCTCCAGCCACTCGACGTCGAGGTCGCGAGCCTTGGCCCAGTCGGCAACGAAGTGGGCCAGCTCGGACTCACCCTGGTGGGCTGGGTCAAGCGCCGGGTTCACCGAGTCGATGCGCACCAGATCGCCGATCAGAGACGTCAGGTCGGTCATCGCGAGATGATCGTACCCGCACCCGTGCTTCCGCGGGGTGGTCACAGCAGATGGCGGTGGCGGGCAGAGCAGCGGAAACCGACGCTGGCGCGGTGGCGGTCGTCACGCGCCCGTTTTGGCGCTCACCACCGCATGCGTCGGAGGAAGCCGAGCAGGAGCGCGTTGAACGCCTCGGCGCGCTCCTCGTTGGGGAGCAGCGCCGCGTCGCGCAGCAGTACCAGCTGGACGTCGGGGCGCGCGAGCACGAAGTCCTCGGCGTCCTCGTAGGAGGTGAAACCGGCCGCGGTGCCCCACACCAGCAACGCCGGCTGCTCGGTGGCCGGCCACAGCGCCGACACGTCCTGGTCGAGGCTGCCGCTCACGAACGAGAAGACGATCCAGCGCGCCCCCTCGGCCTTGAGGTTCTGGTCGTACGAGGCGAGCACCTCCTCGGTGAGGCTGTCGGGGTCGGCGTAGGCGTCTAGCAGGAAGAAGCGCTGGGACCCCTCCTCCACGAGGATGCCGGTGAAGAACTCGCTCACCACGGGGTTGGCTAAGACGTCGAAGGTGCGCGCTCGCGCCTCGGTCTGTGGGCGGTTGAGGCTGCGGTAGCCGGTGGGCGCGATGAGCGCGAGGCCGGCGACCAGGTCGGGGCGCTCAGCGGCGATGCGGATGGCGTGCGCGGCCGAGAGGCCGTTGGCAACGAGCACGGTGGGTTCGCCCACCACGTCCTCGAGGAAGTGGGTGACCTGCGCAACGAGGTCGTCCTGCACCGTGCGCTGCTCGGGGCGCGACGAGCGGCCGAAGCCGAGCAGGTCGAGGGCGTAGACGCGGTAGCCGGCGTCGGCGACCACCGACGCGTTGCGGCGGTACTGGAAGAGGCTCGAGCCACCGCCGATGCCGTGCACCATCACGACGGGCGGGCCGTCACCCAGCACCTCGTAGCCCGTGACGAAGTCGCCGAACGGGGCTTGAGCGACGCGCGCGCCGGGGATGACGGGCTCGGGGCCGACGCCTTCCACGACGGGGACGCAGGAGGCGAGGAGCGACAGGGCAAGGAGGGTGGCGAGGGGGCGGAGCATCACTGCATGGCGGCGGAGCATGGCTGCACGCTAGCGCCGCCGCTCGCCCCGCGCCACGGTCAAACGCCCCGTCCTGGACGCGGCCGCGGGCATCGCCTACCTGTCGGAGCGCCTCGGACACGCCGACGTTAAGTTCACCCGCCAGATCTGTCAGCACACCTACGAGGAGCAGCATCGCGCCGCCGCGCTGTCAATCGCGCAGCTCGTCGGTGACGCAAAGGGCCCTTCAAGCAACTGATGTCAAACTGCTGTCAACTAGCGAAGAGAAGAGCGCACCGGAGTCCGGTGCGCTCTTCCTTTCGCGTCTAGGACGCTGTTTCTCGTGGTGGAGCTGAGGGGATTCGAACCCCTGACCTTCTGAATGCCATTCAGACGCGC
>JBIQIQ010000009.1:0-12809 GCA_044507975.1 Deinococcaceae bacterium
CTCAGCGGTAGAGCAGCCGATTCGTAATCGGCAGGTCGTCGGTTCAAATCCGACCGTTGGCTCCATCAGAAACCCCGCCCAGGACGCGAGTCCTCGAGCGGGGCTTCTTCTTGCGGCGGCCTCCGTGAGCCCACGTGCCTGGCGAGGTGAGAACCGTTCCCGCCGTGCGACACGGCCGTCCTGCGACCCCGTCTAGCCTGACCCCGAGGTGAGCGTGAGGCACGCGCTGTTCTTCGGACTGGTGGTCCTGTACGTGGTGGTCGTCGGCCAGAACTGGGCCCACTACACCGCCGCGCTGCTCGCGCACTTGTGGATCCGTTACGACGGGGACCTCGGCGCTGTGCCCGTCACTATCGGCGGCGGGCCCACCTACTCTCAGCGAGTCAGCGTAGCGGCGGCCATGCCGTCGGGTTCCGTGCCGGCATCGAACGTCCTCACGACGGAGAGCGATCCCACGTCGAGCTCGTGAACCTCGCCGCTGGCCGTCGCCGCCACGTACAGGCGAGCACCACCATGCGTGGCGAGCGTGCCGACGGGGAACGAGCCGGGCGCTAGCGTCACGCTGCCCAGACGCTCCCGCGTGACCGCGTCGAACAGCTGCACCTCCGAGTCGCGGTAGCAGGTGACCGCCATGCGGTCGGCGCCCACGGGCGTCACCCGTATCGGTACGCGGCATGTCGGCAGTACCGCGAGCGAGGTGAGGTCGTCGGGGTCCAGCACGTGTACCTCGTTCTCCTCGTTGCTCCCTACCCATAGCTCGCCCTGAGGTGAGAGGGCGACGGCCTCGGCTCCAGCGCCCACAGCCGCCACCTGCGGCTCCCCACCGTGCAGAGGCAGCCGTGAAACGGCGCCGCCGACGATGTTGGCGGCGTAGGCGGCATCGCCCCCAGGAGCGGCGACGACCATGTGGGGGAGGCGGCTCAGGGTGGGGAAGACCGCGCGGTAGCCGGGGTCTGCCAGGTCGAGGGCCAGCACGGCGTCGTCCGCCTCCACCGTCACCAATAGCCGGCTGGTGCCGGGCACGAGCGCGAGGCCGTGGGGCATGGTGTACGGCAGGGTCGACAGGCGGGCGACCTCGGTCAGCGTGGAGAGGTCGACGACCATCACCTCGCTTCCCGGAGCGCCCATCGTGCCGTAGACGCTGACCAGCGCCAGCGGGCCAGCGCCCTCCACCGTGCCTGACGGCGCGACGATGACCTCGTGCGGTCCGGTGCCGACGTTCACCCGCCACGCGGCGGCCCCGGTCGCGAGCTCCAGCCCGACCAGCTCGCCAGCGGCCTTGTCGACGACCAGGACGTGCGTCGGCGCTTCGGTCATGGGCGCCCCCTCCGCCGCCAGCGCGAAAGCGAGCGCGACCAGGCCGACCTGGACGGCCAGCGTGCGCGGGCTTCGATGAGCGCGGCGGGACATACCGCAAGCGTACACTCGGTCGTGGCAGACCGGACCGCCGACCACCGGTTCTCATCAAGCGCCCCGACCGGGCGCTCCCGGCGCACACTGCGCGAGCCGATCAACGCCCTCACCCACCTGGGAGGCGCGATCGTCGCGCTGGGGGCCACGGTCCCGCTCGTCCTGATCACGCGCGGCGACTGGCTCGACCGAGCGGCCTCCGCCGTCTTCGGCCTCACCTCCGTGCTGCTGTTCCTCGCGAGCTTCCTACTGCACGCGCTGCGGGTCGACGAGAGGGGCGAGACCTGGCTGAGGCGCTTCGATCACGGAGCCATCTTCCTGCTCATCGCCGGCACCTACACCCCGATCCTCGTCCAGGCCCTGCGGCCCGACAGCCCACGGCTCGCCTGGACCCTGCTGCTCGTCGTGTGGACGGTCGCCCTGTGCGGCCTCGTCTTCAAGCTGCTGTGGATCGAGGCGCCGCGGTGGCTCTCCACCGGCCTCTACCTCGTCATGGGCTGGCTAGCGGTGGGGGCGATCGTGCCGCTGGCGCGCGCGCTCGGAGGGGCCTCGATGGCTTGGATGCTCGCCGGCGGCGCCTTCTACACGGTCGGCGCCGTTATCTACGGCCTCAAGCGACCCAACCTCAGGCCCGGGTTCGGGTTTCACGAGCTGTGGCACGTCTTCGTGCTGCTCGGCTGGGGCTGCCACGCGGTGATGGTCTACCGGGTCGCGCTGGCGGCCTAGGCCGCCGGGAGCGGGGTACACCGGGCCGGCCCCGCGGGGCGAGCCGCCCGCACCGAGCATCCGGGCGGGCCACGGCGCCGTGGCGGCCCCGTAGCAGCGGCACGTGCCTACCTCGCAGCGCTCGCCGCGCGCCGTGGCGCCCTCGCGAGGGTCACGCGCACGCGGTGCACGCGCCCGTCGTCGACCAGCGGCACCTCGCCGCCCTCGACGTCGCGGCCGTCCACCTCGACCCTGACCCTCTCGGCGTCGGCGGTGGCGATCACCTCGACGTCGTAGCGGCTCGAGCCGTACCGGTAGCGCAGGGTGAAGCCCGGCCACGACGGCGGCAGCAGCGGCGCGATCGCCAGCGCGGCCCCGTGGCGGCGGATCCCCATGAGGCCTTCGACCGCGAAGCGGTAGAGCCACGCCGCCGAGCCGGTGTACCAGCTCCAGCCGCCGCGGCCGACGTGCGGCGGGTGACCGCCGACGTCCGCGGCCACGACGTACGGCTCGACGCGGTAGACGCGGCACGCCTCGCGAGTCTGCGCGTGCCGCATCGGGGCGAGGTAGCGGAACAGCCGGTGGGCGCGCTCGGCCTCGCCGAGCTCCGCGAACGCCCAGGCCGCCCAGACGGCGCCGTGGGTGTACTGGCCGCCGTTCTCCCTGATGCCCTGGGGGTAGGCGCGGATGTAGCCGGGGTCGGCGCCCTGGCCCGTGAACGGCGGCGTGAACAGCCTGACGATGCCGTGCTGGTCGTCGACCAGGTGCTCCTCGGCCGTGGCCATGCTCAGTCGCGCCCGGGCGGGGTCGCCCGCGCCCGAGAGGACCGACCACGCCTGCGCGATCACGTCGATCTCGCACTCGGGCTGGCCGCGGGCGCCGAGAGGCGTGCCGTCGTCGTAGAAGGCCCTGATGTAACGGTCCCAGTCCCAGGCGCGCTCCTCGATCGCGGCGACGAAGGCGTCGGCGCGCGCCTCGAGCTCGTCGGCGCGCTCGTGCAGGTCGCGCAAGCGGCACAGCGGCGCGAAGCGCCTGAGCGTCGCGACCAGGAACCAGGCCAGCCACACGCTCTCGCCCCGGCCGCCGGCGCCCACCCGGTCGAAGCCGTCGTTCCAGTCGCCGGTGCAAATGAGCGGCAGCCCCCGCGGGCCGGTGCGCGCGGCGTGGTCGAGCGCGCGCAGGCCGTGCTCCAGCAGCGTGCCCGTGATGCTGCCAGGTTGGTACTCGGCGTAGCGCTCGTGCTCTTCCTCGGCCAGCGGGGCGCCGTCGAGGAACGGCACCTCCTCGTCGAGCACGCCCTCGTCGCCCGTCGCCGTGACGTAGAAGGCGGTGGCGAACGGCAGCCAGACGAGGTCGTCGGTGATGCGCGTCCGCACGCCCCGCGCCGCCGGCGGGTGCCACCAATGCAGGACGTCGCCCTCGGGGAACTGGTGCGCCGCCGCCACGAGGAGCTGCGCGCGCGTGAGATGCGGCGCGGTGTGGAGCAGCGCCAGCGAGTCCTGGAGCTGGTCGCGGAAGCCGATGGCCCCGCTCGACTGGTACGTGGCCGTGCGTCCCCAGAAGCGACAGGCGAGGACCTGGTGGAGCAGCCAGCGGTTCACCAGCAGGTCGAGGGCCGGATCGGGCGTGCTGACCTGGAGCTGGCCGAGCAGCTCGTCCCAGCGCGTGCGCGCCTCCTCGAGGCCGGCGCCGGGGCGAGCGAACCGCAGCGCCAGCTCGCGGGCCTCGGCCTCGTCGGCGCCCTGGCCGAGCACGAACACGGCGGTGGCCTCGCCGCTCGGCGGCAGGTCGAGGTGCACCTGCAGCGCGGTCATCGGGGCCGCGACGCCGGACACGCGCCCGCTGAGCCCGATGCGTCCCAGGGCGGCGGGCCGGCGCCGGCCGCCGCGGCCGTAGAACTCGCCGCGGTCGGCAGTGAGGCCGTGGACGGGCCGGTCGCTGGCGAGGAATGCGACGCGGCCCGGGTGCTCGAGGTGGAACGGGTTCACGGCTAGCACGGCGTTCGCCTCGGGGTCGTGGCTGCACCGCAGGTACGGCGCCGTGGCGGCGCGGTCGAGGCCGAGGACCCAGTCGACCGCGTACGTCGCGGTGACGCGGCGCGGCCGGCCCGTCGTGTCGCGCAGCGCGACCTGCACGACCTTCACGGTCGCCTCGGGTGGCACGTGGACGCGCACCATCTGCTCCAGCCCTCGGCTGGCGTGCCGGAACGTCGTGGCGGCGGCCTCGTGCGTGACGACGAACTCGGCGTCGGGGGTCGATGGGGCCGGCAGGGGCGTCGGGCTCCACACCGCCGCCGTCTCCTCGTCGCGCAGGTAGAGCGCCTCGCCGCTGGGGTCGCGCAGCGGGTCGTTCGACCACGGCGTCAGCCGGTTCTCGCCGCTGTTGAGGCACCACGTTGTCGCCGCCCCCGACTCGGTGACGAGGGTCCCGAAGCGCTCGTTTGCCAGTACGTTCGCCCAGGGCGCCGGCGTGGGGTCCCGCGGCGTGACGCGCAGCGTGTACGCGGTCCCGCCCGGCTCGAACCCGCCGTGGCCGTTGTAGTAGTCGAGGCGGTCGGGATCGAAGCGCTCGCGCCGGCTCGTCCCGTCCGCGCTCGCCTGCGCCGTGACCTCGCGCACCGGCCGCAGGCGGGGCAGGGGGGCGGGCGTGTCGGCGAGCTCGGCGAGCTGCTCGTCGACGGGCCTGCCGGGCTCGAGCACGACCCGCGCGGCGGCGTACAGCGTCGCGCGCTCGCCGTGGCTGAGGGTCCTGCCCGCCACGACGTGCACGCCGCCGTCGCGGTCGAGCCAGCCCTCGACGTGGCGCGCCGCGACCAGGCGCCTGATGCCCTCCGCCAGCGGCTGGTCGTAGGAGTCGTCGTGCTCGTTGAGGAGGACGAGGTCGAAGGCGAGCCCGCGGCCGCGCGCGTACGACTGCGCCGCCAGCGCCAGGTCGAGGAGCTCCTTGACCCGCACCTCCGCGAGGGGTAGGAGCACCACGGGCAGGTCGCCCGAGAGGCCGAAGCGCCACAGGCCGCCGACGCCCGCGCGCGGCGGGTCGCCGCGGTCGCGGCGCGCGGGCCGCTGGTACACCAGCGCCGAGATCAGACGCTGGGCCGTGCGCCAGCGCGCCGAGTCGAGGCCCAGGCGCTCCAGCTCGCGGCCGGCACGCTCCGCCGCGCGCTCGATCGTGCGCTCGACGGCGGCGAGCGTGCCGACGTACGCCAGCGCGGCCTCGGCCTCGCCGCCCGAGCGCCCGGCGGCGGCGACGAACGCCAGTCGTGACGTGCCGTGGGCCGCGACCGGGAGCTCGGCCCGGAGCGCGACGACCGGGTCGAGCGGGTTCGCGGCCACGCCGCCCAGCGGCCGCGAGCCGCGCAGCGCCGCGGGCAGGCCGTAATCGCCCCAGCGGCCCAGGAACCGCTCCCTGTCGGTCTCGAGGCTCACCGGCAGCTCGTGGCCCACCGGGGCGACGACGGCGTGGCGCCACGCGACCTCGGGGTCGCGGTCGGAGCGGCGGCGGCGCCGGAGCTCGACGACGCCCGGCGCGGGCTCGCTCGCCTCGACGAACAGTTTCGCGAACGCCGGGTGGCGGCGGTCCTCGGCGTCGGGCGCCAGCACGGGCTCGGCCGCTCGCGTCACCGCCAGCCGCCGCGCGCGACCGTCGAGCTCGCCGACCTCGACGCGCCACATCTCCACGTCGTGGTCAGGGTCGGCGGTGGCGTCGATCGTCACGAGGAGGCCGTCGCCCCTGACGCGGTAGCGGACCGCGTGGGGGAGGGCCTCCACCTCGAAGCCCGGCCCCTCTGCGACGCCCGGAGCGAGCAGCGGCCGGGTCGTGCCGGAGTCGAGGTCGGTGAGGTAGAGCCACGACCCGCCCTCGGGCAGGACCGGATCGGGTCGCCAGCGCGAGAGCGCCACGCCGCGCCAAGACGCCCTGCCGCCGCCGCGGTCGTCGAGGAGAAGGTGGTAGCGGCCGTTGCCCAGCTGGAACGTCACGGGCGTGCGCCCGCGCGGCACCACGTGCCACGGCTCGACGCGCACCGGCGCGCCCCCCGGCGCCGCCAGCGCGCGGGCCTGCTCGGGCTTCTCGAGGGGGCCGGCAAGCGGTGTGCGCTCGTACAGCACCGGCGTCACGGCGGCGACCCTGGCGTCGGCGTGGAAGCGTGTCGGCAGGTCGACCGGAGCGACCGCGTTGCCGAGCGCGTTCATCACCATGCCCTGGTGGTGCGCCATGTAGGTGCGCACTACCACCGAGGTCTTGCCTAGGGGCACGCGGCCGGGCGTGAAGTCGACGGCGTCGTAGAGCCCGTAGAGCCCGCGGGCGCCGACCGCCTCGAGCGCCGTGAGGTTGTCGAGCACCGCCTGGGGCAGCACGGGCAGGGCCAGCACGGAGGCGTAGGGAGCGATCACGTGGTCGCGGACGTCGCGGCGCAGGGCGAGGTCCTCGACGCCGAACGCCCGGTACTGGTACTCGCCGTCGGCGCCGACCAGGGCGAAGGCCGACTCCGACACGCCCCATGGGGTGCCCTGCTGCCGAGCGTGGGCGCGCTGCGCGAGCGCGGCGTTAAGGCAGGCGTCATGGAGCAGGGTCCAGCGCGGCATCCTCGTCAGGAGCGGCGGCATCAGGTACTCGAACGCCGTCCCGCTCCACGACAACAGGGTGCGGCGCCCGCCGACGCCGGCGAACGGGCGCGAGAGGTGCACCCAGTGGTCGGTCGGGACCCGCCGCAGGGCGATCGCCACCAGGCTTAGGAGGCGCGACTCCGACGCGATCAGGTCGTAGGCCGGCTCGTCGAGGTCATCCTCGTCGGCGCGGTACCCGAGACGGAAGACGCGGCGCCAGTCGTCGAACAGGAAGCCGAGCTCGGTCTCTGCGACGAGCGCCTCGCACAGGTCGGCGAGCTCCGAGGCCGTGCCTAGCGTCGTCTCCAGCAGGCCCTCGGCGGCGTCGAGCGCGCGCCCCAGGCGGTCGCACCACTCCACGGCGCCGTGGCGGGCCAGGCCCGTGAGCTCCGCGGCCGCCGCGGCGCGGAGGCCGGCGACGGCCTCGCGGGCGCGGGCGTAGACGTCAGGTAGCTCCAGCAGGGGCACGCTCACCGGGAGGGAGGTCAGAGCCTCCCAGGCGCGGCGCAGCGACTCGGCTTCGTGGGCGCGCCGGAGGGCCGCGGGCGGCTCGGCGAGCGCGCGGTGCCACGGCAGCAGCAGGGAGACGTCGCGGCTCAGGGCCTCGGCGTCGGCGGCGACGCGCGTGCGCCACTCGCCGAGCGCCGCGAGCTGGGCTGCGGTGAGCCGCCTCGTGCCGCGCAGCAGCGGCCGCACGCTCTGGTCGACGGTGGCCAGCCGGTCCCGGAGCGTGACGAGCAGCGCCGGCCACCGGCTCTCGTCGTCGAGCGCGGCGGCGACCTCGACGCGCAAGGCGGCGATCAGGTCTCGCGTGGGGGCAGCGGGGTCGAGCGACGCCACGACGTCGCCGTAGGTCCCGAGGCCGTCGAGGAGTCCCTCCCAGCGCTCCCGCCGCCACGCGCGCCGGCCGGGCAGCTCGAGCAGGGCCTGGCGCAGCGTCAGCAGCGCCGCCAGGAGGTTGCCGCTGTCGACGGCCGAGACGTAGCGCGGCCGCAGGGGCCTCAACGTCCTGGTGTCGTACCAGTTCAGGAAGTGGCCCCTGACGCGCTCGAGCCGGCCCAGGGTCTCGAACGTGCGCCCGAGGCGGGCCGTGAGGCCCACCACGCCGAGGTAGCCGAGGTCGTAGGCCGTGACGCACGAGGTCAGGTAGAGCCCGACGTTCGTGGGGGACGTCCGGTGCGCCACGGTCCCGAGGGGCTCCTCCTGGTAGTGGTCGGGTGGCAGCCAGTTGTCGTCGGGGCCGACGAACCGCTCGAAGAAGTGCCACGTCTGCCTGGTGAGGCGGCGCAGCCGGTTGCGCTGCTCCTGGGTGAGCACGTGGGCGTGCTCGGGCAGCCGCTGACCGGTCCACGCGGCGAGCCAGGGGGCGACCGCCCACAGCGCGAGCACGGGAACGGCGCTCGGCACGGCGCCGGGGGCGAGGATGGCCACGGCGGCCGCCAGCGTCACGGCGAGGAGGGGAAAGACCGCCATCCGCTGCAGAGCCAGGGAGGGCGTGGGCCGGCCCAGCGCACGCTCGGCGCCGGCCGCCGTCGTCCACTGCAGGAAGTGGCGCCGCGTCACCGCGAGCCGCCACAGCGTGCCGATGATGGCGCGCAGCCGGACCCAGGCGTCGTGGACGAGAGTCGTCGTGCGCCAGGCCAGGCGGCCGACGTAGCGCAGGGCCGCCGTCGTCCCCGCTCGGAGCGAGCCGGGTCCGCGCAGGTGCAGGAGGCGGTCAAGCAGGTCGGGCAGCTCGGGCAGAGCCTCGAAGGCGAGCACGAACAGCGTCCACGCCGCGGCGCTCGGCACGCCGCCCAGCCAGCCCAGCGCCAGCAGGCCGACCTCGCTCGGGCGGGCGAGGCTGACGAACAGCGGGAGGGTGCCCTGCCAGCGAGCGACCTTCTCGACCCGAGCCACGCCGAGCCGGCCGGGCTTGAGGAGGAAGGGCAGGACCTGCCAGTCGCCCCTGGTCCAGCGATCGAGCCTGATCATCTCGGCCAGGTGGTTGCGCGGCTCGCGCTCGAGGACCTGGCAGTCGCCCACCAGCGCCGCGCCGCCGAGCATGCCCTCGAGCAGGTCGTGGCTGAGGAGCGTGTTCTCGGGCACCCGACCGAGCACCGTGGCTGCGAACGCCCTCACGTCGAAGAGCGCCTTGCCCTGGAACAGGCCGCGCCCGAAGACGTCCATGAAGGCGTTCGAGACCCGCGTGTGGTAGAGGTCGATCGGCGCTCCGCCCGCCATGAGGAGGCGCAGGTACGTGGTGCGCTCGGACTCGGGGTGCTCGTCGAGCCGCGGCTGGGCGAACGTGTACCCCCGCCTGAGCGTGTCGCCGCCCGCGGCCACGTGCGGACGGTTCAGCGGGTGGGCGAGGCAGGTGATTAGGCGCGTCGCCTCGCCCGGCGGCAGCGTGGTGTCGGCGTCGAGCGTCAGCACGAACGTCACGCGGGCCCGCAGCTCGGGTCCGAGGGGGTCGTCGAGGAACGAGCCCGCCTCTCCCGTCGTAAGCAGCCTGACGAGCTCCTCGATCTTGCCGCGCTTGCGCTCCCACCCCATCCACCGGCCCTCGCTCGGGTTGTAGAGCCGGCGGCGGTGCAGCACGTGGAAGCGCCGCCCCGTCCCGCCCGCCAGCCGCGCGTCGAGGGTGTCGACCCGCTCACGCAGGCGTGCGAGGAGCTCGTCGTCGCCCGGCATCGCCTCGGCGTCGGCGTCGGCGAAGTCGGTGAGCAGCGCGTACCGGATGCTGGGGTCGGGGTCGGCGGCGTGGTGCAGCTCGAGGCGCCGGACCAGGGCGTCGACGTCGTGCTCGTCGGCGACGATCGCGGGCACCACGAGCAGGGTGTCGGCGCCCTCGGGCACGCCGCGCTCCGGGTCGAGCCGGGGTAGCACCCGGGGCGGGACGGTGCGCGCGATCAGCCAGTGGACGAGGGCCGTCGCGCTCGTCACGGCGGGGGCGACGGCGAGGAGGGCGGCCGCCACGGCCAGCCAGGGCGAGACCCGGCCCGCGGCGCCCACGACCGGCGCCGCGAGCGCGACACCCAGGAGGGCGACGCTGGGCGCGTAGAGCCAGGCGCGCGGCGCGGGCAGGCTGACGGCCCGCACGACGCGGTGGCCGCGGGGGAGGCCGAGCCGGGCCGCGAGCTCGGCGGCGCCTGCGTCGACGAGGTAGTACCCCACGTGCCGGGCCTCGGGCGGAGCGTCGGGGCCGGTCTCGGCGGAGGCGGCGACGGCGCGCGCGGCGACCTCGTGCTCGGGCACCCCGCTGGCGCGGCTGAACCGGGCGACGGCGTGGCGGTAGTTGTCGCGCGAGGGGAAGTCCATGCGGTGGTAGACGCCGGCGGGGTCCCCGCGCAGCACGGCCTCGACATGGGAGAGCTCCTCGACGAATCGCAGCCAGTTCCAGCGCTCGAGCGCGACGAGGCTCCTCACGGCCGCCGCGACCCGGGCGTTCGCCTCGGCCGTGGGGCTGGGGTCGAGGAGCGCCGGCAGCTCCGCCTCGAGGCGCCTGAGCGCGCTCAGGCGCAGGAAGTTGGGCAGCGACCACAGCTCGGCCTGCGTCAGCGCCTGCTCGGCGGCGACGCGATTGACGACGAGGCGGAGCTCCTCGGGAGCGAACTCGCCCGCCCCGTTCGCGAGCGCGGCCTCGGCCATCGCGGCCGCGCGGACGGTGCCGGCCAGCGGCCCCGCCGCGAGGCGCGGCAGCGGCGCGAGGTCGGCGGGCCGCAGGCCGGCGCGCACGTGCCTGACGGCCCGCTGGACGGTCGGCCAGTTGTCGAGGAGCCACTCGCGGCCGGCGCTGGGCGGACCCTGCTCCTCGCGCGCGGCGATCTCCCGCACGAGCGCGCGCGGCAGGCGGGGGAGGCGCAGGCCGACGCCGGTGCCGCTAGCGCCCGGCCCGGTCACGGGCACGAGCAGCGCGGCGTCCCAGCCCGCGCGGCCCGTATCGGGCGACGGCGTCACGGCGGGCTCAGTGGCCCGGGCGCTGGTCGGGGACGGCCGCTTCGGCGGCCGCGACCGCGCCGGCCTCGAGGTCCTGGACGACGAGCAGGGGCGCCGTCCCGAAGCGCGCTAGCGTCTGCACCGCCCGGCCGTACGGCAGGCTGCCGGCGCCGGAGGCGCCGTGGGCGCAGACGACGACGAGGTCGGGTGATTCGCGCGAGACGGCCTCGTGTAGGTGGTCGGGCGCTCCGGGGCCGCCCAGGACGACGCCCTGGGCCCGCACCCCCTCGACAGTCAGTCGGCGCGCCAGGCCCGTCACGTACGCCTCGGCCTCGGCGTAGTTCGTCTGCATGAGGCTGTCGAGGTGCCGCTGCGCGTCGGGCGAGCGCAGCGTGCAAGCGAGAAGGTCGGGCGGCGTGAGCACGTGGCAGAGCATCAGCTCGACGTCGTGGGCCCTGGCGATCTCGCCGGCGGTGGTCAGCGCGTACTCGGCGCGCTGCGAGCCGTCGAGCGGCGCCACCACGCGGCGGTACCTGCGCCCGCCCGCCTCGTCGGCGGGGGGAGGGGCGCCCGTGCGCGCCAGCAGCACGGAGACGCTGGGGCGGGAGAACAGCTTGTGAGCGACGGACCCCAGGCCGGTCGCGTCCGGTCCCCCGTGGCCGTGCTCGCTGATCACGACGAGGTCGTGACCGTGCTCGACGGCCCAGCGCGCGATCACGTCGGCGGCGCGGCCGTCGACGACGGCGACCTCGACGGACTCGACGGCGTCGGCCAGGCGGCCGGCCACCTCCTCGAGGTAGGCGGTGACGCGCCCGCGCTCCAGCTCGTAGCCGACCGGGTCCCAGCCGGCGCCGGCCGACGACGGCTCGAGCACGTGGAGCAGCGTGACGGCGACGGGAGCGACCTGGGCGAGGGCCAGGACGTGGTCGAGGGCTGACTCGGCACGCGGCGACGTGTCGAGGGGAACGAGCAGACGCTGGAACGTGGGACGCCACCTCCTCCCCCCGCCCGGTTGTGGTCCGAACGAAGCGCGGGCACTGGCTGACGTGTGGGCAGGCGCCCCGCGTCGACCCGACGGGCCCGCACGGGGACGCCGTCAGCGTTCGTCACCCAGGATACAAAGGGGCGTGCGCCGCGGCGCCCGCCCCACGCTACGTTCGCGCGTCGCGCTCGCGCTCGGGGACGGCGCTCAGAAGCGCTCGGTGACCGTCTTCATCTCGGTGAACAGCCGCAGGTAGTCGGGGCCCCCCGCCTTCGAGTTGGTGCCGGAGAGGTCGAAGCCGCCGAACGGCTGCACGCCGACCAGTGCGCCGGTGATCTTGCGGTTGAGGTAGAGGTTGCCGACGCGGAACTCGCGCCTCGCGCGCTCCAGGCGGGAGCGGTCGCGGCTGATGAGGCCGCCCGTGAGGGCGTAGGTCGTCGAATTCGCGAGCGCGAGGGCGTCGTCGAAGTCTTTCGCCTTCATGACGGCGACGACGGGGCCGAAGATCTCCTCGCAAGCGATCGTGGCGCTGGGTGGGACGTCGGCGAAGACCGTGGGTCGCACGTAGTAGCCGGGGCCGGCGTCCTCGGCCTTGCCGCCGCCGACGACGAGCCGCGCCTCGATCTTGCCGGCCTCGACGTAGCCGAGCACCTTCTCGTACTGCCGCTCGTTGATGACGGCGGCCACGTCGGCGTCCTCCTCCGCGGGACCTACCTTCAGCGCCTTCACGCGCTCGGCGAAGCGCTCCACCACCTCGTCGTAGACGTCCTCGACGACGATCAGCCGGCTCATCGCCGAGCACTTCTGGCCCTGGAAGCCGAAGCCGCTGGCGACCGCGGCGTCGACGGCGAGGGCGAGGTCGGCCGTCTCGTCCACGAGGAGAGCGTCCTTGCCGCCCATCTCGAGGAACACGCGCTTCACCCAGCGTTGGCCCGGCTGCAGCTTGGCGGCGCGCTCGTTGATGCGCAGGCCGGTGCCGACGGACCCGGTGAAGTTGATGAAGCGCGTGCGGGGGTGGTCGACGAGGGCGTCGCCCAGGTCGGCGTCGGCGCCCGTGAGGAGGTTGATGACGCCGGGCGGGAAGCCGGCCTCCTCGACCATCTCCATGAACTTGGCCGCGATCACCGGCGTGCTGGGCGACGGCTTGACGATCACGGTGTTGCCGACGACGACGGGCGCGACGGTCGTGC
>JBIQIQ010000009.1:12909-18450 GCA_044507975.1 Deinococcaceae bacterium
GTGAGCGAGGGCCCGTTCGAGCAGCCGCTCGTCGTGCGTGGCGACGTCGACGTGCGCTCCCGCGGCCAGGCCGCGGCCGACCAGCGCCAGGAAGGCGTCGTCGACCTCCCGTTTCGACCCTATCGCGACGTCGGGGCTCTCCTTGTACGCGCCCTTGACGATCCGCAGGGCGGGCGTCGGTTCGAGCTCCAGCAAGCTGGTCAGGTCGTCCGGCGTGCGGTGGAGGTAGCTCTGGAGCACGGTCGTCACGTGGAGGTGGCCGCGGCGGCGAAGCTCGCGGAACAGGGCGAGGGTGGCGTCGACGTACCCGGAGCTCTCCATGTCGAGGCACAGGGTGCCGCCCACGGCCGCCACCTGCCTCGCGAGCGCGTCCGCCAGCTCGAGGGCCAGACCCTCCGAGACGCCCAGGCCCAGCTGCGTCGGCTTGGCGCTGAAGTACGGCTCGACGCCCGCGGCGTGGACGCCCTCGACCGCGGCGCCGATCCGGGCGGCCATCTGGCGCGCCTCCGCCTCGCTGCCCACGAACTCGCCCAGGACGTCGACGATGACGCCCTTACCGCTGGCCTCGATGGCCTGCAGCTTGGGGAGGGCGCTACCCAGGTCCGGTCCGGCGACGAACCGCCCGACCCCCAGCTTCCACCCGTTGCGCTCAACGAACCCCTTCACCCAGGGTGCGGCGGCGGTGGCGAGGACGGTCCTGCGGTAGAGGTCGTCGACGCCGGGCATCGCTCCGATCTTACCCGCGCGAGACGCCTCCAGAACGCCTGAAGTAGCGTCACCCACACACGCTGAGTAAGACATCCGACAGCCCCTCTCCGGGCGGCGTTGCTAGCTTTGTGCATGCCGCGCAGCACGCGTCCAGGCCTCCCCGAAGCGGGGGTCCGGGGGACCGCGGCGAGCGCCATGATGGGTGTCGAGAAGCGCGACTTCCCGGCGCGGCGGCCGACCTCTGGGAGGAGAACCGAGTGAACCTGCTCTTCGTGCGCCACGGCGAGACGGACTGGGCGCTGGTGGAGTCGCGGGGGGCCCGGGGGTGGGCGAAGGACTTCGCCCCGCTGACGCCGCTGGGGCGTCTGCAGATCGACACGATCGCGCGCGACTACCGCCTCGCCGAGGCCGAGGCGATCTTGTGCAGCACGTTCACGCGCGCCCTCGAGTCGGGGGCGAGGCTCTCCCGCGCCCTCAACAAGCCGCTGTTCGTCGAGCACGACCTGCACGAGTGGCTGCCGCAGAAGGACCCGCTCGCCGACTACGACGACCACATGCTGGCCGAGGCCAAGAAGACGCTGTCCGGCACGGCGCCAGCCCCCGACCTGTCCCCCTGGGAGAGCCTCGAAGAGGTCCGCCACCGCGTGCTGGGCGTGCTGCGGCGCTACCGCCGGTTCGAGACGCTCATCGTCGTCACCCACGGGGTGGTGATCGGCAGCCTCATCGGCGTGGAGAGGCTCGTCGACCACGCCGAGATCGTCCCGTTCACCCTCGACCTCGAGGAGGAGCCGACCCCGGCGCCGGCGGTAGAGTCTCGTACGTGACGACCGCAGCCACGCTGCCCTTCCTGGAGGTGTTGGAGGGGCGCGTCGTAGACCTGAGCCCGCTGACGAGAGCCGACGTCCCGGCGCTGCTCGACATCGCTCGGGCCGCGCCAGACGAGTACGACCTCACCTCCACCCCCCGAGACGCGGCCGAGGCCGACGCCTACTTCGGGGAGGCGCTCGAGGACATGGCGGCCGGCACGACGCACATCGTGGCCGTGCGCGCGAAGGACGGCACGGTGATCGGTACGTCCCGTCTGCGCGCGTACGACCGCCGGCACGCCCGGTGCGAGCTCGGCTACACCTGGTACCACCCGCGGTACTTCCGCTCCGCGGTGAACACGGAGTGCAAGCTGCTCCTGCTCCAGCTGGCCTTCGAAGGCCTGAACGTCAACCGCGTGCAGATACAGACCGACGCGCGCAACCTCCGCTCCCAGAAGGCGATACTCGCGTTGGGAGCATCCTTCGAGGGGGTGCTGCGCCGCCACATGGTCGCCAAGGACGGCTACGTCCGCGACAGCGTGATCTACGCGATCACCGACCTCATGTGGCCGTCGGTGCGCTCGCGCCTGCTCGAGCGTCTCGAGGAGAAGCTCGCGAGCAGCACGGCGTCGCCCGGCTGAGAACGGCCGCCTTCAGCGGATGCCGTGCAGGATCTCTTCCAGGCCCTCGGGGTCCGTGATGTAGACCTCCTTGGGCCGCGTCTCGATGACGCCCTCACCCTCGAGCGCCTTGAGGGCGCGCGTCACCGTCTCGCGGGAGGTGCCCGCGAGGTTGGCGAGCTCCTGGTGCGTCAGGCGCACGAGGGCGCGCTCGTCGTCGAGGTCGACGACGCCGCCGCGATACAGACGCAGCAGCACGTAGGCGACGCGGCCCTGGGCGTCCTGGTAGGAGAGCACCTGCGACTCGTCGTCCATGCCGCGCAGGCGCGCAGCCAGGGTGCTCGTGAGGTTCAGGTTGATCGCGGGGTAGTCGGAGATCAGGCGGCGGAAGTCGTCGTTGAAGAGCAGCAGGCAGTGGACCTCGTTGAGCGTCGTGACGGTCGCGCTCCGCGTGGACTGCCCCAGCAGCGCCATCTCGCCGAAGAACTCGGGCGGCTGCAGGATGGCGAGCGTCTTCTCGTGCCCGCCGAGGTCGACCTTGGAGAGCTTCACCAGACCCTTCGCCATGATGTAGAGGGCCTCGCCCTTGTCGCCCTCCTGGAAGATGGTGGCTCCGGGCTCGAAGACGCGCTTGCGCATGGCGGAGGCGGCGATCTCGAGGGCGCGCTCCGGCGCGCCGTGGAATAGCGGAACCTTGGCTAGCTGCTCTTTGATCTCGCCGGCGCTCTCGCCCGTCATCTGACCTCCTGTGGGAACCGCGTCAGGCGCGGCGTCCGGGCATGCACTATCCGGAACGTATAGTACCAGCGTGGCCGCGGTGCTGGAATGTGAGGGACTCTTTCGGCGCTACCTTACCGCGGCCGCCGACCTCGAGGTCCTCCGCGGCGTCGACCTCATGGTCGAGGCCGGCGAGGTGGCCGTGGTGCTGGGCCCCAGCGGGTCGGGCAAGAGCACGCTCCTGCACCTCCTCGCGGGGCTCGACCGCCCCGACTCGGGGGAGGTGTGGTGGAGGGGCGTCGCCCTGGCGGGTCGCTCCCCCTCCGAGCTCGCGCCCCAGCGTGCGCGCAACGTCGGCCTCGTCTTCCAGCAGCACTACCTCCTCGAGGACCTCACCACCCTCGAGAACGTGACGCTGCCCCTGCGGATCGTCGGGAAAGTGGACCACGAGCGCGGCCTGGCCCTGCTCGAGCGGGTCGGGCTGGCCGAGAGAGCGGGGCACCTCCCCTCGCAGCTATCGGGCGGCGAGAGACAACGGGCCGCCGTCGCACGCGCGCTCGCGCTCGACCCACCGTGCGTCATCGCCGACGAGCCGACCGGGTCGCTCGACCGCGCGCGCGCCGTGGGCGTCTTCCGGCTGCTGGTCGAGCTCGCCGGCGAGGCCAGCAAGGCGGTGGTCATCGTCACGCACGACGAGACCCTGCTCCCCGAGGCGACCCGGTCGGGAGCGCGGCTCTCGGTCTACCGCCTGGTCGACGGCCGCCTCCTCTCCGAGACTGCCGACATACCGAGCGAGCCGGGCTTGGTGCACGAAGGGGCATGAGGCCTCTCGGAGCTCACTCGTGCAGGTAGGCCGCTGGCTGGCGACCCGCTCGGTGGCGTTGGTCGCGCTCTGCCTGGTCGGGATGGCGGCGGCGCAGACCCTCGTGATCGGCACGGGCGTCCCGCCGACGACGCTCGACGGGGCCGATTCACAGGACGGCGACTCCCTCATCGTCAGCGCCCAGGTCGCCGAGCGCCTCACTGGGTTCGAGCCCGGAGGGACCGAGCTCGTGCCCGCGCTCGCCACGTCCTGGAGCGCCAACGCCGACGCCACCGTGTGGGACTTCGAGCTGCGCCGAGGCGTCACGTTCCACGACGGCACGGCCTTCGACGCCGAGGCCGTCGCGTTCAACTTCGACCGCTGGAACGACCCCGAGCACCCCTACGCCGGGCGGGACGCCGGCAAGACCTACGCCCCCTGGGACTGGGTCTTCGGCGGACCCCCGGGCCGCGGGGGCCTCATAGCCGAAGTCACGGTGCTGGGCGAGCACGAGGTCCGCTTCACGCTGACGCGGCCGGCGCCGTTCCTACCCGCTCTGTTGGGGGGCGTCTACTTCCAGATCGGCAGCCCTACCGCGATCATGGAGCACGGGCCGGCCTACGGGACGCCCGAGGTCGGCGCTGTCGGCACCGGCCCTTTCCGTTTCACCTCCTGGACGCAGGGGGAGGGCGTGGCGCTGGAACGCAACGAGGTCTACTGGGGCGGCCCGGCCGCCGTCGCGAGGGTCGAGTTCCGCAGCGCCGCCGACCCCGAGGACCGCCTCGCCGCGCTGCGGAACGGCGTCCTCGACGTGGCCGTCAACCTGGCCGGCACTGACCTGGCCAGCGTCGAGACCGACACAGGACTCGTGGTCTCGGTACCGGAGTCCGAGCTGAACGTCGGCTACCTGGCCATGCACCGCGCCCACGCCCCGCTCGACAACCTGCTCGTCAGGCAGGCGATCGCCCACGCGGTGGACCGCGACGCTCTCGTCGCGGCGTTCTTCGGCGGCCTCGGCGTCACCGCGAGGAGCCACGTGCCGCCGAGCCTCTTCGGCGGCGCCGCCTCGTGGCCCTTCGAGCACGACCCGGCCCGCGCCCGCGAGCTGCTCGCGGAGGCCGGCCTCGCCGACGGCTTCGCGACCGCGCTCTGGTACCCGCCCATCAGCCGCGCCTACCTGCCAGCGCCTCGCGCCGTGGCGGAGGCCATCGCCGTTCAACTGGCCGAGGTGGGCATCGAGGCGGAGCTGCGAACGGTCGCTTGGCCCGAGTACCTGGAGCGCTACGGCGCCGGCGAGCTGCCGCTCTATCTCCTCGGTTGGAACGCCTACTTCGCCGACCCGGACAACTTCCTGTTGACGATGTTCGGGCCGACCGCGCCGGCGTACCTCGGCTGGGACGACCCGGAGGTCCGCGACCTCCTGCTCCAGGCGCGGCAGGTCGCCGAGCCCGAGGTGCGCGAAGCGCTCTACCAGCGCGTAGGCGAGGCCGTCATCGCCGCGGTGCCTTCGGTGCCACTGGCGCACAACCGCTCGCTGACCGCTCTGCGAGCCGGGGTCGAAGGCTGGGTGCCCAGCCCTCTCGGCTACGCCCTCGTCGACCTCCACGGTGTACGGAAAGAGGACTGAGGTGGGAGAGGAACTACGGAGCCCGTTGAGGCTCGAGCCCAGGTTCGTGACGCGGATATGGGGCGGTGGCAGCCTGCCGGCCTTCCATGGGGCGGACCCCTTGCCGGAGGCGGCGGCTGACCCGGTGGGGGAGAGCTGGCTTGCCGACGGCTCGTCCATCGTGCGCGGAGGCCCCTGGGACGGCATCACTCTCGGCGAGCTAGCCGAGCGCTTCGGCAGCGAGCTGCTGGGGAAGGTCAGCGTGGCCAGGTACGGCCGGCG
>JBIQIQ010000009.1:18550-23197 GCA_044507975.1 Deinococcaceae bacterium
GGCGACGTGGTCGTCAACCCGCCCGGGATGGTCCACGCCGTGGGAGCGGGGATCCTGCTCTACGAGGTCCAGCAGTCGAGCGACCTCACCTACCGGCTCTACGACTACGGGCGGGTCGACGCCGTCGGTCGGCCGCGGGAGCTGCACCTCGACAAGGCGCTGGAGGTGGCCGACCTGACCGCGGCGGAAGCAGAGCTGCCCGGGGTCGCGGCAGCGCCGTCCGGGAAGTGGCGACGGCTGGTCTCCCGCCCCGAGTTCGTCCTCGACGCCGTAAGGCTGGACGGCCCCGCGTTCGCCGAAGGCGCCACGGACGGCAGCGCCTGCCACGTGCTCACGGCGCTGTCGGGCGAGGCGCGCCTCGCCTGGAACGGATCGTCCCTGACGCTGCCCCGCGGCAGCACGGTCCTGCTGCCGGCGGTCTTCGGAAGCTACCGGCTGGAGGGCGACGGGGAGGTCGTGCGGGCCGCGGCGGCGTAGGCACCGCAGCTGGGGCGCCGCGCTCGGCACGGCGAGGCGCGGGGCCGAAAGAAGGGCCGCGCGCTCGCCCCATCGGGGCGGCGCGCGGCCGGGGATACTACGGGTTGGTCTCGCTCAGGCCGTGGGTGACACACCGGTGCTCGGCCGGTCGTCGACGGGCGGGACGAACGCGGGAGGCTGGCCCTCGCCCTCGACGAGCATGACGTCGAGCACCTCCCGGAAGCCGCTGACCGCGATGACCTCGAGGTCGGCCAGGATGGCCTCCGGCACCTCCTCGAGGTTCGCCTCGTTCTCCTTGGGCAGGATGACCGTCTTGATGCCGGCCTGGTGGGCGGCGAGGAGCTTCTCCTTCACGCCGCCGATGGGGAGGACGCGCCCGCGCAGCGTGATCTCGCCCGTCATGGCGACGTCGCCGCGGACCTTGCGGCCGGTCAGGGCGCTGACCACGGCGGTGGCCATGGCGATGCCGGCGGACGGCCCGTCCTTGGGCGTGGCGCCCTCGAGGACGTGCACGTGGAGGTCGTGCTTCTCGTAGAAGTCGGGGGCGATACCGAACTCCGCGCTGTTACGCCTCAGGTAGGCGATGCCGGCGTGCGCGCTCTCCTTCATCACGTCACCGAGCTGCCCGGTGAGCGTGACGTTGCCCTTGCCTGGCATGACGACCGCCTCGATGTCGAGGGTCACGCCGCCGACGCTCGTCCAGGCGAGGCCGTGCGACAGCCCGATCTGCGGCTCCTTCTCGGCCTTCTCGTCACGGTAGGGAGGGACGCCGAGGAGCTCGCGGACCTTCTCGTCGTCGACGACGACCTGCTCCTCCCACGGCTCCTCCAGGTACGACTTGGCCATCTTGCGGGCGGCCTTGGCGATGAGCCTGTCGAGGTTGCGCACGCCCGCCTCGCGGGTGTACTCGGTGACGATGCGCATGACCGCGCCGTCGGTCACGGCCAGTTTCTCCTCGAGCCCATGGTCCTTGAGCTGCCGCGGCACGCGGTAGCGCTTGGCGATCTCCACCTTCTCCGGCAGCGTGTAGCCCGGGATCTGGATGACCTCCATGCGGTCGAGCAGCGGCCGCGGGATGGTGGAGAGCGTGTTGGCGGTCGTGACGAACATGACCTTGGAGAGGTCGTAGGGGATCTCGAGGTAGTGGTCGGCGAAGGTGTTGTTCTGCTCCGGGTCGAGCACCTCGAGGAGGGCGGAGGAGGGGTCGCCCCTGAAGTCGGCGGTCATCTTGTCGACCTCGTCGAGGAGGAAGACAGGGTTGACGGTGCCGGCCGTCTTCATGCCCTGGATGATGCGGCCGGGCAGGCTGCCGATGTAGGTGCGGCGGTGACCGCGGATCTCGGCCTCGTCGCGCACGCCTCCCAGGCTCATCCGCACGAACTTGCGGTTGAGGCTGCGCGCGATCGACTTGCCCAGGCTCGTCTTGCCGACGCCGGGCGGGCCGACCAGGCAGAGGATCGGCGCCTTGTAGTCGGAGTCCGCGTTGTCCTTCGTGAGCTGCCGAACGGCGAGGAACTCGACGATGCGCTCCTTGGGCTCCTCGAGGGCGTAGTGGTCCTCGTCGAGCACCTCCTGGCTGTGCTTGACGTCGAGGAGCTCCTCGTCCATCTCGGTCCAGGGGAGGTCGAGGATCGTGTCGAGGTAGGTGCGCACCACGGTGGCCTCGGGGGAGCCGGCCGCCATCTTCTCGAGGCGGTCGATCTCCTTGAGCGCGCGCTCCTCGGCGTGCTCGGGCATCTTCTTCTCCTCGACCTTCTTGCGCAACTCGTCGGTCTCGGAGCCCTCGTCGTTGCCCAGCTCCTTCTGGATGGCCTTCATCTGCTCGCGCAGGAAGTACTCGCGCTGGTTGGAGTCCATCTGCTGCTTGACGCGCGCCGAGATCTGCTTCTCGGTCTCGAAGCGCTCGAGGTCACGGGTAAGGAAGCCGTAGACGAGCTCCAGGCGCTTGGCGACGTCGGGCTCCTCCAGGGCGGCCTGCTTGTCGGCTACCTCCCAGGTGGAGTACTTGGCGATGAGGTCGGCGAGCGGCCCCGGCTCCTTCATGCCACGCAGGTTCTCGAGGTGGAAGGAGTCGAGCCTGAGGTTCTTGTTCTGCTGGGCGTACTCGCCGAAGGCCGACTTGACCTGCTCGACGAGCGCCTGCGTGCGTGGCGCGGCCGCCTCGGCCGTCGACTCCGGCACCGTGGCGACGTGCGCCCTCAACGACGGTCCGGGCAGGTAGCTCTCGATGCGGGCGCGCTCGCGGCCCTCGACAAGCACCTGCAGTGTGTCGTTGGGCAGGCGGATGACCTGCTTGACGATCGCCAGGGTGCCGATGTCGTAGAGGTCCTCGCCGCCCGGGTCGTCGACGCGAGCGTCCCGCTGGACGACCAGCACGACGCGGTTGTCCCCGGCCTGAGCCTCCTCGAGGGCGCGCTTCGACTTGGGGCGCCCGACGTCTACGTTCTCGAGGGTGCGCGGCAGCACGACCTGGGTGCGCAGCGCGATGACAGGTAGCTCCCAATCCATGGCACCAGTAGAACCCCGCTCCCGGCGGGCGCTCCGTAAGGTGGCTGACTACCGTCAGGGCCCGTAAGCCAGCTTACGAACGGGCTTCCTCGCCCCTCTCAGAGGTCTAGCGGCGCGTTGAGCTCCGGGGTCCGCACGCGCCTCCCGCTCGCCCTCTGCTCCTCGGCGAAACCGTCCATCACCTCCGGCTCGCCGTGGACCAGGAGCAGCTCCGCCGTGGGCGAGGCGGAGACGAACCGCTCGATGTCGTCCTTGTCGGCGTGCGCGGACAGGCCGCCGATCGTGTGGATGCTCGCCCTGACGGCGATCTCCTCCCCGTGGATCCTCACCGACTTGGCGCCGTCGACGAGCGCGCGGCCCAGCGTGCCCCGCGCCTGGAAGCCGACCACGACCACGCTGGCGCCCTCGCGCCAGAGGTTGTGCTTGAGGTGGTGCAGCACGCGGCCGCCCGTCATCATCCCCGAGCCCGCGAGAATCACCGCTCCGGCGTGAACGTCGTTGAGCTTCATCGACTCCTCGGTCGTGACGGTGAAGGTGAGCGACGGCGGGTGGAAGGGGTCGCCGCCGTGCGAGAACACCTCCGCGACCTCGGGCCTCAGCTCGTCGATGCCGCCCCGGTAGGCGTGCGTGACCAGCGTCGCCATCGGCGAGTCGAGGTAGACGGGCACGTCGGCCACGCGGCCCAAGGCCTTCAAGCGGTAGATCTCGTAGAGGACCTGCTGGGCGCGCTCGACGGCGAAGGTCGGGATGATGACGTTGCCGCCGGCCTGGAGCGCCAGGCTCAGGACGTCGGCCAGCTCGTCGCGGGTGCCCTCGAGAGAGCGGTGTGAGCGGTCGGCGTAGGTCGACTCCACGACGATGGCGTCCGCCCCGCGCGGCGGCACGGCGGTGGGGTGCAGGGCGCTCTGACGGTTGCCGAGGTCGCCGGAGAAGACGACCTTGCGGCTGCCCGACTCGACCTCCACGTAGGCGCTGCCGAGGATGTGGCCGGCCTGGCGGTACGTCACGCGAACGCCTGGCACGGGCTGGAACGGCTCGTCGAACGCGACCGGCCGGAAGCGGTCGATCGCCTCCTCCGCCTCCTCACGGGTGAACAGGGGCGGCGGCACCTCCGAGGCCCGGCCCGCCCGGACGGCCTTGCGCAGCGCGCGCTCGTGGTCCTCGGCCTGCAGCGAGGCGGCGTCCCGCAGGATGATGGCCGCGATCTCCCGCGTGCCCTCGGTCGCGGCGAAGCGGCCGCGGTAGCCGGAGCGCAGGAGCAGTGGCAGGCGCCCCACGTGATCGAGGTGGCCGTGCGTCACGAGCACGGCGCCCACGGACGCGGCGTCGAAGACGAACGGCTCGCGGTTGAGAGCCTCCAGCTCGGGCGGGCCCTGGAACAGGCCGCAGTCGATGAGGAGGGCTGCGCCGCCGACCTCGAGGTGATGGCAGCTCCCGGTGACGGTCCGGGCCGCGCCCGCGCTCGTGAGCCTCACGGCCGCGCCCAGGTCAGGCGCCCGCCGGCGACCGTGGCGGAGACGCGGCCGCTCTCGCGCAGGTGCGAGAGGTAGGCCGACACCGTGCAGAGGTTGAGGTGGTAGCGGGCCAGGTCGTCCATGCCCAGCCCCAGCGCGCCGCCCACGCTCGCGAGCACCTGCTCGGTCGTGGCGCCGTCGCAGGCCG
>JBIQIQ010000009.1:23297-40430 GCA_044507975.1 Deinococcaceae bacterium
AGCGCGCCGCCCACGCTCGCGAGCACCTGCTCGGTCGTGGCGCCGTCGCAGGCCGACAGCACCGCCTCCTCGGCGCGCGCCACCGCTGTGCCGTTGGCGGCCACGAGCCCCGCCACGTCGTCGGTCGGGTCGCCGTGCCCGGGTAGGACGAGGCGGGCGCCGGAGCCGGCCACGACGCCGTGCGCGGCCTTCTGTGCCCCGACGTCCTGACCGAAGGGGAGAGGGTAGCGCTCGAGGGTGGCCGGACCGAACACCGCGTCGCTGGCGAGCAGCACGTCATCGACGCGCACCGCGAGCATGCGGTGGGCGTGCCCGCTGACGTCGAGCAGCTCGAGCCTCAGCCCCGCGACCTCGAGCGGGCCAGCCTCGACCTCCTCGTGGACGGGCGAGGGCTTCGCCTGCAGCCACTTGCTCGTCATCTCCACCGGAGGCTTCGCGCCGTGGAAGAGGTAGACGGGCTCGAGGTAAGGGGAGCGGATGATCGCGGCCTCGAAGGGGGGCGCGTACACCCTGGCCGCCGGGTACTGCCTGACCAGGTAGTCGTTGCCGCCGAAGTGGTCGGCGTGGCTGTGAGTGTTGAGGATGGCCGCCAGCTCGAGTCCGAGCTGCTCCAGAGCGCGCCTGACACGGCGTCCGGCGTCGGCGTCCTGGCCGCTGTCGACGAGGACGGCTCGGCCATCGTCGGCCGCCAGGACCGCGCAGTTGACCGCGCCGGTGAGCGCGTACACCCCGTCTGCCAGCTGGACCATGGGCTCGTGCCTCGCCATGCCTGAAGGTAACAGAAGGCCACAGGGCAGCGACGCGGCGGCGCCGGGACGCCGCCGGCGTGCGCGCCCGTCAGGCGCGGCGCTCGAGCCTGGCGAGGTAGAAGCCGTCGAGGCCGCCGACGGGAAGCAGGTAGGCGCCGACGCCTGCCGGCGTGAACGGGTGGGCAGCGGTCGGGACGTCCTGCGCCGCGAACTCGGGGTGGGCGTCGAGGAACGCCTCGACCTGCCGCGGGCCCTCCTCGGAGGTGAGGGAACAGACCGCGTAGAGGAGGGTGCCGCCCGGCCTCACGGCCCGCGCCGCCGCCGCGAGCATCTCCCCCTGCAGCCCGGCGAGACGCTCTACGTCGGCCGGCTTCAGCCGCAGCTTGATCTCGGGGTTGCCGCGCAGCGTCCCCGTGCCGCTGCAGGGCGCGTCGAGGAGCACGCGGTCGCCGGGCCGGGCACCGGGCGGCGGCCAGCCGGACGTCAGGTCGGCGACGACGTGCTCCACCGTCAGGCCGAGGCGGTCGAGGTTGCGCCGGGCCAGCCGCGCGCGCTTGTCCGAGAGCTCGACGGCGACGACCCTCGCCCCGCTGGCGGCGAGGGTGGCGGTCTTGACGCCGTGGCCCGCGGCCAGGTCGTAGACGAGCTCGCCCTCGCGGGCGCCGAGCAGCCGCGCCGCGTAGAGCGAGGACGGGTTCTGGGGCTGCACGAGACCGTGGCGGAACGCGCGGAGCTGGGCCAGCGGCACCGGCGAGCGCACCGACAGCGAGCGCGGCCAGTCTGTAGCCGCCACGCCCACCGGCATACGCAGCTCGGGGCCCGGACGCACCTCGCACCCCTGGGCGACCAGCGATGGCTCCGCCTCGGGGCGCAGCGCGGTGAGCCACAACGGCTCGGGCTCGAGCATCGCCTCGGCGGCCGCGGCCGCGCGGTCCGCTCCGAGGGCGGACGCGAAGCTCTCGTACAGCCAGACTGGCAGCGACAGGTCGCGCTCGGGGTCTGGCTCGCCCGTGGTCCAGGCGCCGGCGTCCGTCGGGGCCTCCCGCGCGAGCCGACGCAGCACGGCGTTGACGAGGCTCGCGTGCCGGGGGCTCGCGCCCTTGGAGACCTCGACCCAGGCGCTCACGGCCGCGTAGGGCGGCGTGGCCCTGACGAGGAGCTCGTACGCCCCGAGGCGCAGCGCCGCTCGGACCGCGGCCGGCAGCTTGCTCGGCTCCGCGAGGTAGGGGGCGAGACGCGCGTCGAGCGCGAGCAGCCGGCGGACCGTGCCGTAGGCGAGGTCGGCCACGAGCGAACGGTCCTGGCCTTCGAGCCCGGAGGCGTCGACCGCCTCATGCAGGGCGCGCGACAGGTACGCGCCGCCCAGGCACCGGACCAAGACGGCCAGCGCCACTTCGCGGGCGCTGCCGGAGGCAGCGTCGGTGGCGGCGCCGGCCGGCGCCGCGCTCACTCGCTCTGTGCCTTGTAGGACTCCACCGCGAACCTCACCGCGGTGCGCTCCTCGTCGTGCAGCTCGAGCTTGACGAAGGACGGCACGGTGACCAGGCCCAGGCCGTCTGCCTGGATGTACGAGCGCGCGATGGCGATGGCCTTTACCGCCTGGTTGACGGCGTGAGGGCCGATCGCTTGTACCTCGACCTCGCCCTCGTTCCGCAGCAACGCGGCGATGGCACCCGCAACCGAGTTCGGCCGGGAAGAACCCGATACACGAAGGATTTCGATGACAACCTCCCCGCCTGGGACCGCGTGCCACAGTGTGCATCATCGCCGCGCACCGCGCAACTGCCGTCGTCACGCCGGACACGGCGCTCCTGGGCCGCCGGCGCAGGCCTGGCCGCGGTTGACACTCCGGTGGTGCCTGCATATACTCCCCCGCAATGACCGCTCGGCTGACCGTCACCCCTCGCTCGACCGGCCTCCTACTAGGCCACCGGGGTAGCGCCGGCTGACCATAAGGTCAGGCACAGGCTCTCGTTGCCCCGCCGCTCGTCCCGCGGCGGGGTTCTTGTTTGGCGGCTCGGAGGTGTCGGTGAAGGGTTCAGAGGTTGTGATGAAGATGCTCGAGAGGCACGGCGTGAAGGTCGTGTTCGGGCATCCGGGCGGGGCGATCATGCCCATCTACGACGCGCTCTACGACTCGCCGGTCAAGCACGTGCTCGTCCGGCACGAGCAGGCCGGAGCGCACATGGCAGACGCCTACTACCGAGCGAGCGGGAAGGTCGGGGTCTGCTTCGCGACGTCCGGCCCCGGCGCCACGAACCTCGTGACCGGCCTGGCGACCGCTTACATGGACTCCTCGGCAGTCGTCGCCATCACCGGCAACGTCGCCACCTCCCTCATCGGCACGGACGCGTTCCAGGAGGCCGACGTCTACGGCATCACCAGCGCGGTGACGAAGCACAACTACCTCGTCAAGGACGTCGCCGACCTGCCGCGCGTCATCACCGAGGCGTTCCACATCGCCTCGACCGGCCGCCCGGGTCCCGTGCTGATCGACGTCCCCAAGGACGTGCAGCTGGCCTCCTTCTCGGGTGCCCTCGAGGCCGAGATCGACCTGCCAGGCTACCGGCCCACCTACGTCGGCAACGCCCGTCAGATCGAGCGCGCGGCCGAGGCCGTCGCCAAGGCGGAGCGCCCCGTGATGATCGTGGGAGGCGGCGGTCAGGCCGCGACCGACGAGGTCATCGCCTTCGCCGAGCACACCGGCATCCCGGTCATCACGACGCTCATGGGCATCGGCGCCTACCCGCCCGGGCGCGACAACGCCCTGGGCATGCCAGGCATGCACGGCACGGTCACCGCCAACCGCGCGATCACCAACTGCGACCTGATCCTGGGCGCGGGCCTGCGCTTCGACGACCGCGTCACCGGCAAGATCAGCCGCTTCGCGCCCAACGCGACCGTCGTGCACATCGACATCGACCCCGCCGAGATCTCGAAGCTCGTCAAGGCTCACGTCCCCGTCGTCGGCGACCTCCGCGACGTCCTGCCGCGCCTCATGGCCCAGCTCGAGCGGCTCGACATCGACCCGTGGCGCGAGCAGGTCGCGGGCTGGAAGGCCCGCTACCCGGAGCGCTACAAGAGCGACAAGCCGCTCGTCTCGCAAGAGGTGCTCGAGATGCTGAGGGAGGCCGCGGGCGACGGCATCGTCACGACCGAGGTCGGGCAGCACCAGATGTTCGCGGCGCGGCTCTTCCCGACGCGGCGGCCCCGCAGCTTCATCACCTCCGGGGGCCTCGGCACGATGGGCTTCGGGCTACCCGCGGCGATCGGCGCGGCCTTCGCGCGGCCCGGCGAGACCGTCGTGTGCGTCGCGGGCGACGGCAGCGTACAGATGAACGTGCAGGAGCTGGCGACGTTGGCCAAGCACCGGCTCCCGGTCGTGATCGCGATCCTGAACAACGGCGTGCTCGGCATGGTCAGGCAGTGGCAGGAGCTCTTCCACGCCCAGCGCTACTCCGAGATCTACCTTGCCGACTCGAACCCCGACTTCGCGAAGCTGGCCGAGGCCTACGGCATCGAGGGCCACAACGTCTTCGACCGCGAGCACGCGCGGCGCGTGATACCCGAGGCCCTCTCCAGGGGCGGCCCCGTCCTCCTAAACTTCCTCGTCTACGAGGCCGAGAAGGTCTGGCCGATGGTCCCGGCCGGCGCCGGCGTCGACGAGATGATCGTGGGAGACCAGGAGCCCGAGCCGGCTCCCGCCGAGCGGGTCGAGGTGCCGGCGTGAGCGTCTCCCGCCACGTGCTGTCGGTCACCGTGCGAGACCAGCCCGGCGTGCTGCTCCGCATCGCGGGCCTCTTCGCCAGGCGCGGCTACAACATCGAGTCGCTCTCTGTCGCCCAGACGGAGCGTCCCGGCATCTCCCGCACGACGTTCGTCGTGACCGGCGAGGACGCGACCGTCGAGCAGGTCAATAAGCAGCTCCAGAAGCTCATCGACGTGCTCACGGTCGTCGACCACTCCGAGGCGGCGTACGTGGGGCGGGAGCTCATGCTGATCAAGGTCGCGGTCCGCTCGTCCGAGCTCGGCGTCGAGGTCCGGCAGGTGGCGCAGGACTTCCGCGCCCGCATCGTCGACGTCGCCCGCGAGGCCCTCACGTTCGAGGTCACCGGCGAGGGGCAGAAGCTCGAGGCGTTCGTCGCGCTGATGCGGCCCTTCGGGATCGTCGAGCTCATCCGCACGGGCATGGTCGCTCTGGAGCGCACCAAGCAGGAAGGGGGACGCGCCAGGGCCGCATGAACCGCGAGTCGAAGCCGGCCGAGCGCGCCGCCGCAAGCCCCTCAGTCCCCCAGACGCCCACGACAGGGCGAGAGAGAAGGAACAACGACATGGCGAAGATCTTCTACGAATCCGACGCTGACCTCCAGGACCTCGACGGCCAGACCATCGCCGTCATCGGCTACGGCTCGCAGGGCCACGCCCACGCCCTGAACGCTCGCGACTCCGGCTGCGACGTCGTCGTCGGCCTGCGTCGCGGCTCGAACTCGTGGGCCGCCGCCGAGGCCGCCGGCCTCAAGGTGATGGAGGTCGAGGAGGCCGCCTCGAAAGGCGACATCGTGATGATCCTGCTGCCGGACGAGGTGCAGGGACGCGTGTACCGCGAGCAGGTCGCCCCGCACCTGCGGCCCGGCAACGCCCTGGCGTTCGCCCACGGCTTCAACGTCCACTTCGCGCAGGTCACCCCGCCGTCCGGCGTCGACTGCTTCATGGTCGCTCCGAAGGGCCCCGGACACCTGGTGCGCCGCACCTACCGCGCGGGCGGCGGCGTGCCGTGCCTCCTCGCCGTCCACCAGGACGCCACCGGCTCGGCCCAGCGCCGCGCCCTCGCCTACGCCAAGGCGATCGGCGGCACCCGCGGCGGCGTCCTCGAGACGAGCTTCAAGGAGGAGACCGAGACCGACCTCTTCGGCGAGCAGGCCGTCCTCTGCGGCGGCGTGACCGCCCTCATGCAGGCGGGGTTCGAGACGCTGGTCGAGGCCGGCTACCAGCCCGAGCTCGCCTACTTCGAGTGCGTCCACGAGATGAAGCTCATCGTCGACCTGATCTACGAGGGCGGCTTCGAGAAGATGCGCCACTCGATCTCGAACACGGCCGAGTACGGCGACTACGTCACGGCCCCCAAGATCGTCACCGACGAGGTGAAGCAGGCGATGAAGGGCGTGCTGGCCAACATCCGCTCCGGCGCGTTCGCCAAGGACTTCCTCGTCGACAACCAGGTCGGTCAGCCGACGCTGAGGACGGGGCGGCGCAACGCCGCCGAGTCGCAGCTCGCGCAGGTCGGCGCCTCGCTTCGGGACATGATGCCGTTCATCGGCGGCCAGGAGGAGGTCGAGGAGGGCCCACAGGAGGTGAGCGCGTGAGGCACGTCCGCTTCTTCGACACCACCCTCCGCGACGGCGAGCAGAGCCCGGGCGTCGCCCTCAACACGGCTCAGAAGCTCGAGATCGCCCACGCGCTGGCGAAGCTGCGCGTCGACGTGATCGAGGCGGGCTTCCCGATCACCAGCCAGGGCGACTTCGAGTGCGTCCGGAGCATCGCGCAGGAGGTCGAAGGGCCGATCGTGTGCGCCCTCGCCCGCACCCACACCCTCGACATCGACCGCGCCGCGCAGGCGCTCGAGCCGGCGCGGAAGCCGATGATCCACATCTTCACCTCGGCCAGCGACGTGCACCTCGAGCACATGCTCAGGAAGACGCGGGAGGAGGTCCTCGAGCTCTCCGACCGCATGGTGCGCTACGCGCGCGGCTTCGCCGAGGAGGTCGAGTTCAGCGCGCAGGACTGCATGCGGGCCGACCCCCAGTTCGTCTACGCCCTCGTGCGGGCGGCGATCGCGGCGGGCGCCACGACGATCAACGTGCCCGACACCACCGGCTACGGCACGCCGCAGGAGTACGGCGACCTGATCCGCTCGATCTTCACCAACGTGCCCGAGGCCAGGGACGTGCGCATCAGCACCCACTGTCACGACGACCTCGGCATGGCGGTGGCGAACAGCCTGGCGGCGGTAGAGGCCGGCGCCACGCAGATCGAGGCGACGATCAACGGCATCGGCGAGCGGGCCGGCAACACCTCGCTCGAGGAGGCGGCCATGGCCCTCTACACGCGGGCCGACCACTACGGCGTCACCACGTCGATCGACACGCGGGAGATCTACCGCGTGAGCAAGCTCGTCGAGCGGCACACGGGGATGATGGTGCCCGCGAACAAGGCCGTGGTGGGGGAGAACGCCTTCGCCCACGAGGCCGGCATCCACCAGGACGGCGTGATCAAGAACCGCGCGACCTACGAGATCATGAACGCCGAGCTCGTGGGACGCGACGCAGGGGTGCTGGTCATGGGCAAGCACTCGGGCCGTCGCGCCCTGCGCAAGACCCTCGCGGACCTCGGCTACGCCAACGTGTCCGACGAGCGCCTCGACGCCGTCTTCACGCGGTTCAAGGCGCTCTGCGACCGCAAGACCCGCGTCACGAACGAGGACATCCGGGCGCTGATGGACGACGAGGCCGGCCGCGCCGCCGAGGCGTACGTGCTGCGGAGCGTGCAGTTCCAGTCCGGGACGAACCTGGTGCCGGTCGCGACCGTGACCCTCGAGACCGACACGGGCACCGTGACGATGGCCGGCACGGGCGACGGCCCGGTGGACGCCGCGTACCACGCGATCGAGGCGATCACGGGCCTCCCGCTCGACCTCGACTCCTACGAGCTGAGGAGCGTAGGCTCCGGCAAGGACGCCCTCGGCGAGGTGACGATCCGGGTGCGGAACGAGTCACGGCTCGTGCAGGGCCGCGGGCTCTCGACCGACGTGGTCGAGGCGTCCGCGCGGGCGTACGTCGACGTGCTCAACAAGCTGGCGGCCGGCCAGGTGAGGCTGCAGGGCGCGCCCGCGGTCGAGCCGCTGACCTCGCCGGCGACCGCCTCCGACTGACGACCGACCACAGCAGCACCGCCGCGGCCGCCCTATACCACACGGGGCGGCCGTTCGCGCGCACGGCGCGCGCGTTCTTGACACGGGCCGATTTCCGCCCTTACAGTTCCCGCCAACGTTCGGCCGGTCACCGCGCGACCAACCCAGCGCGCCGACGATCGTCCGCCTCGCAGACGCCGGCCGCCCACGCGCCGGCGTAGCGCCGTCAGGGTCGGCCTGCCAGTTCCGAGGAGCAGCGACCAGCGGGTGCCGGGGCTTCCCACGATCCGAGGAGGTCGCCTGCCGATGATGTCCGACTACACGAAGCTCAGCTGGAGCGAGGAGCGGGACGCCTGCGGCGTCGGCTTCGTGGCGCACGTCGGAGGGCGCGCGTCACACGACGTGCTCGCCCATGGCCTCACCGCGCTCACCAACCTGGCGCACCGCGGCGCCGTCAGCGCCGACGGCAAGACCGGCGACGGAGCCGGCGTGCTCACGAGCATCCCGCGGCAGCTCTTCCGCCGCGAGCTCGAGGCGCGCGGCGTCCGCCTGGAGCGCGACCGCGACCTGGCTGTCGGCGTCTTCTTCGTGGCCAACGACTCGCCGGCCGAGAGGGTGTACGCCCTGGTGCGCGACGAGCTCGCGCGAAGCCCGCTCGAGACCCTCGCCTGGCGCCTTCCTCCGCTGGACCCCGACGCGCTGGGCGACCTCGCCCGGGCGCGCATGCCGGACATCCGGCAGGTGCTGCTGCGGCGGCCGCGGTGGCAGGGCGAGGAGGCGTTCGAGAGGACGCTGTACCTCACGAGGAAGCGCATCGAGAGGCGCCTGCGCGACGCCGGGCTCGGACGCGCTTACGTCTGCTCGCTCTCGAGCCGCACGGTCTCCTACAAAGGTCTGCTGGCGGGCGACCAGCTGCAGCGCTTCTACCTCGACCTCGCCGACCCCGACTACGAGACGCCGGTCTGCGTCTTCCACCAACGGTTCAGCACCAACACGGAGCCCCGCTGGTCGCTGGCCCAGCCGTTCCGGCTCCTGGGTCACAACGGGGAGATCAACACGCTGCAAGGGAACGTCAACTTCATGCGCGCCCGCGAGCCCCGCCTCACGGGCCGCGCCTGGGGCGACGAGGCGAAGGACCTGCTGCCGATCATCGAGCACGGCGTCTCCGACTCCGGAGCTCTGGACAACGCCCTCGAGCTGCTGGCACTCTCCGGCCGCGACCTGCCGCACGCGCTGATGATGCTCCTGCCCCAGGCCTACGAGAACGACCCCGAGGTGGACGACGACCTCCGCGGCTTCTACGCCTACCACGCGACCCTCATGGAGCCGTGGGACGGCCCCGCCGCCCTGGCGGTCACCGACGGGCGGCACGCTCTGGCGATGCTCGACCGCAACGGCCTGCGGCCGCAGCGCTACTGGCTGACGCAGGACGACCTCCTCGTGGTGGCCTCCGAGGCCGGCGTCCTGCCGGAGGAGGAGCACCGCGTGGTCGAGCGGGGCCGGCTGGGTCCGGGCCGCATGATCGCCGTCGACCTCCTCGAGGGCCGGCTGCTCCGCGACGCGGAGATCAAGGAGCGCTACGCGCGCCGGCGACCCTACGGGACGTGGGTCGAGCGCTACCAGGTCGACCTCGAGCCCGCCGCGGCGGAGCCCGGTCCGGAGCCCGAGGCCTCCTCGCTCAGGCAGGCCCAGGCCGTGTTCGGCTACCACGCCGAGGAGCGCGACCGCATCTTCGAGCCGATGGCCGTGCTAGGCGAGGCCCCGGTGGGCTCGATGGGCGACGACACGCCGCTAGCGGTCTTCTCGCCGGCGCCGCAGCTCACGTACCGCTACTTCAAGCAGCGCTTCGCCCAGGTGACGAACCCGCCGATGGACCCCCTGCGCGAGAACGTGGTCATGTCTCTCGCGACCGTGCTCGGGCCGCGCGCCAGCGTGCTCGACGAGGAGCCGGAAGCGGCGCGCGTCATGCGCTTCGACGGCCCGATCATCGATGCCGCCCAGCTCGCGTCGCTCAAGGCCCAATCGGTCCTGGGGGCCGCGGAGCTCGACTGCACGTTCCCCGTCGCCGAGGGTGCCGCCGGGCTGGCCCGCGCGCTCGAGGAGCTCGCCGACCGAGCGCAGGACGAGGTCGCCTCCGGCGTCGCGGTGCTGGTGCTGTCCGACCGGGGCCACGGCGCGGGACGCGCGCCGGTGCCCATGCTGCTGGCCGTCGGCGCCGTGCACCACAGGCTGCTCCTCGTGGGCAGGCGCACGCGCGCGGCCATCGTCTGCGACACTGGCGAGCCTCGCGAGGACCACCACTTCGCCTGCCTCATCGGGTTCGGCGCGGCGCTCGTGCATCCCTACCTGGCGCTCTCCACTGCTCGCGACGTCGCCAGAGGCGCCAAGGGGAGGGACCCGATCGACCCGGACCTGGCCGTCGCCAACTACGTGACCGCTGTGGAGAAGGGCCTGCTCAAGTCGATGTCGAAGATGGGCATCAGCACCATGGCCTCGTACCGCGGCGCCCAGGTGTTCGAGCAGATCGGGCTCTCCGCCGACGTGGTCGAGCGCTACTTCTACGGCACCCCTGGCCTCACCGGCGGCGCCGGTCTCGAGGTGCTCGCGGGCGACGCGCTGGAGCTGCACGCGGCGGCCTACCCCGAGGCCCCGGCCGCCCTCGTCGACCGCGGGGTCTACCGCTTCCGGAAGGCCGGGGAGTACCACTCTCTCAACCCGGAGGTCTTCAAGCCGCTGCACAAGGCCGTGCGGACCGGCTCGGCCGAGGCCTTCGCCGAGTACACCCGCGCCGTCGACGAGCGCCCGCCGACCACCGTCCGCGACCTCCTCGACGTGAGGCCCGCCGGTCCGCCCCTCGCCTTGGGCGACGTCGAGCCGATCGACGACGTGCTGCGGCGCTTCACGACGCAGGCGATGAGCCACGGCTCGGTCTCGCGCGAGGCCCACGAGGCCATGGCCATCGCGATGAACCGGCTCGGCGGACGCAGCAACTCCGGCGAGGGCGGAGAGGACCCGGCGCGGTTCGCGCCTTTCGAGCGCGACATGCCCGAGCGGAGCGCCGCGGACACGTGGCACCCGCGGGCGGGGGACCTGGCGAACAGCGCGATCAAGCAGGTCGCCTCCGGCAGGTTCGGGGTCACCGCCGCGTACCTCGTCAACGCGCAGGAGATCGAGATCAAGATGGCGCAGGGCTCGAAGCCGGGCGAGGGCGGGCAGATCCCCGGCTTCAAGGTGTCGGAGGAGATCGCGGCCATCCGCCACTCCGTGCCGGGCGTGACCCTCATCAGCCCGCCGCCGCACCACGACATCTACTCGATCGAGGACCTGGCGCAGCTCATCTACGACCTCAAGCGCGTCAGCCCCCGGGCTCGCGTCGGCGTGAAGCTCGTATCCAGCACCGGCATCGGCACGATCGCGGCCGGCGTGGCCAAGGGTTACGCCGACGGCATCCAGGTCTCCGGCCACGACGGCGGCACGGGCGCCAGCCCCCTCGCCAGCGTCAAGCACTCCGGCATGCCGTGGGAGCTCGGCCTCGCCGACGTCCAGCGCACGCTCGTGGAGAACGGGCTCAGGGGCAGGGTGCGGCTGCGGGTCGACGGCGGCCTCAAGACCGCGCGCGACGTCGTGATCGCCGCGGCGATCGGCGCGGAGGAGTACGGCTTCGGGACGACCGCGCTGGTCGCGCTGGGGTGCGCGATGATCCGCCAGTGCCACCTCAACACGTGCCCGGTCGGGATCGCTACGCAGGACCCCGAGCTGCGCCGGCGCTTCGCCGGCGAGCCGGAGCACGTGGTGCGCTTCTTCACCTTCCTCGCCGAGTCCGTGAGGCACGAGCTCGCCAGGCTGGGGGCGAGGTCGCTCGACGACCTCGTCGGGCGCTGGGACCTGCTGGCGGTGCGGGAGGGCGCCAGCCTGGACGTCGGTGCCGTCTTCGACGAGGGGGCCCTGCGGCCTGGCCGCGAACGCGTCTCGACGGTGCCGCGCAACGACCCGCCCGCGGCGCAGGAGCCCGTGCTCGACGACCGGGTCGCCGAGGCGGTCGCCGATTGGCTCGCAGGCGGCCCGGCCGCGGACGCGGTCTTCGCCGACCGGATCGACAACGGCCAGAGGACGGTCGGCGCCCGCGCCGCCGGCCTCATCGCCGAGCGCTTCGGCGGCGCGGGGGTGACGGGAGCGTCGTTCACCGCGACCCTCGCGGGAGCGGCCGGACAGAGCTTCGGCGCCTTCGCGCCGGCCGGACTGCGCCTCGTCCTCGAGGGCGAGGCGCAGGACTACGTCGGCAAGTCCCTCTCGGGCGGCACCGTGGTCCTCCGCCCGCGCGACCCCGCCACGCGCGGGGTGATCGCCGGCAACACGGTGCTCTACGGAGCCACCAGCGGCGCGCTCTTCGCGGCCGGCAGCGTAGGTGAGCGGGTGTGCGTCCGCAACTCCGGCGCCACCGCCGTCGTCGAGGGCTGCGGCGACCACGGCTGCGAGTACATGACCGGCGGCACGGTGGTCGTGCTCGGCCGCACCGGCCGCAACTTCGCCGCCGGGATGTCCGGCGGCGTCGCCTGGGTCCTCGACGAGGAGGGGCGCCTGCCGGACCGCCTGAACCGGGCCTCGGCGCGCGCCGAGCGGCTCGTCGTCTCCGCGACGAGCGAGGAAGAGGAGCTGCGGGCGCTGCTGGAGCGCCACGTGGCGGAGAGCGGCTCCGCCGTAGCGGCGCGGCTGCTGGCCTCCTGGGGGCGTGCCCGTGAGTGGTTCTGGCGTGTGATGCCTCTGGCGTCCCCGCAGCTGGCTAACACCGAAGCCGCTGCGGACGCCGAGGAGAAGGCCTAGCCCAAGGCGACGACCGTGCCGTCGAGCGCGGCGACGAACACGGCGCTGCCGAGCGGCAGCGGGCTCGCCTGGATGGAGCCGGTGGTGACGCGCCGGGAGTGCAGCACCCGCCCCGTGCGGCCGTCGAGGGCGATGACCTCGCCGTTCTCGGTGCCGAGGTAGAGCGCCCCGGCCGCCATGGCCGGCGTCGCCGTGACCGGCGCCGGCAGGGGCCGCGTCCAGAGGTCGTCGCCCGTGGTCAGCGACAGCGCGTGCAGTCGCTGACCCCACGAGGCCACGTAGACGTACTGCTGCCAGATCACGGGCGTGCTCCACTGCTCGCCCTCGAGGTCGTAGCTCCACAGCACCTCGCGCTTCTCGAGGTCGAAAGCGTGCAGCTCGCCCGCCCTCACGGGGAGGAGCGCGATGCCCCCGGCGGCGGCGGGCGGCGTGACGACCTGACCGACCTGGACCTTGAAGGCGTGCTTGCCGCCGGCGAGCCGCACCGCGTGGAGCCAGCCGTCGGCGGTGGGCACCAGGGCCAGACCGCGGTGGAGGGTCGGCGCGGTGACCGCGCCGGCTCCGAGGTCGCAACGCCACATGACGTCGCCCTCCGCGGTCCAGAGCTCGAGGCCGTCGCCAGCCGCCACCGCGAGGTCGCGACCGTACGGCGCGCCGCCGACCACGTCGCGGTCCTCGCGCCGCCACAGCTCCTCGCCGCCCGGCCACGACAGGGCGTGGAGGGCGCCGTCCCGACTGGTCACGTAGACCCGGCCGTCGAGTACCACGGGGGGCTGGCTAGCCTCGTCGCCGAGCTCGAACGTCGCGTGCAGAGCCCCGTCGGCGGGCCGCAGCACGGCCAGGGCGTCGGAGCGCTGCCCGACCAGCAGGAAGCCGCCGGCGGCGGCCAGGCCCGACGGGAACTGCGGGCCCTCGGCGAGAGCGGCGCGCCAGCGCTCCTCGAGGGCGTGGGGCAGGGGCGGGCCGCTCGGGAAGGCGTGCGTCCTCCCCGGTCCGGCGCCGGGGAGGCCCACGGCGCGGGAGCGCACGGCGGCCAGGACCGCCCGCAGCGTCTCGGCCACCGCGTAGCCGGATGGCGGGCGGCGGGCCGGGTCCTTCTCCAGGAGGCTCATCACGAGCCGAGACAGCGCCTCCGGCACCTGAGGGTTGAGCTCGCGTGGCGGCCTGACCTGACCGTAGACGTGTTGGTAGAGCACCGCTTGGTCGTTCTCGCCCTCGAAGGCGGACACCCCTGTGACGGTGCGGTAGAGGACGGCGCCGAAGGCGTAGAGGTCGGTCGCGGCGCCGGTGGCTTCGCCCGTGGCCTGCTCGGGCGCCATGTACTGGGGGGTTCCGAGGGTCAGGCCGGTGCGCGTGAGCTGCTTCGAGGTCTCCGTGAGCTGCACCAGGCCGAAGTCCATCACCTTGGGGGTGCCCTGGGGCGTCAGGAGGACGTTGCGGGGCGTGAGGTCGCGGTGCACCATGCCGAGCCTGTGCACGTAGGCCAGGGCGTCGGCGACGACCGCGGCGGCCTCAAGCAGGCGCGAGAGCGACTCGACGTCGCCGTCGATGGGACCGAGCTCGGTGAAGGGGCCGCCCTCGATGAGCTCCATCGCGAAGTACACGCGCTCGGCCAGCGCCAGGTCGTAGATGGCGACGATGCCCGGGTGGTTGAGCTGCGCCAGGGCGCGGATCTCGCGCCGGAACCGCTCGCTGTCCGTCTCGGTCAGGTGGGGCCGCAGGACCTTGAGCGCGACGATGCGCTCCAGGTGGATGTCGCGGGCCTTGAAGACGTGCGCCATGCCCCCGACCCCGAGGGGTCCGAGGATCTCGTAGCGCCCGTCGAGCACCTCGCCGGCGCTGAACACGGACCCCAGCCTACTCTTGGTCGCCGTCCAGAGCCTTGAGCAGGTCGGCGTCGAGCTTGCCTTCCTCGACGGCGCGCGTGAGCATCTCGATGCCCAGCCTCACCACCTCGGACTTCGACACCAGGCGCTCAGGGTTCGAGAGCTGGTAGGCCGTCTTGGTGAGGAGCGAGTCCTGTTCCTCGGTCAGCACGACGTGCAGCCGCTTCTTCTCGCGCTTCGGCACTTCCCCTCCTACGGGCACGGCGCCGCCCGAGCGGCGAGAGCCGGACGGACGTATGTACAGGCGCCGCGTTGGCCCATTATACTGACGATGTGCATCATGCACACGATGTGGCGGTGCATCATCTCACATCGCGGTCGCTCCTCGGCTGTCAAGCTCTGGCCAGGGAAGAAAGGGCGGAAGTGAACGACTCCAACGACGTCATGATCATCGCCGGCGGGGAGCCCCTCACCGGCACGCTGCCCGTCTTCCGAGCCAAGAACTCGGCCCTCTACCTCATGCTCGCCTCGCTCCTCACCGACGAGGAGGTCGTCCTCCACGACGTCCCGCGCCTCGCCGACGTCCTCGTGCTCGAGGAGCTCCTCCGGTACGTAGGGGTCGACACTCGCTGGGAGGGCCACACGCTGCATCTGCACGCTCGCAGCCTCCGGACCTGCCACGCACCCTACGGCCTGGTCAGCAAGATGCGCGCGAGCTTCGTGATCATGGGCGCGCTCGTGGCTCGCTGCGGCGAGGCCAGCGTCCCGATGCCGGGCGGCTGCGCCTTCGGGCCGCGCCCCGTCGACCGCCACATCTCGGCCATGCGGGCCCTCGGCGTGCTCGTCGACGAGGACGAGGGTGTCTTCTCCGTTAGGCGCCCCGCGCGCATGGAGGGTCGCGTCGAGTTCGAGGCGCCCACCGTCGGCGGCACGCAGAACGTCCTGCTCGCAGCAGCGCTCGCCGACGGCGAGGTCGTCATCGAGAACGCCGCTCTCGAGCCGGAGGTGCCCGACCTCGCGAACATGCTCAACGCCATGGGCGCCCAGGTAGAAGGGGCTGGCACCCGCACGATCACCGTGCGGGGCGTACGGCGTCTCTCCGGCGTCACCTACCGACCCATCCCTGACCGCATCGAGGCTGGCACGTTCATGCTGGCCGCCGCCGCCACGCGGGGGCGCGTCACGCTCACCGACGTCGAGCCGGCGCACATGACGGCCGTCATCGGAGCGCTGGAGGAGGCCGGCGTGACCGTGTCCGCCGAGGGGACGAGCCTGACCGTCGACGCCACGCAGCGCGAGCTCGGGCCCATCGACGTCCGGGCCGCCGAGTACCCTGGCGTGCCGACCGACCTCCAGGCGCCGTTCACGGCGTTCCTGGCGACCGTCTCCGGGCTCTCCAACCTCTCGGACGCGGTGTACCCGGACCGCTTCACCCACGTCGAGGAGCTGAGTCGCACCGGCGCCGACCTGCGGCTGGTCGACCGCACGCTCGAGGTACGGGGCGGCGAGCTCAAGGGGTCCGCCATGCACGCGGCCGACATCCGGGCCGGGAGCGCCCTCGTGATCGCCGCGCTGGCCGCCAGGGGAGACTCCGAGATCGGCGGGCTGCGCTTCATCGACCGGGGCTACGAGCGCTTCACCGCTCGGCTGGCCGAGCTGGGCGCGCGCGCCCGGCGCCAGGGCGCCGCGGTGCCCGCCGCGCCCTCCTACGGCGACTGACCTCTCCCTCTAGCTCAGCTCTCTTCGTCCGCGCTCTCGACGGGCAGGTCCGCGCTGCGCCGCGCCGACGTCGCGACGAAGCCCGACAGGTCGTCACCATCCTCTTCGTCCCCCTCCGACCAGCTCGCGTCCGTCAGGTCGATGACGAGCCGGCGAGCCCGCGGCCGCGCCTCCTCGGCCGGCTGAGGTTCGTCGGCCGGCGGGGCCTCGACCGGCGGCGCGTCGTCGTCGACGGGCGGAGCCTCGGCGGGAGGGTCATCGACCGGAGGCTCCTCGTGTGGTGGCATCTCGGCAGGGGGCTCCTCTAGAGGAGGGTCGTCTACCGGCTGGTCGTCGGCCGTCGGCTCCTCGCCCTCGAGCTCGATGTCGCCGCCGGCCGGTCCTGGCTCGTCAACCACCCTCTCGGCGGGAGTCGGCACGAGCCGCCTGAGCCAGAGCCCTCCGAGGGCCACGAGGACGCCCCCGGTCGCCAGCGCCAGCCACGGCAGTCCAGAGCTCCGCTGCGGCGTCGGCGCCGGTAGCACGCCTTCCTGCAGCGCGGTGGTCTGAGCCGCCTGGTCGGGCGCGAGCAGGTCGATGACCGGCGCCACCTGCGTCTCGCTGGAGAACGCCCACGGCGAGGGGCTCGTCGCCAGGGACCGCCAGTCGGTCGGGTCGAAGGCGTCGAAGAGCCCGCTGGCCGCGTAGACCTCGACCTCACCGTGGAGCGCCCACGGCAGCGACACGAGGAAGACGTCCTCGACGATCTCGAGCGGCAGCGGCTCCCACTGGGCCGGTGCCTCGGCGTCGAGTGGGGCGACGGTCCCGAAAGCGCCGCGAGGGGAGATGCGCACGGCGTAGTCCCAACCGCGCCCCGGCGGCATGAGGAGCGCCGGCCCGGCCATCGTCGCCTCCGCGCCGCCCTCCGCCACCTCGAGGTAGACGTCGACGACGACGCGGTTGAAGCCGGCGGGCAGCGACTCCGACCGCTCGACCGAGCCCATGGCCACCGACAGCGTCGCGCCCTGGCCGCCGGCCTCGTCGCTGGTGACGGCGACCTCCTGCAGGTCGAAGACGGCCGCGTTGGCGTAGGCCGGCGAGGTCGGGGGCATGAGGTTCCCGTCGCCGGCGG
>JBIQIQ010000119.1:0-7504 GCA_044507975.1 Deinococcaceae bacterium
ACTACCAGCAGTGCCTGCGCTTCGAGGCCGGCGGCGACCTCGAGACCGCCAGGCGCGCCTGTCAGAACGCGCTACAGGTCCGACCCAGCTTCTCCGAGGCCGAGCTGGCCCTGGCGCGCATCGAGCTGCGCATGGGGGAGCACGCCAGCGCGGAGAACCGTCTGCGCCGCGTGCGGAACAGCATCCCGACCGCCGAGCCGTTGGTGCTGCTGGCCGAGGCCGTGCTGGCCGGCGGACGGCCGGAAGAGGCCCAGGGCTTCCTGCAGAGCGCCCGCACCATCCTCCAGCAGCAGGGCAACCGCGAGCTCGAGGCCCACCTCCAGCGCCTCGCCGGCAGCATCGAGGAGTTCTCCGGACGCTACGACGCCGCGCTGGCGGCCTACTCCGCCGCGATATCGGCGGACCCGCTCAACGTCTCGTACCGCCTCGCCGACGCGCGGCTGAGGCTGAGGCTCGGTGACCCGCGCGCGGCAGCGACGCAGCTGCGCTCCTACCTCGACCTCACCGGCGACGACCGCGACCCCGAGGTGCGCTCCCTGCTCGGACGCGCGCAGTGGGCCCTGGGCGACATGGAGGAGGCCGCCGGCCAGCTCGCCACGGCTCACCAGCTCCGCGGGGCTCGCGACGTCAAGGCGCAGGCCGAGGACCTGCGAGCCCTGGCGTTCATCTACTACGCCGAGGGCGACCTCTCCGCCGGCAACCTCGCGATGACCGAGTCCCTCAGGCGCGACAACCTGCTGAGCCGCCTGGGCGGCAACGCGCTCGTATGGCTGGCGACGCTCCTGCTGCTCGTGGCGATCCACCTCGTCGGCGAGAGCCGCATCCCGAGCACCAGCGGCCTCGAGGTCATCGACGGCCCGCACCAGTGGAGCGTGGGCAACGTCTACGGCACCCTGGCGACGGCCCTGCTCCTCGCGTTCGCGGCGGCGCTCGCCTACGGGGCGTTCGTGCACGACAACTGGCTGGCCATCCTGACGCCGGTGCAGTCGACCGACGCGTGGGCGCTGTTCTTCATCACTCTCAGCGTGTTCCTGGCGCTGCTCTCCTGGAGGCGGTCCTCCGCGAACGGGCACGACCCCATGGAGGTCCTGCTGGGCAGCAGCCGCCAGCCGCTCGCGGGAGTCGGCCTCGGCGTGCTCTTCCTCGCCGCGCTGATCGCCTACCTGCACTACCGGCCCTTCGGCGGGGCGCTGGGCGGCTTCTACCTCGACCTGGTGCAGCTCACCCCTTACGTCGTCGCGGCGATGATCCTCGTGCCTCTGGCGGAGCTCTTCTTCCGCGGGCTGGCGATCCCGCCGATGGCGCGGCGCTACGACAAGCGCATCGCCACGCTCCTCTCTGGGGCGCTCTACGCTCTCGTGTTCGGCACGCCGGTCGCGCTGCTGCTGGTGTTCGGCCTGACCCTGGCCGAGGGCTTCAGGCGCCGCCCCAACTCGACGGAGCCTCTCATCGCCCAGCTGACGCTCCACGTCGGCCTGCTCGTGGCGGTCACGGTCAGCCCCTGGGTGCGCAGCCTGTTCCTCGGCTGAGTGCCGCTCCACGCGGTCGACAAGCCGCTCGGCCTCACGTCTCACGACGTCGTGGCCCGGGCCAGGCGCCTCCTGGGCACGCGGCGCGTGGGGCACGCCGGCACGCTCGACCCGCTCGCGACGGGCGTCCTGCTCGTCATGTCGCACGACGCCACCAAGCTCTCGCCGTACCTGACCGGCCACGACAAGACCTACCTGGCGTGGGTGACGCTCGGCGCCGCCACCCCCACCCTCGACGCCGAGGGGCCCGTCACCGAGGTCGCCGACGCCTCCTGGCTCACCGCCGAGGCGCTCCTGCCCGCCCTCGAGCGCTTCCTGGGCGTGACGGAGCAACGCCCCCCGGCGTACTCCGCCGTCAAGCGCGGCGGGGAGCGCAGCTACGTCGCCGCCAGGCGCGGCGCGGCCGAGGAGCCGCCCGCTCGCCCCGTCGCCTACCGCGAGGTCGTCCTCCTGGGGCTCGCGGCCGACCCGCTCGACCTGCCCTCGACCTTCGCGCGCCCGCCGGGGGCGCCGCCCGGGCGTTACCAGCCCGCCGCAGAAGGGGTCGCATTCACGACGCCGCCCGCGCCCGAGCTCGCCGACGGCGTCGGCTCCGGCGCGCGCAGCGTCACGGCGCTCGTGCGGTTGACGGTCGGCGCCGGCACCTACGTGCGGTCGTTCGCGCGCGACCTCGGTGCCGCCCTCGGCTCGCCCGCCTACCTCTCGGGGCTCGTTCGCACCGCCAGCGGGGCGGTCGACCTGGAGGAGGCGGTGCCGCTCGATCGGCTCGCCGAGGCACGTCCGCTCGATCACGTGGCGGCGCTCGAGCTCCCGGTCGCGCGGCTCGGAGCCGGCGAGGTAGAGGACGTGCGGCACGGCCGCCGTCCGCCTCTGAGCCTGGAGGGCCGAACGGTGTTGGTGGACGGCGCAGGCGCGCTGGTCGCGCTCGCCGAGCCGGCCAGCGACGGCTCGGGCTACCGGCTGCTGCGCGTGTTCGCGTGAGCCTGCGCCTGCTGCCTACGGAACGCTGGAACCGGGCCGGCCGCCGCCAGGGCGCCGCGGTAGAGTCTGGGGATGAGCACCTCGCGTGGCGCGTGGGGCGCAGCGACCGCGCGCTAGGAGACCCGCATGGACATCGGCGTCGTCAAGGAGATCAAGCCGCAGGAGTACCGCGTCGCTGCCACCCCGGGCACCGTCCAGACGCTGGTGGCCGCCGGCCACCGCGTCACGGTGGAGGCGGGCGCGGGCCTGGGCTCCGGCTTCACCGACGCGGACTACGCCGGAGCGGGGGCCCGCGCCGGCGTCAGCGCCGAGGAGGCGTGGGCGCAGAGTATGGTCCTCAAGGTCAAGGAGCCGGTCGCCGCGGAGTACGGCTACCTGCGCGATGACCTCGTCCTCTTCGCCTACCTGCACCTCGCCGCCGACAAAGCCTTGACCGATGCGCTCCTGAGAGCCGGCACCACCGCCATCGCCTACGAGACGGTGCAGCTCGACAGCGGCGGCCTGCCGCTGCTCACGCCCATGAGCGAGGTCGCCGGCCGCATGGCGGCGCAGGTGGGGGCTCACTTCCTCGAACGGCCGCACGGCGGCCGCGGCGTGCTGTTGGGGGGCGTACCCGGCGTCAGCACCGGCGAGGTCGTGATCCTCGGCGGCGGCACCGTGGGCATCAACGCGGCCAAGGTCGCGCTCGGCGTCGGCGCCAGGGTCACCCTGCTCGACGTCAACCACGCGCGGCTCCAGTACATCGACGACGTCTTCCGCGGCGCCCTGCAGACGATGGCGAGCAACCTGGGCAACGTCCTCGAGATGCTCCCGCGCGCCGACCTGCTCATCGGGGCGGTGCTCATCCCCGGAGCCCGCGCGCCGCGGCTGGTGACCCGCGACATGCTGGGCGTGATGAAGGAGGGGAGCGTCATCGTCGACGTCGCCGTCGACCAGGGCGGCTGTATCGAGACGATCCGCCCCACCACCCACGACGCCCCGACCTACGTCGTCGACGGCGTCGTGCACTACGGCGTCGCCAACATGCCCGGGGCGGTGCCGAACACGAGCACGCGCGCCTTGGCGAACCAGACCCTCCCCTTCGCCCTGCGCCTCGCGGACCGGGGTCTCAAGGCGCTCGTCGAGGACCCGGCGTTCCTCAGAGGGCTGAACGCCTACGCCGGCAGGGTCACGCACGAGGGGGTCGCGAACGCCTTCGACATGCCGTGGCAGGCTCCCGGCGAGGCGATCCTGGCGGCGGTGGCCTGAGCCCGCCCGGGCACACCCGCCGTCTAGCGCACCTTCGCCAGGGCCTTGCGGATCAGAGTCTCGGCCTCCGCAGCCGGGGCGTCGCGCACGAGCTCGGCGACCACGCCCTTGACCTGCGACTCGCGGTAGCCGAGGGCTAGGAGAGCGTCGACGGCGTCCCGCGCGGCGTCCGTCAGCGACCCGGGGCCGGCACCAGCGACGGGCGCCAGGAGATGCTCGGGCAGGCGGCCCCGCAGCTCCACGACGATGCGCTCCGCCGTGCGCTTGCCCACGCCGGGCGCCCCGGTCAGCAGGCCAGGGTCGGAGTTCGCGACGGCGGAGGCGATCAGCTCGACGGGGAGCGCGGACAGCAGGCCCAGCGCGACCTTGGGCCCGACCCCGCTCACCTCCAGGAGGCGCCGGAAGACCATGAGCATGTCGGCCTCGTGGAAACCGACCAGGAGAGGCTGCTCGTCCCTCACGAACAAGGCCGTGCGCAGCCGCACGTGCCTCCCGGGCTGGCAGTAGGCCAGCGTCGGGCTCGGCGCCAGCACCTCGACGCCGAACCCACCGACCAACAGCACGACGCTGCCCTCCAGCACGGCGTCGACCTCGCCCTCGACGAACGCGATCATGCTTCCGTGAACAGCGGGGCGAAGAGCGAGTCGTAGCCGACGTCGGCGAACGTGGCGCAGCCGGTCAGCCGGTAGACGTAGGCGAGCTCGGCAGCCACCGCGGCCACGGAGCGGTCGCCGGACACGACGACGAGCTCGGCTCCGACGGCGAGGTAGCGGAAGACGTCGATCCCGTCGCGCACCGCTCCACCCGACGCGATCGTCAGCATCCCGGCGACGGCGTCGACGACCTCGGGTAGCACGTCGATGGTGGCGGGCGACCGCAGCCGCGCCCCGAGCGCGGAACTGACGACGACCACGTCGGCTCCGGCCTCCGCCGCCACCTCGGCGTCGGCGGCGCCGCCCACGCCGAACACCCACAGCGGCCTGCCGGCGGCGGCGCGCAGCTCCGCCAGGTCCTCCCTGGTGCGCGGCCGGAAGGCCTCCTTGCCGAACGGCGCAGCGTCGGCCAGCGGCGCGAGGTCGAGGCCGATGGCGCCGACGCCGAGGCCGGCCAGCCGCTTCACCTCGGGGACCAGCTCGGCCATGCGCTTGGGCGGCATCACCGCCACGACCGACGCGGCTTGCCCCTGGCTGAGTCGCTCCGGGGTGACGTCGCCGGCCTCCACCGCCACCAGGCGGGTCAGCTCTGGGGCGGCGGCGGCCGGCCTGGCGAGCGCCTCGGACCACGACGAGCCCGCCGGGAGGCGGGGCACCAGCGGCCACTCGAGGGCGAGCCCGGCGAGCCGCACGCTCAGGTCCGGAGCGTCGACGCCGTGCAGCACCCGCGGTACCAGGGGGTAGTCGTCGAGCGCGATGAGGTCCGGTTCCGACATGGCTTGGCGCGATGATATCCGCTGCCGGCCGGGCCGCTCGGTTAGCATGCGAGACGGCATGAACGAACCGATGATCGAAGCCAGGGGGCTCTCGAAGACGTTCGAGGGCGGCAAGGGAGGCAAGAAGGTCGTCGCCGTCGACGACCTCGACCTCCAGGTCGCCTCGGGCGAGGTGTACGGGCTGCTGGGCCCGAACGGCGCCGGCAAGACGACGACGCTCCGCATCCTCGCCACCCTGCTGAAGCCCGACTCCGGTACCGCGAAGGTCGCTGGCAAGGACATCGTGGCCAACGCCGAGGCCGTTCGGTCCCTGATCGGCGTCGTGAACGGCGGCATGGGGCTCTACGACAGGCTCACCGGCCGCGAGATCCTCCACTACTTCGGCAGGCTCTACGGCATGAGCACGGCTGCCATCGACGCCCGCATCGCGCAGCTCGACTCCCTCCTGCAGCTCGGCGACACCCTCGACCGGCGCGCCGGGGGGTTCTCGACGGGCATGAAGCAGAAGGTGGTCATCGCGCGGGCCGTCATCCACGACCCGCCCGTGATCTTCTTCGACGAGGCGACCAGCGGCCTCGACGTCGTGGCGCGCCGCAGCGTCATCGACTTCGTCCGGTCCTACCCGTCGGAGGGGCGCGCGGTCGTCTACTCGACGCACGTCATGGGCGAGGTGGAGGAGCTCTGCGACCGCTGCAGCATCATCTACCAGGGCCGCAAGATCGCCGAGGGCACCGTGGCGGAGCTGACGGCGCAGACCGAGGCGAGGAACCTCGAGGAGGCGTTCTTCCGGCTCGTCTCGCGCAGCGGCGCCGAGGCGGTGACGGCATGAGGTGGAGCCGCATCTGGGACGTCGCGCGCAAGGAGGTCCTCTCGACCGTCCGCGACCACCGGGCGATCATCTCCAACATCCTCCTCCCCCTCGTCCTGTTGCCCGTGATCATGCTCGGCATGCCCCTCCTGCTGGGGGGCCTGTTCGAGCGCGAGGCCACCACCGTCACGCAGCTCGGGCTGTCGGGCGCGCAGAACATGCCGGCGGAGCTCAGGGCGGCCATAGAGGCCCAGAACGTCGAGCTCGTCGAGGTGCAAGACCCCGAGGTCGCCGTCCGCGACGACGAGGTGCCAGCAGCGATCGTGGTGCCGGCGGGCTTCGAGGCCGACATCGCCGCCGGCAGGAGCGCTCAGGTCCAGGTGTACAGCAAGGTCGGCAACCTGCGCAGCGAGCTGAACTCGAGCAAGCTCCAGGCCGCCGTGGCGGCCTACCGGCAGGGCATCGTCGCCCAGCGCCTGGGGGCGCAGGGCCTCGACCCGGCGATCCTCGAGCCGGTGTCCATCGCCACCGTCGACGCCAGCTCCGAGGCCGAGCGCTCCAGTGGGCAGCTCTCGTGGCTGATCCCGTTCTTCATCGCCATCTGGACCCTCACGGGCGGCCAGATGACGGCCGTCGACGCGACCGCCGGCGAGAAGGAGCGCGGCACCCTCGAGTCGCTGCTCGTCGCCCCGGTGCGGCGCAGCGAGGTCGTGCTCGGCAAGTTCCTGGCGACCCTGACCTTCGGCCTCACGGCGGCGTTCGCGGCCATCGGTGGCTACCTCGTCGGCGGCCTGGTGATGCGCAGCTTCTTCCTCCCGCGCTTGGGCGAGGAAGGCGGCGGGATCGTCGCGATGATGGGCGGCAGCATCTCCGTCGACGCGCAGAGCATCCTGCTGCTGCTGCTCAGCGCGGTGCTGCTCGCTGCGGTGGTCGCGGCCGTGCTGCTGTCGATCTCGCTCTTCGCGCGCTCGTTCAAGGAGGCCCAGAGCTACATCGCGCCCCTGTCGTTCGTCTTCGTGATCCCCGCCGTAGCCCTGCAGTTCAAGGACCTCATCGGCATAGGCGACGGCGCGTACATGGTCCCGGTCCTCAACGCGCTGCTCGTCATGGACGACATCGTCAAGGGCACGGCCGACCTCTCCAGCATCCTCATCACCTGGGCGTCCCTGTCCGTGGTGATCGTGCTGCTGCTGGTCTTCGCCCACCGGAACTTCACCCGCGAGGACGTCATCTTCAGGTCCTGAGCCCGGGCCGGTCCGAGACGGCCGGGTCTCAGAGGCTCGACTGGCGGTAGAGCGTGTCGACCGCTCCGCCGGCCGGGACCCGGCCGTAGAGGGTGGCGAGGCCCAGCAGGTGGGGCGCCAGCCAACCGGGGACCTGGTCCCACGTGAAGCGCCACGTCCAGTTGCCTTCGCCTCTACCGGGTGTGTTCATGCGCGCCTCGGACCCCAGGCCGAGCAGGTCCTGGAGCGGCACGACCGCGAGGTCGGCGACCGAGGCGTAGGCGAG
>JBIQIQ010000120.1:0-7496 GCA_044507975.1 Deinococcaceae bacterium
GGTGAGGCGACTGTCGAGACGCAGCTCCCCAGGCAGGTAACCGATGCGCCGACGCAGCCGCGCGCCACCGGCGCGCGGGTCGTGCCCGAGCACCTCGAGGCTGCCCCCGCTCGGCCTGAGGAGGTCGAGCAGGAGGCGCATGGTCGTCGTCTTGCCCGCCCCGTTCGGCCCTATCAGCCCGAAGATCTCACCGCGCTCCAGGGTGAGGTCGAGGCCGTCGAGAGCCTTCAACGTCCCGAAGCGCTTCACCAGGCCGGTCGCCGCCACGGGCGGAACCTCTCGGGACCACTTCGTACTGGAGCCGTTGGTCGTTTCCCGCATCGTTCGCCTCCGTCTCAGGGGATCGTGAGGAAGTGGACCTGGACGGTGACGTCGCCGTCGTGGCTGGGCACCGCTGTAGAAGGCCGCGCCGTCGTCAGCCGAGCCCCAGACTGAGGCAGGCCGCGCGTGACCTCGGCCACGTAGAGCCTGTGCGGGGCCGGCCCGCGCAGAGATACCTCGATGACGCGGCCGTCGCAGCTGGCGCCCTGGCAGTGGACGTGCCGGTCGCGGATCCCGCCGGCCCGGCGGAGGTCCCACCCGGAAGCGGTGCCTACGAAGCGCGCCTCCGCCAGGCCGAGGTCCGCCGGCAGCCCGACGGTCGCGCGCAGGGGCGGCGCCGACGTCCTCAAGCGCAGCGCCAGCACCCTCTCGCCGTCCCGCTCCTCGTCGGAGACGACCTCGAGCTGGGGCGGCGTGGCGCCGGTGGGCTCGGCGGGAGCGTGGGCGTAGCGCGTGCCCGCGTAAGGCAGCAGGGCGACGGGTGGCCGCCAGTCGGCCGCCTCGGCGAGGGCACCCGGCAGCGGACCGGCCGGAGCGGCATCCGCCAGCCAGCGAGCGGCCTCGAGCTCGCCGTCGTCCCACTCCTGCAGGTGCACGAGGCTCAGCCGGCGCGGCCAGAGCTCGGTGTAGGCCGGCGCGGTGAGCGCGACGACCAGGGCCACGAGGGCGACGGCCCCCGCCGCCGAGGCCGCGAGCCGCGCGGCCAGGCGGGGCCGGTCGGGAGGGGCGCCCGTCCGCCGGTCCCGGCGCTGGCCGCCGCTCGGCTCGGCGGGCAGGTCCTCGGGCCGCTGGAAGCGCTCGTCGGGCGGCGTGAGGAGCGGGGCGGCCGTGGTGGCCACCAGCCCGACCAGCACGGCGACGGCGCCGGCGAACGCCAGCCCCATCCCGCTCTCGACGGCGGACGCGAGCGGGAGCCAGAAGAACGCGGCCGCCGCCGCGGAGCCGCCGACGGCGACGGCGGACCAACCCCGCCTGGCCTTCCCGAGCCAGGCCGCGAAGAGGTGAAGGCCCCCGGCGACGAGCAAGGGCAGCACGAGCTCGGCGGAAGCGCCGGGAAGGAGGACGGCGGCAGCGACGGTCAGGGCAGCCCATAGCGTCCAAGCGCCCGACGAGAGGCCCCAGCGCCCGGCTCGACGTGCGATGGCGGCCGTGCTCAGCGACGCGGCCACGAACGCAGCAGCCCACACGGCGACGCGAGTGGGGAGCGGCACCGCGTACCAAGGCTCCGCCTCGGGCCTGACGCCGCCGAGGAGGCTTACGATGCCCGTAGCGACCAGACCGGCGAACACCACCGTGCTCAGGGCGGCGACGAAGCCCAGCGACCAGCTGGCCGGCGTAAGCCGTCCCCTACGCTGGGCCAGCAGAGCCGCCGCGACCGAGAGCGCAGCGCCCAGGAGGGCCAGCGGAAGGGCCCAGCCCAGGGGCGCGCGCAGCACGACGCCGGGCGCGACGTACGTGAAAAGGGCTCCACCACTCGGCGGTGACGCGAGGTCGGCGGCGCCGAAGGCCCGCGCTGCCGCCAGCGCGTTCTCGCCGTGATGCTGCAGGCTCGCGCGCGAAAGGTTCGCCAGGTCGTCGAGGGGCGTGTGGTAGTGGGGCAGCCCTTCGGCGAAGGCGAAGTTCACGCCGGGCATCCCGGCGGCGCGGTACTCGGTCAGGTCGGTGTCGTTGGGCAGCAGCCTGTAGACCTCGTAGAGGAGGGAGCTCGTCACCGCCCGCCGGGCCTCGGCCGCGAAAGCGTCGATCAGCCAGGCGTTGTCGGCGCTGGTCTCGAAGAGGAGGCTGGCGCCGCGGCTGCCCCGCGCCTCGAGGTTGGCGACCACCCCGACCTGGGAGGCCAGGGGGTGCTGCAGGAAGGCGCGGGCGCCGAGCAGGCCGGCCTCCTCGCCGTCGGTGAAGAGGAGCACGACGGGGTTCTCGGTGGGCTCGCCAGCACGCAAGGCCCTGGCGGTCTCGAGCAGCGCGGCCACGCCGGCCATGTCGTCTGCCGCCCCGGGAGCGGCCGCCGCGGAGTCGTAGTGGGCCGTGAGCAACACTACCGGCTCGTCGCCGACGGCCCTCAGCGGAGCCACGACGTTGACGACCTCGCCGCAGACCATGAAGCGCAGGTTGCAGGCGAGGCCCGTCTGCATCTCGGGCTCGAGGCCCAGGGACTCCAGCTCGGCGAGGAGACGCTCCCTGACCGCCTCGTTCTCCGGGCTGCCGACGGGGTGCGGCGACCCGTCGCCCAGTAGGCGCTCGAGCACCTCGAAGGCGCGGTGGGACGAGAACTCCTCGGCGGGGGCATCGGCCGGGCCCGGGGCCGGAGGGGCGTTCAGCGCGGTGCCCGCCACCAGGCCCAGGGCCAGCGGCAGCCAGGCGAGGAGCGACCGGAGGGCCGCCCGGTAGAGACCTACGCGGTCTTTCGTCACGCCACTACGTTGGCACGGCCACGGGCGACTCCTCCACCGATCGGACGAGCCCGGGCCACGCGGCCGTGAGGGTGACCGCCCGGGCTCCGAGCTGGATCGCCAGGGCCAGCCACAGCCCGTGGTTGCCGAGGAGGGCGAAGAGCGCGAAGGAGGAGACGACGTACACGGCGGTGGAGACGATCATCGAGTTCCTCAGCGCGCGCGTGCGCACCGCGCCGAAGTAGACGCCGTCCCACAGGAACGCCCATACGGCGACGAACGGCATCAGGACCTGCCAGCCCCAGTAGGACCTGGCCAGCGCGACGACGTCCTCGTTCGTCGTCATCAGCGGGAGGAAGACGCCGCCCCCCGCCGCGACCAGCGCCGCCACGACGACCCCCCACAGCAGCGCCATGCGCGCTCCCTTGGACACGACGTGGCGCAGGGCCGCGGCAGCACGGGCGCCGACGGCGCGCCCGGCGTACACCTCAACGCCGAGCGCGACACCGTCGATGAGGGTGGCGACGAGCAGGTACGACTGCAGGAGCAGCTGGTTCGCCGCCAGCACCTCAGTCCCGAGCCGGGCGCTGCGCTCGTTGAGCAGCGCGAGGCTGAGGCTCAGCAGGACCGTGCGCACGACGAGGTCGGTGTTCGCCGCGACCAGGCGGCGCCAAGCCGCCGCCTCGAACACCCGGCCCGTACCCGCGCGCCAGCGCGCGAGGGGCACGTGCCTCAGGGCGACGGCCGCGATGACGAGGACGGTCACGGCCTCGGCGGTGACGGTCCCGATCGCGGCCCCGGCGATGCCAAGACCCTGCCCGAGCACCAGGTAGGCCGTGAGGAGCACGTTGAGCCCCGTCATGAGGCTCTGCGTGGCGAGCAGGGTGCGCGGCCGGCCGACCCCCATCAGCCAGGCCTGCATCGCGTAGAGCGACAGCGTCAGGGGCGCGCCGAACATGCGCAGCCTGAAGTAGGCCCCGGCGTGCGCCGCCACGTCCGGCTCCGGCGCGATGAGCGCCAGGCCCAGCGCCAGGAGCGGCTCCCGCAGCAGCAGCAGGCCCGCGCCGCCGATCAGGGCGGCCACCAGCGGCCTCAACCCCTCCACGACCACGCCGGCCTCGTCGTCCCGTCCCGAGGCCTGGGAGACCAGGCCGGTGGTGGTGAAGCGGAGGAAGCTGAAGCTCCAGGCGATCGTCGTGAAGATCGTGCCGGCGACCCCGACGGCGGCGATCACGGCGGCATCCCCCAGCCTCCCGAGCACCGCGACGTCGATGAGGCCCATCAGCGGCACGGTCATGCCCGCGAGCATCGCGGGGAGGGAGAAGCGCACCAGGCGCCCGACGGTCGGGTAGAGGGGCCGTGCTTCCAAGCCCAGGCATACTACTCGGCCCGCGCTAATGGGGAGCTTAGGCACCGTTGCTACGGTCCGGCTGAAGCTCCCTGGAGGTGCGAGATGTCGGTAGTGAAGGTCATAGAGGTGCTGGCCCAGTCCGAGAAGGGTTTCGAGGACGCGCTGCAGGTCGCCCTCCGGGAGGCGTCCCGGTCGGTGCGGAACATCAAGTCGATCTACGTCAAGGAGATGCAGGCGATCGTGGACGGGGACAGGATCGCCGAGTACAGGGTCAACACGAAGATCTCGTTCGCGATCGAGAGCGAGATGGGCTCGGAGGACGTGAGAGGGAAGGGCACGCAGAGCGAGCCCGAGGGCTGAGGTCGGCTCGGCGGGTGGGCGGCCCCGACCCTCGCTCAGCGCAGGGGAGTCGTGTCCGTCGGCCATCGCCTCTCCTCCGCAGGTTCCGAGAGGTTAGCGCGTGTGACATGCTGTCCCTCACCGCGAGAGGTTGGTGAGGGGTTTGGACGTACTGGAGATCTTCAAGGACTCCCCGAACGCCAGGACGTGCGCGGCCGGCGACGTCATCTTCCGGGCGGGGGACGTGGGCAACGAGATGTACGTGCTGCTCGACGGCACCGTCGACATCGTGCTCGACGGCCGGCAGATCGAGGTGCTCGAGCCGGGCAGCGTGTTCGGGGAGATGGCGATCGTGGACGAGGTGCCCCGCAGCGCCGATGCCGTGGCCCGCACCGACGTCAAGGTCGAGCCGATCGACGAGGAGTGGTTCAAGCACCTGATACGGCGCTCGCCGACGTTCGGCCTCCACGTGATGTCGGTGATGGCCCAGCGGCTGCGCCGCCACATGCGCCCGCCCAGCTGACCAGGAGCTCCGTCTCACGACAGACTGACGGCGTCTCAACCGCGCGCTAACGAGCGTCGCATGTTGGCGCCGGATACTCTCGGCATGGGTCGGGGAGTCGTCTTACTCGTCGTGTGCGCCCTGCTGCTCGCCGGAGCGATCCTCACGCGCCAGCGCGAGCCTCTGGTGGCGGCGCCGATCGCGGCCGCCGCGGTCTCTCCCGCGGCCGCGCAGGTGGAGAGCGAGCCGGAGGCGGTTCCGGGGCGCAGCGTCACGCTCGTCGACACGCGGGCCGTGCTGCGGTTCCCGGAGGGCTTCCAGCTGGCGGTCGAGCCGGCGCAGCTCGAGCCGGCTGGCGCTCAGGACTCCTGTACCGACGCGTTCGAGTACTGCATCTACGCCACCTCGCCCGAGGCCGCGGCGGCGGCCGGGATGAGCGTCCACGTGCGCGGCGACCTGCCCACCGAGGCCGACTGCGTGCTCGAGCCTCTGCCGGGCTTCGAGGCGAACCTGCCGGAGGTGGGGGGCGCCGGCGATCACGCCACCGCCCGCTTCGGCACGGTCGCGAGCACCTCCGCGGACGCCACGCTCACGCTGGGCCTGCGACGGCTCCATTTCGACGGCGTCTGCTACGAGTTCGTGTCGCGCGTCCTGACCGAGGCCCCGCAGGAGCCCGCGGAGGCGCGGAGCGGCCTGAACGCCATCGTCGACGGGCTCATGCTGCCCGACGGTCGCTCCGGGCTCTGGGCCGCTGGTCGGTGAGGGCGTCATCCGAAGGACGGATGCCCGGGGGCGTGCCGCGGCCCTAGGCTGTTCTCATCAGCCGGCAGGTGCCGGCCAGGGAGGAGCGACATGAGCGACCAAGCGAACCAGCCACAGGACGGCGACGACCGCCGCAGGCAGTACACGGAGGAGTTCCGCGTGTCGGGCGAGCGGGTCCTGACGAAGGTCAAGGAGCTCGTTCACGAGGGCAACGTCCGCCGCATCACGATCAAGAACGACGAGGGCCGCACCCTCATCGAGATCCCGCTGACCCTCGGCGTCATCGGCACCGTCCTGCTGCCCGTGTGGGCGGCCATCGGAGCGATCGCCGCCCTGGCTGCGAACCTGACGATCGCGGTCGACCGGGTCGACACGGCGGGCGACCCCGCCGGCCCGCAGGCAGGGGCCCAGGCCGGCGCCGACCCCGCTCCGTACATGCCGGGCGACGCAGGTACCAGAGACGACCTCGTCTAGCGACTAGCTCAGCGCGGCAGACACGCGGGCGGCCGCCTCGGCCGCCCGCGCGACGTCGGCCACCAGGTCGGCCGCGTCCTCGACCCCGAGGCTGAGGCGCACGAGGCCGGGCGTGATGCCCTCGGCTGCGAGCTCCTCCTCTGACATGAGGTGATGGGTGCTGGCGGCCGGCACACAGGCGAGCGACGACACGTCGCCAAGTGATACGGCGTGATCGATCACCCTCAGCTGGGCGAGGAAAGCCTCGGCGGCGGGCAGGCCCCCGTGCAGCTCTACGGCGACCATGCCGCCGAAGTCCTTCATCTGCGACGCGGCCACCGCGTGCCCGGGGTCGGTGGGCAGGCCGGGGTAACGCACCCGGCGCACCCCGCGGGCGCCCACGAGCGACTCTGCGACGGCGCGGGCGTTGCGGCAGTGCGCCTCCATCCGCAGGTGCAACGTGCGCATGCCCCGCAACACCAGGAAGGCGGCGTGAGGGTCGAGCATCGCTCCGCCGTGGCGCAGCCCTTCGAGTCGTACCGGCTCCAGCAGCGCTGCCGGGCCGGCCACGAACCCAGCGAGGACGTCCCCATGGCCGGCCAGGTACTTAGTGGCCGAGTGGGCCACCAGGTCGATGCCCAGCTCGATGGGACGCGTCAGGTACGGGGTGGCGAACGTGTTGTCGACCATGCTCAGTAGGCCGTAGCGACGCGCCACCTCCGCCACTCGGCGAAGGTCGTGAACGTCGAGGGTCGGGTTCGTCGGCGTCTCCGAGTACACCAAGCGGGTGCGCTCGGTGATGGCGGCCTCCAGGCCGGCCGCGGTCACGCGGCGGGCGCTCACCCCGAAACGGCTCAACAGCTCGTGCAGGAGCCCATGCGTGCCGCCGTAGAGGGGGCCGAGGTAGAGGACCTCGTCTCCCTGCCTCAGGGTCGAGAGGAGGGTGGCCGCGATCGCGCCCATGCCCGTGGCGAACGCGATGGCGGCCTCGGCGCCCTCGAGGGCAGCGAGCTTCTCCTCGGCGGCGGCGACCGTCGGGTTGCCGATGCGCGAGTAGATCCCGCCCTGCTCCTCGCCGGCGAAGAGCCGCGCGCCGCGCTCGACGCTCCCGAGGAGGAACGTGCTGGTCTGGAAGATGGGCGTGCCGTGCGCGCCGGTGGCGGGGTCGGAACGGTTGCCGGCGTGGACCGCCAGCGTGGCGAAGGCGCGCTCGGCGGCCTCCGGGCTGACCGAGGGCCGCTCAGGGTCGTTTCCGTCGTGCTTCATCGGCATGACCCACCATGACACCGGCGGAGACGACCCCGATGTGTGAAGGTTGACGCGGCTACAACGCCGTCAGTGGCAGCTGGCCGGACCGCCTTCGGCAGGGCCGACGTGA
>JBIQIQ010000010.1:0-2165 GCA_044507975.1 Deinococcaceae bacterium
CCGGCGTACTGGACGACGGCGACCCCGCCGTTCTCGACGGGAGCGCGACGAGCCAGTACCCGCCGCCGGCGGCCTCTGCGGGGACCGGCGCGCCATCGGCGCCGGGCCTCAGGGCGGGTCGGCCTTCACGGCCGGAGGCCGTAAGCCGCCGCGAGCTCCGGGTGCTCCGCCCGCAGCTCGCTCATGCGGCGGCGGTAGGAGGCGTACTCGACGGCGAACGCGACGGTGTTGAGCAGGTAGATGACCACGAGAACGACGACGTCGGTGTCGAAGGCGAGCGCCGGCGCGACCCCCAGGTCGGTCAGGTGCAGCAGGAGGTCGATGCCGAAGATCGCCCAAGGCACCAGCAGGAGCACCCCCCACAGCTCGTCCGCCAAGCCGCTGCCCGGTAGGAGCAGCGCCAAGGCGTGGTAGAGGAACGTGCGCGGGGCGTTGCGCGCCGCCGCCGGTCGCGGCGCGAAGATCGACAGCACGGTCCAGGCCGCCCACGCCAGGAACAGCACGACCGCCGCCGTCCACAGCCAGTGGGGCTGGAACGGGCGGAGCTCCGTGAGGGCGGCGAAGGGGTTGGTGAACGCCGCGCCCAGCGACTCCCAGGGGCCGCCGCTGAGCGCCCGCGCCAAGCGGCCCGGCTGCGGCGGGACCAGCAGGGGCGCGTCGGGGCGGTAGGCCATCATCAGGCGCGACGGGTTGGGCCCCTCGCCGAGGTTGAACGCCGCCACCGGGTGCCCGGGGCGTAGCTCGAGGGCGAGCCGGAAGAGCTCGGGATCGCCCCGCAGCACGCCGAGGTTGTTCATCGCGTCGGCGTCGTCGGACAGCTCCCGGTAGCCGGCCGCGGCGGCCTCGGTGTCGCCGGCGGACTGGGCTGCGAAGGCGCGGATGAACGCGCTGTCGGCGTTGTCGGGCGCCGCGGCGAGGAGCGCCCGGCTCGTGGGATGCGCCAGCGAGCCGGACCCGAGGGCCTGCGGCGGCTCGCCGGTCGAGCCGACCCAGCCAGACAGGGCCGCGACGGCGACCATGGCCGCGAACAGCAGGACCACGACGAGCTTCTCCGTGAACGTCGCGTAGCGCAGCGTCAGGACGCGCGAGAAGCGGCTCACGGCCTGGCCCCTCTCCTGGCGCTGGCGCAGCGTCAGCGTCTGGGCACGCCAGTACTTGGCCAGGAGCGTCAGGCGCAGCGCCACCAGCGCGACGAAGAGCGCGAGCACGCCGTACCAGCCGGTGTTGCCGACGGCGGTCGCCGCCCTCTCGAGCGTCGTCAGAGGGTCCGCGCGCCCGGTGAGCGCCGCTCGCTCCCGCCAGGTCTGCGCAGCGTCCTGGTCGCCTCGCGCCTGGACCAGCGCGGCGTACTCGGACAGGAGGCCCTGCACCTCGGCACCGCCGTCGCCGCTTAGCCGGTAGAGCCACGGAGCCCAGAAGTCGGCCGCCTGCTCGTCACCGGAGCGGAGCGCCGACGCGAGACTGGCGTGCGGGAAGCCGTACGCGGCCGTGAGCTCGGGGTCGAGCAGCAGGGTGCCGCGGTAGCCGCGCTCGATGAAGTCGAGGAGGGCGGCGTCCATGGCCTGCGTCGCGAGCGCTTCGTCGCGCGGCGGCCCCGCCAGGAACGCCTGGGCGAGCTGCGCGTACTCGTAGAACGTGCGCGCCCTCGAGAGGGCGTTGCGGCGGAGGGTATCGCCCCGGTCCGGCTGCTGCCGGGCGGCGGCGAGGTAGAGCCACGGGTTCGTCGGGTCGCGGGACAGCTGCGCGACGGGGTCGGACACGCTCGCCTCGGCACGGAGCCAACCGTAGAGGGCCGGGTCGGGGTCGAAGGCCAGCGGCCGTTCGGGTGGCCACGGCAGCGTCTCGGTCGTGCCGTCGGCGTGGCGTACGGTCACCGCCAGCGAGGCCGGGCCGCTATCGATGTTCACGACCTGCGCGGGCAGCCTGTCGCGGGCCAGCACCGTGCCGGTCACCGGGTCGACCTGCAGGAGATGGTTACCGCGGCCGACCAGGACCTCGCCCTCGCCCTGCAGCAGGCCGGCCGTCTCGCCGCTGCCCTGCCCGAACGTGAGGCGCCACGCCTCCACGCCGCTGCGGCGACCGACGACGTCGCCCATCTCGATGGTCACCGCGATCTCGCCCCGCGCCTGCGCTGGCGGCACCTGCGGCTCACCGGGGAGGGCGCC
>JBIQIQ010000010.1:2265-39761 GCA_044507975.1 Deinococcaceae bacterium
CGATCTCGCCCCGCGCCTGCGCTGGCGGCACCTGCGGCTCACCGGGGAGGGCGCCTGGTCGCTGCGGTGAGGCCCCGGGGCCGGCGGCGGGGGGAGCCTCCTCCTCCGGGGGCTCGTCCTCGGGGGCGGGCTCGTCTGGGTCGGGCTCTGCCCGGTCTTCCTCCGGAGCCGGCACCGGCGGTACCGGTTCGTCGTCGGTCTCGACCGGGGCCGGCGGCTCCGCGCCGCCCATCACCTGCACGCCGAGGCTCGCGGCGATGCGCGGTCCGGTGAGCGAGACGGTCCAGTCGCCCGGCTCGTCGAGGGCCGACGTGACCGTCAACGCTCCCGCCTGGTCGGCCACCGCGCTCGACGCGCGCGCCTCGCCGCTCGGCGGCGTGAAGGTGACGACGTAGTCGGCCCCTGGCTCGAGCCCGCTGCCGCTGACGCTGAGCGTGTCGCCCAAGGCGTACTGGAACGCGTCGACCATGACGGCCGGAGCGCTCGGGCCCGACGGGGCGGCCAGCGAGGTGCCGGCCAGGGTGCACAGGGCAGCGAGCAGCCTGATCGCGGCTGCCAGGTACGGCGACGCTGACGAGCCGCGCGAGGCTCCGGGTGGGGACATGCGACTACCTTACAGCACCCTTCCGAACGCGCCCTGCGCGTGGAGGATGCCTCGTCGGACGCGTACGGAGCGCTGTTATCATGGCGCGATGCCGCGCGCTGTATGGGCCCGTCTGGCCGCGCCGTTCCCCGCCTCTGCCAGCACGTGGACGCTGCGAGAGGTCTCGCCCGACAGGCAGCGGGCTCGGGTGGCCCCCAGGCTCACGGCCGAGGCCCTGCGGGCCAGGCTCGACGAGGCCGTCACGCCGCAGGGCTGGTCGTGCCAGCTCGTGCCGGCGCTGGATGGTGCTCTGGTCTGCAACCTCACGGTCGAGGGCGTCACGCGCTTCGCGGTCGTCGAACGCCTTCCCGGCGGGGTCCACGGCTCGGAGCTCGCCTCGGCCGCCGCGTTGGCGGACAGCGCGTTGGCGGCGTGCGCCGAGCAGTTCGGCATGCGCGCCGAGGGCGCGGAGGGCTGGGCCCCCCACGACCCGGAGACCGGCGACGTCCTCATCGAGGAGCTCGAAGCGGGCCCGTCGGGCGACGACCTGGGCGCCGTTCCCGACAGCGCCGGTCCCCTGACGGCAGCGCCGCCGCTCCTGCCGGATACCGAGCCGACGGCCGCGGCCCTCGAGCCGGCCGAGGAGAGGCCTGAGGCCCACGTCGTCATCGACCGGCTCGTCGACCGGCTCAAGTCCGAGGGGTTGGGTGGCCAGGCCGCCAAGCTCGTGGTCCGCTACGGCGGCTACGGCGCGAGCCCCGAGGAGTCGCGGGAGCTCTACGGCAAGCTGCGCTCGCTCCTCGTCGGCAAGGCCGCGGTGGAGCGGTGAAGGGGCAGGCGGACGGACTGATCAAGGTCATCGCCCTGGGCGACGTGCATGGCCAATGGCCGGAGATGTGGCGAGTGCTGAAGGCCGCTGCCGCCTGCACCCCCACGCTCGAGCCGACGACCCCGGTGACGGAGGGTCGCTACCAGGTCGTATGCATCGGGGACCTGGTGCACTACAAGGACGAGCGCGCCTACGCCAACGCGGTCGGCGAGGAGCCTTACGACCCCGCCAACCCGGACCACCTGCGGCGCGCCGCCAAGGCCCAGATCCGCGAGCTATACCGCTTCAAGCGCTACGTCGACGCCTCGTGCGGCAACGTGACCATCATCCTCGGCAACCACGACGAGAGCGCCCTCGACCACCGGTACGAGCTCAGCACCAGGGGCGGGCTCAAGCACGTGGAGTTCGACGAGTCCCAGGGCGGCCTGGCGCTGCCGGACGACCTGGCGGAGTGGTTCCGGGCCATGCCGCGGGAGCAGGTGTTCCACGGCGTGCAGTTCGCCCACGCAGGTCCACTGCCGGGCATGCAGGTCTTCGACGACTTCTTCTATCACGACCCAGACACGAAGACCTGGTGGTACAACAAGCCCGAGCTCGTTCGTCAGGCCGGCCACAGGTTCGGCGTCTACGGCCACACCGTCATGAAAGAAGGCGTCTACATCGACCGCGACAACTCGTTCGCGATGATCGACGCCCTCGGGAAGCTGCAGTTCCTCGAGCTCATCCTGGGCGAGGACCGCCTCGACTACAGCGTCATGCAGCTGTAGGGGCGCCGCGGCAGTCAGCCGTGCGAACCCGCGAGCCAGCCGTGTAGCCTGTGACGCCATGGGAGGCGAGGTCTTCGCTTTCAGACTCACGAAGGACGGCCGCGTGCGGGTGTTCTGGGAGGGCAGGTGCGTGCTCACGCTGGGCGGCGCGCGCGCCGAGCGTCTGCGGAGCGAGCTGGAGGAGGCCGATCACGACGCCCAGCAGGTCGCGCTCCAGCGGGTCACCGGCAACTTCAAGAGGGGTAACGAGCGGCTGTTCAAGGCCGGTCGCGGTCCGAGGGGCCGGTGACCGGGCTAGCGCTGGTCTCCGAGCGAGTGCGCAGCCTCGCCCTCGAGGTGCCCTCTGGAGCGGCGTGGCTCGCGGGGTTGCCCCACCGCGTCGCCGAGCTCGAGGAGCGGTGGTCGCTGGAGCTGGGCCCGCCCTTCGCTCACGACGGGTACACGGCCGTCGTGCTGCCGGCGCGTCGTGAGGACGGCACGGCGGCAGTCCTGAAGCTCACGTTCCCGCACATGGAGGGACGCGACGAGGCCGCCGGCCTGCTCTTCTGGGACGGCGACGGAGCGGTGCGTCTGCTCGAGCAGGCCGACGAGGGACGCGCGATGCTGCTGGAGCGCTGCGTGCCTGGCCACGACCTGCGCGACCTGCAGGCCGGCGAGCAGATGAGGCTGCTGGCCGGCCTCGCGCGCCGACTGTGGCGGCGACCGCCGGACGGGCACGGTTTCCGGCCGTTGGCCGAGATGATCTCCTACTGGAGCGAGGAGACGCTGCGAGACGAGGCGCGCTGGCCCGACCGGGTCCTGGTGCGAGAGGGGCTAGCCGCCTGGGCGGAGCTGAGCCGGCCCCGCCCATACGACGTCCTCCTGGCCACGGACCTCCACGCCGGGAACGTGCTGTCTGCCGAGCGCGAGCCCTGGTTGGTGATCGACCCCAAGCCGTTCCTGGGCGACCCGGCCTACGACGCCACGCAGCACCTGTTCGACCTGCAGGAGCGACTGAGCGCCGACCCAGTACCGCTGATTGGCCTCTTCGCCGACCTGCTCGAGGTGCCGCGCGACCGCGCCAGGGCGTGGCTGTTCGCGCGCTTCGCCGCCGAGAGGCGCGACGACGACGAGAGCTGGGCGCGGGCCAACGACGTGGCGCGCCGGCTCGCTCCGGGCTAGAGCGAGTAGCCGCCGGCCTCGTCGTCGCGGACCAGCTCGCCGTTGCGCAGCACCAGCGTCCTGCGCTTGAAGCGGTCGACGAGGTCGCGGGCGTGTGTCGCGACGAGGACCGTGGTGCCCCGCAGGTTGATGTCGTTGAGCAGCTCGACGATCTCCATCGCGGTGTCAGGGTCGAGGTTGCCGGTCGGCTCGTCCGCCAGGAGCAGGGGCGGATCGGTGACCATCGCCCTGGCGATCGCGACGCGCTGCTGCTCGCCCAGTGACAGCTCGATCGGGTAGGCCTTGCGCTTGTGCGCCAGCCCGACGTTGCGCAGCGCCTGCAAAGTCTTCTGCTCGTGGTTGCCGCGTGTGGCGGTGGCGCGCAGCACGAACGTGATGTTCTCGAACGCGGTGAGATGCGGCAGCAGCCTGTGGTCCTGGAAGACCATCCCGATCTGCCGTCGCATCAGGGGCAGGCGGCTCTCGCGCATGCGGGTGACGTCGTTGCCGCCGATGATCACCGTGCCCTCGCTGGGAAGGATGCGCCGCAGCATCAGGGCCAGGAGCGTCGACTTGCCGGCGCCGGAATGGCCGGTGACGTAGACGAACTCGCCGCGCTTGACATGGAAGTGGACGTCCTTGAGCGCGTGAGTGTGCGTGCGCGAGTAGGTCTTGGTGACGTGGTTGAACTCGATCACGCCTGCGCCCTCCCGGGGGTGGCGAGCTCAGCGCCCAGCGCGCCGAGCACGAGGTCGAAGGCCGCCTGCGCCTGGATCGTCTCCAGCACGGTGGCGTTGGGCTCCTCGCCGCGGCCGCCGGGGCGGCGGTCGACGACCGTCTGGCCCCGCGTCAGCTCCGACGTCGTCTCGACCGAGACGTGGCGGCGGCTGGTGGTGAAGAGCTGCGGGTCGGTGACCGCCAGGACGGCGCAAGGGTCGTGCAGCGGGCCCTCGGCCGGGCCGCCGAAGTGGGTGGCGTAGGCCTGCGAGAAGAAGTCGAGCAGGTCGGCGGCGAAGCCTCCCAGCTGCGTGCCGAGCGCGCGGACCTGGTCGCGGCGGGCGGCGTCGATCATCAACTGATGGGTGAGGTCGAGGCCCGCCATCACGACGCGGGCTCCGGAGTCGAACACCGCCGCGGCCGCCTCGGGGTCGGCCCAGACGTTGAACTCGGCGACGGGCGTGATGTTGCCGGGCCCCCAGCTGCCGCCCATGACGCTGATGCCGGCGAGCCGCCGGGCCAGGCCGGGGTCCTCGCGCAGCGCCAGGGCGACGTTGGTGAACGGCCCCACCGCCACCAGCCACAGCCCGTCGACGCGCCGCGAGGCGTCGATGATGGCCGTGGCCGCGTGCTCCTGCCTCGGCTCGAGGGCGAGCGGGGGCAGCGTGGGGCCGTCGAGGCCGGACTCGCCGTGTATGTGCGGCGCGTAGCGCGGCTCCCGGGTCAGCGGCCTCTCGGCGCCTCCGTGGACCGGAACGCGCTCGCCCCCTGCCAGCTGCAGGGTCGCGAGTGCGTTGGCGATGCACTTGTCGACGGGTGCGTTGCCGGACACCACCGACACGCCGACCAAGTCGGCGCGGCGCAGCGCCGTGATGATGGCGAAGGCGTCGTCGTGACCAGGGTCGCAGTCGAGCCAGACGGGCTGCCTGCGACCTGCCATCACTCCTCCTCGGCCAGGTCGATGTCGCTGGGCAGGACCATGGCGGCGACGACGCGGTCGCCGTCGTCGAGGCGCTTGATCGTCACGCCCTGCGACGAGCGGCCGTAGGTGCTGACCTGGTCGACGGCGGTGCGGATCAGCTGGCTGCCCTCGGCGAGCACGAACAGCTCCTCGCTGCCGAGGACCTTGTTCAGGCTGACCATCGCGCCGGTGCGCGAGGTCAGCTTGTGCCCGATGACGCCCTGCCCACCGCGGTTCTGGACCGGGAACTCCTTGAGGGGCGTGCGCTTGCCGAGGCCGGCCTCGGTGACCGACAGCAGCTCGGCCGTGTCCTTCTCGGACTCCGGCACGACGGCCAACGACACGACCTCGTCGCCCTTCCGGAGCCGGATGCCGATGACGCCCTGGGTCGCCCTGCCGGTCTCGCGGGCACCGCGCTCCTCGAAGCGGATCGCCTGGCCAGTGCGGGTGCCGAGCACGACGTCGGCGGTGCCGTCGGTCACCCGGACGGCCACGAGCTCGTCGCCGTCGACGAGGTTGATCGCTACGAGCCCGGCGTTGTTGATGTTGCCGTACTCCGAGATCGCGGTGCGTTTCACGAGGCCGCCCTTGGTGGCGAACACGAAGCAGCCGCCCAGGTCGAAGCTCTTGATGGCGAGCACGGTCTGGACGACCTCGTCGTCGACCAGCTGCGGGAGCACGTTCCGGATGTGCCCGCCGCGAGCGTTGCGGTCGAACTCCGGCAGGTCGTAGATCTTCTCGCGGTAGACCCGCCCGCGGTTCGTGAAGAACAGCAGGAAGTCGTGCGAGCTGCCCACGAGCAGCATCGTGTTGAGGTCGTCGTCCTTGGTGCGCTGGCTGGCGACGCCCCGCCCGCCGCGGCCCTGGGAGCGGTACGCCGTGATGGGGGTGCGCTTGACGTAGCCCTGGCGCGTGAGCGTGACGACCATCTTCTCCTCGGGGATGAGGTCGTCCTCGTCGAAGCCGTCGGACAGGTCGACGATCTGGGTGCGGCGCTCGTCGCCGAAGCGCTTCTTGACGTCGAGCAGCTCGGCCCTGATCACGCGCCACAGCTCGACCTCGTCGGCGAGGATCAGCTCGAGGCGCGCGATCTCCTCCTGGAGCTCGCGGTACTCGTCGTTGATCTTCTCGCGCTCCAGGCCCGTGAGCCGCTGCAGGCGCATGTCGAGGACGGCCTGGGCCTGCACCTCCGACATGCCGAACTCCCGCATGAGGCCGTCGCGCGCAGAGGGGCCGTCCTTCGAGGACCGGATGAGCGCGATGACGGCGTCGAGGTTGTCGAGAGCGATCAGGTAGCCCTCGAGCACGTGGGCGCGCTCGCGCGCCTTGGTCAGGTCGTAGCGCGTGCGGCGCGTGACGACGCTGGCGCGGTGCGCGAGGAAGTGCTGGAGCATGCCGCGCATCGGCATGAGGCGCGGCGCGCGGTCGACGATGACGACGTTGTTGACCGCGAACGTCGTCTGGAGCTGCGTGAACTTGTAGAGACGGTTGAGCACCGACTGCGGCCGTGCCCCGCGCTTGAGCTCGAAGACGATGCGCATGCCCTGGCGGTCCGACTCGTCGCGCAGGGTGGAGATCTCCTCGATCTTCTTGGCGCGCACGAGCTGGGCGACCGTCTGGATGAGGGAGGTCTTGTTGACCTGGTACGGGATCTCGGTGACGACGATCGAGGCTCGGCCGCCCCGCTCCTCGATGCGGGCCCTGCCGCGCACGCGGATGGAGCCGCGCCCCGTCTCGATGGCCTGCCTGATGCCGTCGCGCCCGATGACGCCGCCCGTCGGGAAGTCGGGGCCCTTGATGTGCTTCATCAGGGTCTCGGTCGTGGCCTCGGGGTCCTCGATAAGGGCGACGAGGGCGTCGACGACCTCGCCGAGGTTGTGGGGGGCGAGGTTCGTCGCCATGCCCACGGCGATGCCGGCCGCGCCGTTGACGACCAGGTTGGGGACGGCCGAGGGCAGGACCTCCGGCTCCGAGGAGGTGCCGTCGAAGTTGGGTATGAAGTCGACGGTCTCCTTGTCGATGTCGGCGAGCATCGCCTCCGAGACGGCCGTGAGACGGGCCTCGGTGTAGCGGTAGGCGGCCGCCGGGTCCCCGTCGATGGAGCCGAAGTTCCCCTGGCCGTCGACGAGCGTGTAGCGCAGGTTCCACGGCTGCGCGAGGCGGACCATGGCGTCGTAGATGGCCTGGTCGCCGTGGGGGTGGTACTTGCCGATGACCTCGCCGACGACGCCGGCGCTCTTCGAATGCTTGCGGTTCGACGCCAAGCCCATCTGGTTCATGCCGTGCAGGATGCGGCGCTGGACCGGCTTGAGGCCGTCGCGGACGTCTGGCAACGCCCGGTCGACGATGACGGACATCGCGTAGTTGATGAAACTGCGCTTGATCTCGTCCGTGATCTGGACCGGGACGACTTCTCCTTCGTGCACCAAAGCCTCCTGGCCCGCGCGTGGCCGGCGCCGGGCGGCAGCCCGGGCACGTGTCGAATGACCGCGCGCGGCCCGACGTAGGAGTCTACCATCCGCGTCCCCAGCGGCACGAACCCGGGGTTGCGGCGCGCCGGGCGAGCGCCGGCCCGGCCCGCGCGCGCGGGCCGGGTGGTAGCTTCGCGGCGATGATCGACCGCTACGCGACGCCCGAGATGAAGGCGCTCTGGAGCGAGGCCGAGCGCTACCGCGCCTGGCTCGAGGTCGAGCTCGCCGCCACCGCGGCGTTCGAGGAGCTGGGCGAGGTCCCGCCCGGCACCGCCGACGAGATCAGGCGCGCGCTCGCCGACCGCCCCCTCGACGAGGCGTTCGCCGAGCGCGTGGCGGAGCTCGAGGCCATGACGCGCCACGACATCGTCGCCTTCACCCGTGCGCTGGCCGAGCGGGTCGGCGAGAGCGCGCGGTGGGTCCACTACGGGCTCACCTCCACCGACGTAGTCGACACCGCCCAGAACGTGCTGCTCGTGCGGGCGGTCGACCTGATCGCGGAGGACCTCGCGCGCGTCTCGCAGCGCCTCAAGGCCCTCGCGGCCGAGCACAGGCACACTCTCACCATCGGGCGCACGCACGGGATCCACGCCGAGCCGACCACGTTCGGACTCAAGCTCCTCAACCTGCACGCCGCCTTCGAGCGCGACCGCCGCCGCCTGGCCGCCGCCCGCGAGGCGGTGGGCGTGGCCATGATCAGCGGCTCGGTGGGCACGTACGCGCACGTGCCGCCGCAGGTCGAGCGGGGCGTGGCGTCGGCGCTGGGCCTCGAGCCCGACCCGGTCACCAACCAGACGGTGGCCCGCGACCGCCACGCCGAGCTCCTCGCCGCGCTCGCCCTGATCGGCACCAGCGTCGAGCGCGTGGCCGTCGAGGTCCGGCACCTGCAGCGCACCGAGGTGCGGGAGGCACAGGAGGGCTTCGCGACCGGCCAGACGGGGTCGTCCTCGATGCCGCACAAGAAGAACCCCATCGCCAGCGAGAACCTCACCGGGGTCGCGCGGCTGCTGCGCTCGCAGCTCCAGGCCGCCCTCGAGGACGTGGCGCTCTGGCACGAGCGCGACATCAGCCACTCCTCGGTCGAGCGGGTGATCCTGCCGGACGCCACGACGCTGGCGAGCTACGCGCTGCGGCGCCTGGACAGGGTGCTGGCCGACCTCGTCGTCTACCCGGAGCGCATGGCCGCCAACGTGGACCTGCTGGGCGGCCTGGTCTTCTCGCAGAGGGTGCTGCACGCGCTCATCGACTCCGGGCTGGCGCGCGAGGAGGCCTACGACGTCGTCCAGGGCGCCTCGCTGAGGAGCCTGGAAGGCGGCGGCCACCTCAAGGAGCTCGTGAGGAGCGACCCGCGCTGCCGGCTCTCGCCCCGGGAGCTCGACGACGCCTTCGACCCGGGCTGGTACCTGAGGCACGTCGACGAGGTGTTCGCCCGCTTCGGTCTCTAGCGGGCCTCTCTAGCGGGCCGCCGGCCACCGTTGGCTATCATCCGGGCGTGAACGAGCACGCGCGCAAGGAGCTCCTCTACGAGGGCAAGGCCAAGCGTCTCTACGCCACCGGCGAGCCGGACGTGGTCCTGGTCGAGTTCAAGGACGACGCCACGGCCTTCAACGCCCAGAAGAGGGGCGTGGTCGTCGGCAAGGGCGCCGCCAACAACCAGATCACGCAGCGCGTGTTCGAGGCGCTGGGTGCCGTAGGCATCCCGACGCACTTCGTGGAGCGCGTCTCAGACACCGAGCACCTGGCGACGCGCGTGGAGATCGTGCCGCTCGAGGTCGTCGTTCGCAACCGCGCCGCAGGCAGCTTCGCGTCGCGCTACGGCATCGAGGAGGGCGGGGAGCTGTCGCCGATCGTCGTCGAGTGGTACGTCAAGTCGGACGCCCTCGGCGACCCGCTCGTCAACGACGCCGGCGCCGTCGCGCTCGGCCTCGCGAGCGAGGAGGACCTGGCCCAGCTCTTCGAGCTCGCCACCGCGGTCAACGACGCCCTGCGCGCCTACTTCGCCCGCATCGGGCTCGACCTCGTGGACCTCAAGCTCGAGTTCGGGCGCACCGCGGACGGCGACCTCGTGCTCGCCGACGAGGTCAGCCCCGACACCTGCCGCCTCTGGGACCTGAGCTCCGGCGAGCGCCTCGACAAGGACCGATTCCGCCGCGACCTGGGCGGCGTCGAGGACGCTTACGCCGAGGTGCTGAGGCGCGTCCTCGGCGCCGAGGGCGACCCCGAGGCGTTCGCGGCGGCGTACGAGCCCCTGGAGGACAGCCCGGGCGAGTCGCGCACCGCGGGCCACGGCGGCCACGCGCACGAGCGGCGCGCGGTCGTCAGCGTGATGCTCAAGCCCTCGATCCTGGACCCCCAGGGCAGGGCGGTGCTGGAGACCCTGAAGCGCCTCGGGTACGGCGCCGTGCGCGACGTGAGGGTGGGCAAGCGCATCGAGGTCGAGCTGGAGGGCGAGCCGGAGGAGGCCATGCGCCAGCTGCGCGAGATGTCGGAGAAGGTCCTGTCCAACCCCGTGATGGAGGAGTACGACCTGGAGCTCGAGGAGGGTGACTGAGCCCGTCGCCGCGCGGCTCGACGTGCCGGGCGTCGGTCCGGTCACCGTCCACCGCTGGGCGGCGAGCGGCGAGGCCAGGCGTCCGCTCGTCATCGTCCACGGCTACGCCGAGCACGCTTTGCGCCACCGTCGGCTAGCGGAGGCGGCCGCGCAGGCCGGGCACGCCGTCGTCGCGGTCGACCTGCCGGGCCACGGCCGCAGCGACGGCCCGCGCGCGCTGGTCAGGTCGTACGAGCCGCTGCTGGCAGCGGTCGCGGCGGCCGTGGAGGCTGCCGCCGAGGCGGGGTCGGAGCGGCCCGCCCTGTTCGGCCACTCGATGGGCGGCGCGGTGGCACTGGCCTTCGGGCTGGCGCGGCCGGAGTCCGTCAGCAGCCTCGTCCTCTCAGCTCCCTACCTGCTCGACGCCCAGCGACGGCCAGCCTGGATGACGGCTCTCGCCGGGCCCGTGGCCGCGCTCGCCCCGACGCTGCCCGTCGTGCGCCTCGACGCGAGCCAGCTGTCGCGGGACCCCCGGGTGGGGGCGGCCTACCGCGCCGACCCGCTGGTGCGCTCCGGGGGCGTCGCGGCGGCGACGGGGCATACGCTGACCTGGATGGGCGCCGACCTGCTGGCGCGGGCGGGCTCCCTGGCCCTGCCCACCCTGGTCCTCCACGGCGATGACGACGGGGTGGCCAGCGTCGAGGGCAGCCGGCGGCTGGCGGCGGCGGCCCCGGCCGGCACGGTCGAGCTGCTCACGTTCACGGGCGCCTACCACGAGCTGCACAACGAGCCGGAGGAGACCGGCGTACCGCAGCGCTTCGTCGCGGCGGTCCTCGCGTTCCTCGTGCGCTAGGGGACGGGTGCCAACGCGCTCGACAGCCGGTCGAGGGCCTCCTCCAGCACCTCGTGGCAGGTGGCGAAGTTCAGCCGGACGAAGCCCGCGCCGCCCTTGCCGAAATCGGCGCCCTCGTTGAGGCCGACCTTGGCGACCTCCGCCAGACGCGCGGCCGGCGCTTCACCCAGGCCGGTCTGGCGCAGGTCCACCCACGCCAGGTAGGTGGCCTCGGGCACGTGCACCGCGGCGCCCGGCAGCTCGGCGCGCACGCGCTCGACGACGCGGTCGCGGTTCCCCTCGAGGTAGGCCAGGGCCTCCCGTAGCCAGCCGTCGCCGTGCGCGTAGGCGGCCTCGGTGGCGGCCTCCGCCAGGCGGCTCGGCCAGGAGTGGACGCCGCCGGTCGCCGCGGAGAGCCTCTCGACGGCCTCCGGGCCGCTCGTCAGCGCGAAGCTGATCCCCAGGCCGGGGAAGTTGAAGGCCTTGGTAGGCCCGTAGAGCGTCAGGGTGCGGGCGGCGACCTCGTCGCTCAGCGACGCGAAAGGCACATGCCGCCCCCCGAAGGCGATGTCGGCGTGCAGCTCGTCGGATACGACCATGAGGCCGTGCTCGAGCGCCAGCTCCGCCAGGGCCTCGAGCTCGGCTCGCGTGTACATGAGGCCGATGGGGTTGTGCGGGTTGCAGAGCATGAGCAGCTTCGTGCGGGGGGTCACCGCCGCTCTCAGCGCGTCGAGATCGAGCTCGTAGCGCCCTTCGCCCCGCACCAGCTCCACCTCCACCGGCACGCGGCCGGTCTCGAGCACGGACCGCTTGAAAGGCGGGTAGAGGGGGGTGAGCAGCAGCACCTCGTCGCCCGGCTCCGAGTACGCCCGGCAGCCGTAAGCGAAGCCGGCGGCGGTCGAGCCCAGCGACGTGATCCCGTCGACGGGAAAGCTGGCTCCGTAGCGGCCGCTCAGCCGCGCGGCGACCGCCTCGTATAGGCCCGGCCTGCCCCCGCCGGGCGGGTAGCCGAGGTCCTCGGTGTCGACGTGCGCCTTGATCGCGTCCTTGATCGCGCCCGCGATCGCGAAGTCCATCTCCGCGACCCAAAGTGGCAGAACGTCGTCGGGGTAGCGCCGCCACTTGGCGCAGTCGCGCTGCTTGAGCTCGCGGAGGGAGAGGGGTCTGAACGTGCTCGCCATGCCGAGAGTGTACCGCCGGCCGCGTATCCGCCCCGATTAGACTCGGCGCATGCGACTGCGGCTGACCGCGCCCGACTGGGCCGAGAAGCTCATCGACGACCTCACCGACATGACCCGCGACCCGCGCGACGTCGAGCCCGGCGAGGTCGTCGAGCACGAGCTGCCCGACGACGCTTACTACGAGTACGCGTTCCTGGACGCCGCTGGGAACGTCCGGCCGGACCCCGCCCGCGCCGAGCGCGCCAGGAGCATCTGGTACGGCGAGGTCAGCTACGTCACCGGTCCCGACTACCGGCCCGACCCGCTCTCCGACCCGCCGGCGGACCTCGCCACGGGCGTGACGGACAGGCTGAGGCTGGAGAGCGCGGCCCTCGGGCAGACGCGCAGGGTGACGGTCTACACGCCTTCCATGCTGGCAGAGGGAGAGGCGGCGCCTCTCGCCGTGGTCCAGGACGGCGTGGCGTTCCAGCGCGTGGGCGGCATCCACCTGATGGTCGAGGCCCTGGCGCGCCGCGGCGAGGTAGCGCCTCTGCGGCTCGCGTTCCTGGAGCCCGTCGACAGGCTGGCCGAGTACGCGTTCTCCGAGCCCTACCTGCGCTTCGTCGAGGACGAGCTGGAGCCCGAGCTGGCCAGCCGCTACCCGCTCGGCTCGCGGCGCGTCTGGGTGGGGGCCAGCCTGGGCGCTCTCGCCTCGGCCGAGCTGGCGCTGCGGCGCGCCGAGCGCGACCCGAGCGCCGCTAGCGACGACGCCGTGCTCTCGCTCTCCGGCGCGTTCCTCGGCAACCCCGAGGAGTACGACCACTACCGGTCGCGCGACTCGTGGTTGGTCGAGCGCCTGCGCGACCCGGACGTGCCCCTGGCGGGCACCTGGCACCTGCACGTCGGCACCCTCGAGTGGCTCGAGGACGTGAACCGGGCCGCGGCCGACGCCCTCGCTGCCCGGGAGGACGTGGAGAGCGTCCTCACGGCCAGTAGCGCCGGCCACAACTGGCCTCAGTGGAAGGACGCACTGCCGCGTGCCCTGCGCACCGTCGCGGCGCGATGAGTTTTCTCTCGGCGCGCGGGGCCGCCCGCTTCTATGTTCCTGGGATGGGCCCGTCCCGAGCTCGCCGCTTCGTCCTCCTCACCCTCCTCGTCTTCCTGTCGGCAGGCTGCGGGGCGCCTCAGCCCCCGGTCCAGGGTCACACGCCGCCGGACCGCGAGCCGAGCCCGCCGCCGCCGGAGGTGACCGCCCGCTGGTCCGACCCGAGCGCCTGGCCCGGGGGCGTGGTGCCCGGCGTCGGCGCCGCGGTGACCGTGCCGGCGGGCACCACGCTGCTCCTCGACGTCACCCCACCGCCGCTGGAGAGCCTCACCGTCGACGGCGCTCTCGTCTTCGACGACCGCGACCTCGAGCTGACCGCGGGCTCGATCTTGGTGCACGGCGGCGTCTACGCCGGCAGCAGCACGGAGCCGTTCAGATCGCGCGCGGTCATAACGCTCACCGGCCCGGTACCCGCGGAGGAGCACGGCCACATGGGCACGAAGTACCTGGCCGTGATGGGCGGGACCGTCGAGCTCTACGGCGCGATGACCGGCTCCTCCTGGACGCGTCTCGCCCGGGACGCCCGGCCCGGCGACACGGTCATCACGCTGCAGGACGCCGCCGGCTGGAGCGTCGGCGACGCCATCGTCCTCGCCTCTACCGACTTCCTCGGCTACGCCGACGGCAAGGACGAGCAGGTGGAGGAGAGGACCGTCACAGCGGTCGCTGGCAGCGAGCTCACCCTCGACGAGCCGCTCGACTACTTCCACCAGGGCTCGCTCATGACCGTGGGCGGCATCGCGGTCGACCAGCGCGCCGAGGTGGCGCGGCTAGGCCGCAACATCGTGATCCGAGGCGACGAGCAGAGCGACGACGGCTCGTACGGGGGGCACCTCATGGTCATGGGGGGCGGGCGCCTGCGGCTCGACGCCGTCGAGCTCACCCGCATGGGGCAGCGCGGGCGGCTCGCGCGCTACCCGGTCCACTTCCACCAGCTCGGCGCCGCCGGCGCCGCCAGCTTCGTCACCAGGACGAGCATCCACGACAACTACCACCGCTGCCTGACGATCCACGGGACGGACGGCGTCCTCGTCGCTGACGTGGTGGGCTACGCGACGTACGGACACTGCTTCTTCATGGAGGACGGCGACGAGACTGGCAACGAGCTCTACGGCAACCTCGCCCTGATGGTCATGAAGCCGCCGGAGGGCGAGGCGGTGCTGGCCTCCGACCGCTCCCATCTCGGACCGGCCGGCTTCTGGGTGACGAACCCGGCCAACGACCTCGTCGGCAACGTGGCGGCCGGCTCGCAGGGCAGCGGCTTCTGGTACGCGTTCCCCGAGCACCCCACGGGCCTCGCCAGTGGCAGGACGGACATGTGGCCGCGTCGCACGCCGCTCGGGCTGTTCCGGGACAACGTCGCGCACTCGAACCGTCAGGTGGGGCTGCACGTCGACAACGGCCCGACCGCCGACGTGGCGAGCAACCCGCCCACCTGGTACGAGCCGCGGCTCGACCCGCACGAAGAGGACACCGCCACGTACGCCGTGTTCGAGGGGTTCGTCGCCTACAAGCACAGGGACGCCGGCGCCTGGTTCCGAGGCTCGCACGCGGTTCTCGCAGGCGGCGTGCTCAGCGACAACTCCCGCGGCGTGACGTTCGCCTCAGACGAGAGCGGCGCCGAGGGCACCGCCTTCGTGGGCGAGACGCCGAACGTCGGCACTTGGCCGAGCTGGGACGAGGCGAGCGCGGCCGCCGGACGGCACCTGCCGCGGCCCTGGAACGCGAGCTACACGATCCGCGGCTTCGAGTTCTACGACGGCACGGTCCATGTGTCGGGGAGCCGCTTCGCCGGTTACGAGAGCGACGCCAGGCGCCAGGCCGCGGCGCTCAGCTACCTCGACTTCACCTCCTTCGCGACGGCGGCCGACAACCACGCAGAGGACCTCTGGTTCGCGCCGGGCACGAACCGCGTCTACCTCTCCAGCCGCGACGGTACGCCCGACCTCGACGGCGAGGACGGCTACAGGAGCGCGGTGTTCAAGGACGTAGACGGCAGCGTCACGGGGCAGGCAGGAGCGACGGTCACCGCCAACAGCCCCTACCTGATGGGCGACGGCTGCACCTACCAGCCCGCCTGGAACGCCGGGGTGTGCAGCGGCAGGTTCGTCAACCTGACGCTCGACGTCGTCGCCGGGCCCCCCGGCGGCATCGGGCCCGTGACCGTCTCCCGGGAAGGGGGCGCCAGCCACGTCATGCACGGCTCCCCCGACGACGTCCGCCATTACTTCCGCACCGTCGCCCGCTACGGCGAGGAGCACGCCTACAGCTACTCCGGCTCGCCCTCGCGGCTGCGGCTCGGCGTCACCGACGGGGTATCGCCGGGTGACGAGCTGATCGTGTCGCTGCCCTGGGAGGGCGGGAGCGCGTACCTCTACCGGGACTGGTGGGTTGACTCGCGGAACCGCCAGGGGAGCGTGGACTCGCTGCCCGAGCTGCGGGCGTCCGACGACACCGCATACCTCATCGCAGACGGGAGGCTGTGGGTGAAGCTCGTCGTGCAGCCCGGTCGGGACTGGGCGTACATGGAGGTGTGCGCGGCGGAGCTCTGCGCGTAGCCGCCAGGTCGGTTCACGACGGCGGGAGCGGCCGCCTGCGCGGGTAGCATGTCCGCATGGAGTACCGGCTAGAGAAGGACACGCTCGGCGAGGTCAAGGTGCCTGCCGACCGCTACTGGGGGGCCCAGACCGAGCGCTCGCGGCAGAACTTCAAGATCGGCGGGCAACGGATGCCCACCGAGGTCGTGCGCGCCTTCGCGGTGCTCAAGAAGGCCGCCGCCATCGTGAACGCCGACCTGGCGGGCCTCGAACAGGGCAAGGCCGACCTCATCGCCCGCGTGTGCGACGAGGTCCTCGCCGGGAAGCTCGACGATCACTTCCCGCTGGTCGTGTGGCAGACGGGCTCGGGCACGCAGTCGAACATGAACGTCAACGAGGTCGTGTCGAACCGCGCGATCGAGATCGCCGGCGGCGAGCTCGGCAGCAAGACGCCCGTCCACCCCAACGACGACGTGAACCGCAGCCAGTCGTCGAACGACACGTTCCCCACGGCGATGCACATCGCCGCCTACGAGAAGCTCGTCGCTCACACCCTGCCGTCGCTGCGACGGCTCGAGGCGGCGCTGGCGTCGAAGTCGCGCGAGTTCGCGGGGCTGGTCAAGATCGGGCGCACGCACCTCATGGACGCCACCCCCCTCACCCTCGGGCAGGAGTTCGGCGGCTACGCCACGCAGGTCAGGAAGTCGGTCGAGGCGATCGAGGCCTCCCTGCCGCACCTCGCCGAGCTCGCGCTCGGCGGCACGGCGGTCGGCACCGGACTCAACGCACCGGCCGGGTTCGCCGAGCGGGTGGCAGAGGTGATCGCCGAGCTGACCGGGCATCCGTTCCGCACCGCCGACGACAAGTTCGAGGCGCTCTCGGCCAACGACGCCGTCGTCGAGGCATCCGGCGCCCTCAAGCGCGCCGCGGTGGCGCTGATGGCCGTGGCGAACAACATCAGGCTGCTCGGCTCGGGCCCCCGCAGCGGTCTCGGCGAGATCCGCCTGCCCGAGAACGAGCCCGGCTCGAGCATCATGCCTGGCAAGGTCAACCCGACGCAGGCCGAGGCGCTCACCATGGTGTGCGCCCAGGTGATGGGCAACGACGTCGCGGTCGCCGTCGCGGGGAGCTCGGGGCACCTGCAGCTCAACGTGTTCAAGCCCGTGATGATCTACAACCTGCTCACCTCGGCGCAGCTGCTGGCAGACGCCTGCGAGAGCTTCAGGGTCAACTGCGTCGAGGGCATCGAGGCGGACGAGCGGCGCATCCGGATGCACCTCGACAACTCGCTGATGCTCGTGACGGCCCTGAACACCCGCATCGGCTACTACAAGGCCGCCGAGATCGCGCAGAAGGCCCACCGCGAGGGCACGACCCTCAAGGAGGCCACCGTGGCCCTCGGCTACCTGACGCCGGAGGAGTTCGACGAGGCGGTCGTACCGGAGAGGATGGTGTAGGAACCCGCGCGGGCGTCGGCCCCTAGGGGCCGACGGCCCCGGGCGGAGCGAGTGGGAACCTCCGGTACCCGCCGGGGCCAGGGCGGAGCCTACCGCCGGTTGTCGATGATCTCGGCGTCGTCGGGCAGCGCCCTCACGTCGTCGGGGTCGAGACCCTGGTCGGTGACGAGCTGCTCGGCGTTGAGCTCGGCCACGACGCGCCCGCCCTCCTCCATGAACACGAGCCGGCGCGGCAGCCAGTCGCTGGCCAGCACCAGGGCGTCGACGTCGAGGATCATGGCGCCGCGGTCGCGGTTCGAGAAGCGCAGCTGGTACACGGTCCCGTCGGGGCTCTCCTGCAGGTCGACGAACTCGGCGTCGTAGCCGGCCAGTATCTCTCCCAGGTCGAGCGAGAGGTTGGCGGTGGCGCCGTCCTGGCCGGCGGGCAGCATGCCCCCCAGGGCGTCGGGGTCGTCGGCGTCGAAGATCGTCACCTGGTGGGTCAGGAACGAGTAGCTGTACACGGCGCCGCCGTCGAGCACGATCTCGTTGTCCGCCAGGGCGTCCGGCTGCACGATGTAGGCGCTCGCGAGCGACTCTCCGGGCATGACCCGTATCTCGATCTCGAGCGGGAACTCGGTGCCGTCGACGTCGACGATCTTGCCCGTGAGGAGGAACGACGCGTCCTGCAGGCCGCGGGCCGCCTCCGTGACGTTCTCGAGGACGGTCTCGACGGGCAGCGGGTCCTGCGCGGCGGCCACCCCTCCCAGGAGGGCCAGGGCGAGGGCCAGGCGCGGTAGGTGCTTGCTCAGGTGGCGCATGTCCTCAAGTTATCCGACCACGCGCCGCCGCAGGAGCTTCGCCAAGGCAGGATGAAGGTCGTTTGAGCCGTCTCATAACGTGACCGCAGGACCCGGTGATAGCCTCCACCCAGAAAGGAGGCAGGCCATGCTCAAACGACTGATGGGCCTAGCCTTGATCTTCGCCTCGGTCGCCTCGGCGCAGATCGTCGTCAGCCCCCAGGCGATCGTCGTCAACCCTCGTCCCAGCTTCGGCGTGGACGTGTGGCTGGACCGTGACACGTCGGGCAGCGGAGCTCCCTCTTACCAGGTGGGCGAGGAGATCCGCATCTCCGTGCGGCCAGCCGAGGACAGCTACGTCTACGTGTTCGACGTCAAGCCCAACGGGGAGATCACGCAGATCTTCCCGAACCGCTTCGACGACTCCAACTTCGTGCGGGGCGGTCAGACCGTGACGCTGCCTCCGTCGGGCGCGCGCTACGTCTTCAACATCGCGCCGCCGCGGGGCCTCTCGAAGGTCATCGCCATCGCCAGCCGCACCCAGCTCAACACCAGGCAGCTCGCCAGCTTCGAAAACGAGAGCGCGCTCTTCGCCAGCAACACCGGCGGGGAGGAGGCCTTCATCCAAGGCTTCCGGATCGTCGTGAACCCGCTGCCGCAGGAGGACTGGGTCACGGACACGGCCCTCTACTACGTCGGCGATCGGCCGGCGCAGGCGGCGTTCGGCACTATCCAGATGGGCTCGAGCCCCAGCGGCGCCGAGGTGTACGTCGACGGCAACTTCGTCGGCTTCACGCCGGTCAGCTTCGGCACACGGCCCGGCCGCCACGACGTGCGCTTCGTCCTCAGCGGCTACGAGGAGTTCACCACCACGGTCAACGTGAGGCCCGGGGGCACGGAGCGCGTCGACGCCAACCTGCAACGGCGCGCGCAGGCCGGGTCCGCCTCGTTCACCAGCGCGCCGCAGGGCGCCGACGTCTACGTCGACGGCCGCTTCGTCGGCACCACGCCGACCGGCTCGATCCGCTTCCAGCCCGGCCAGTACCAGGCGACGTTCGAGCTGCCCGGCTACCAGAGCCAGACGATCGGCTTCCGCGTGCAGGCCGACCGCGACACCCGCGTCGACGCCTCCATGCGCGGCATGAGCGGCACGGTGGTCATCCAGGCCAACGTCGGCGGCGCCACCGTGTTCCTCGACGGCAACTACGCCGGTAACGTCCCCAACGGCACCGGCCGCCTCGAGCTGCGCGACCTCCAGCCGGGCAGGCACGAGATCGTGGTGGTGGCCCCCGGCTACGCGACCTACGTCACGACGTTCAACCTCGAATCCGGCCGCACGGTCGAGCTGAACGTCCGTCAGTCTCGCCTCTGAGGCACCCGACCGCGTTCATGGAGCCGGAGCCCGCACCGCCGCGGGCTCCGGCTCTTCGGTAGACTCCGCCATGTCACGTTCGGTGGCGATCGTGTTGGCGGGCGGCGACGCTTCCGACCAGGTCGCGCTCCGCGGCGGCGTACCGGGCAAGGCGTTGCTGCCGGTCGCCGGCAGGCCGCTGGCCGCCTACGTCCTCGACGCCCTCGAGCGCTCGGGCCGGGTGAGCCGGGTGGTGTACGTCGGTCCGATCGAGCAGGAGCTCTCCTCGTACGACGTGGTCGGGCTCCCGGGCGGGCGGCGCTTCGAGGACTCGCTGGCGCTCGGGATGGGTGCGGCGCTGGCGATGGGCGCCGAGTCTCTGCTCGTCGCCACCGCCGACCTGCCCTGGCTCACGCCCGCCGCCGTCGCTCGCTTCGCCGACGCAGCGTCCGCCCTCGACGTCGACGTCGTCTACCCGGTGGTGTCGGAGGCCGACATGAACGCCGCGTTCCCCGAGCAGAGGCGCACCTACGTGAGGCTGAGGGAGGGCCGCTTCACCGGCGGCAACCTCGCGCTCCTCAGCCGCGCCGGCGCCCTCGCGCTCCTCCCCGTGATCTCGCGGGCGTTCGCCGCGCGGAAGAACCCGCTGGCGCTCGCCGCCCTGGTGGGGCCAGGGGTGGTCGCCGGCCTCCTGACGGGAACCGCGACCCTGGGGGGCCTCGAGGCGAGGGTGAGCCGCCTGCTCGGCGTACCGGGGCGCGCGCTGCCCGTCGCCGACGCCGGCATCGCGGCCGACGTCGACCGCCTCGACCACCTGCCCGGCGTCCTCGACCCCGCGCAGCCGGGGTGGGAGGGAGCGTGAGGCGGCCGTCGCAGCTGCGGCTCTCGGCGCTCTTCGGCGCCCTGGCCGCCGTGGCGTTCGCCCTCCTCGTCACGTACCTGGTGTCCTTGGTCGTGCCCGGTCAGGGCCGCCTCGGCTTCCAGGACTTCAACGCCCCGGGGCTACTGGAGGGCGCCATGTTCGTGCTGGCGTTCTCCTCGGCGCTGATCTGGGTGCGTAGCTCGCTGCGCGTGCCCAGCCCGACCCTGCTCTCCTTCGGCATCTCGGGCCCGCCGACGGCCGGCGCCGTGGCGATGAAGGTGCCGGTCGTCGACGCCACCCAGGCCGTCCAGACGCTGATCGAGAACCGCGTCGTGATCGTCCACCAGGACAGGGTGCCGATCGGCGTGACGGGCATCCACCACGACCGCATCACGTCGTGGGAGGAGCTCGTCAAGGCCCCGGCCGACGTCGCCGTCACCGAGCTGCGCGGCATGCTGGCCCACGAGCAGCTCGTCGTGGTCATGGACGGTCAGGAGGTCAAGGGCATCGTCACGCAGGAGATGTACCTGGCCGGGCTCTGGGGCTCCATCCGCTAGCGCTTCATCGCGGGGCCGCGCGTCAGGTAGGGGTGGCCGAGCGGTCGAGTACGGAGACGAGCTCGGCGAGCAGCGGCACCTGCTCGGCCAGCACGCCCCTGTCGGTGCGCCACTCGAACACCGGCCCCACCCCGCCGTACTCGAACGCCACCGTCTCGGGCGCCGGCCAGGCGCCCGCGCGCACCCGCGCCACGGCGCCGCGCACGGCCGCGACGTCGTCCGGCGTGAGGGGCAGGTGGTCGCGCAGGCGCCCCTCCAGGCGCTGGACGCCCGAGACGTGCAGCTCTCGCAGCGCGTGCGTCGGCAGCGCGTCGACGTACTGCCACAGGTCCTGCCCGAGCAGGCTCGTCGTGAGCAACGCGTGCGAGAGGTCGAGGAGCAGCCCGCAGCCGGTCGCCGTCACGAGGTCGGTCAGCACACGCGGGTCGACGCCGGCCCGCAGCAGGCCGTGCTCGTCGCCCCGGTAGGGGACGTTCTCCACGATCACGCGCTCTGGTCCGACCGCCTCGGCGAGGAGCTCGACGTCCTCGACCAGCGCGGCGGTGACGCGGGCCCGGGCCTCGCTGCCGACGTCGCCGGTGGCCACGTCAGGGAAGCGCCCCTGGAACGGGACGACGTGGGCGTTCAGGTAGGTCGTGCCCGTCTCGCGCATCAGGTCCTGGGCCCGTCCGAGCTCGATGCCAAGGCGAGTGGCGCCCAGCTCGGTGGGGAAGTGGACGTAGCAGCGCCCGACGCTGGTGGCCGCCGCTATGAGGTCGTCCCAGTCGGGGACCTTGTAGACGTCGAGGGCGACCTCGCCGCTGGCGGCGAGGTCGGCCAGGGCGGGAGAGAAGTTGACCGCCAGGCGGGGCCGGCTCACGAGGCTGCCAGCGGGAGGTACGGCTGCGCGTCGGCCGTCCAAGCCGCCGCGGCGTCGGCGGGCACGGTCGCGTCCTCCGGGCCGCCGGCGGGCCGGCGCAGGGCGTGCTCGGCGGCGAGGGCGATCATGGCGCCGTTGTCCGTCGCGAGGCTGGGGGGCGGGAAGGACACGTCCAGGCCCGAGGCCCCGAGCTCGCCCCGCAGGCGCCGGTTGGCGGCCACGCCGCCCGCGACGACGAGGCGACGGGCGCCGGCGCGCTCGGCGGCCCGCAGCGTCACCTCGACGAGGTGACCGATCGCGACGCGCTCGAACGTCGCGGCGACGTCGGCGGCGCGCGCGTCTGGCTGGCGCTGGAGGAGCAACGCGACGGCGGTCTTGAGGCCCGAGAAGCTGAACGAGAGCCCGTCATCGCCCTTGAGGGGCCACGGCAGCGATACGCCGTGGTCGTCGCCCGACTCGGCGAGGCGCGCCAGCGCCGGACCTCCCGGGTAGCCGAGACCGAGCAGTCGCGCCACCTTGTCGAAGGCCTCGCCGGCGGCGTCGTCGCGGCTCCGGCCCAGCTCCTGGACGCGGTCCCAGTCGTCCACCTGGAAGAGGACCGTGTGCCCGCCCGACGCGACCAGCGCCAGGAAGGGCGGCTCGGCGTCGGCGGCCGCCAGGTGGCCGGCGAGGTGGTGGACCGGGACGAACGGCACGCCCAGGCCCCACGCCAGCGCCTTGCCGTAGCTCAGGCCCACCAGCAGGGCCCCCACGAGGCCGGGGCCGCGCGTGGCCGCTACCGCGGTGAGGTCGCCGAGCTCGGCTCCGGCCTCCTCCAGGGCGCGCACCACGGCGCCGTCGATGACGCTGAGGTGCTCGCGGCTGGCCTGCTCGGGCACGACCCCGCCGAACGCGGCGTGCAAGGCCGTCTGCGACAACACGACGTTGGCGAGCACGCGCCCGTCGGAGACGACCCCGACGCCGGTGTCGTCGCAGGAGGTGTCGATGCCGAGGACCAGGCTCACGGGCGCGATGCTAACACCGGGTCACGGCGTAGCCGGTGGCCGCTGCCGGCTCCAGGACGCGGCCGCCTGCCCCGACCCAGGCGCCCAGGAGGTCCCGGCAGGCCGGCGCTGCCTCGTCGCCGGCGATCACCCCGACCGTCGGGCCGGCGCCCGACAGGAACGCGGCGTCGGCGCCCGCCGCCCGCAGCTCGGCGAGCAGCGGCGCCAGCCCGGCGACGAGCGACGCCCGGTGCGGCTGGTGGAGGACGTCGAGGGACGCCGTTCGGAGGAGCTCGCGGCGGCCCGTCGCGACGGCTGCCACCCACAGCGCCGAGCGCGACGAGGTCGCGACCGCGTCGGCGAGCGGGAGCGCGGCGGGCAGCGCGGCCCTCGCGGCCGAGGTCGGCAGCTCGAAGCTCGGCACGCCGAACAGCAGTCGCCACGGGGGCGGCAACGGGAGGGAGCTGGCGACGTAGCCGCCGTCGTCGCCGCGAGCGGCCACGACGAAGCCCCCGTAGACCGCGGGCCCGACGTTGTCCGGGTGCCCCTCGATCTCGGCGGCGAGGCGGAAGACCCCGTCGCGGCCCAGGCGCCCGCCGAGCAGCGCGTCGGCGGCCGCCGCGCCGGCGACGATCGCCGCCGACGAGGAGCCGAGGCCTCGAGCCAGCGGGATGGGGTTGTCGACGGTGACCGCCACGGGCGGTGGCGGCGCCCCCACCGACTCGTAGGCGGCTGCGAAGCTGCGGTGCACGAGGTTACCGCCCTGCGCCGGCGCCGGCCCCTCGCCCGCGTACTCGAAGGCGCCGCGCTCCGCGAGCGTCACGCGCGCGACGAGCCGCAGCTCGACCGCGATGCCCAGGGCGTCGAACCCCGGGCCGAGGTTCGCGGTCGTGGCGGGCACGCTCACCCGCACGCTCGCCGCCTCCGATGGTGCCCCGCTCACGACCTCATCTCCGCCAACGCGCTCGGCAGCGCGTCTGCCACGTCGGAGGCCACGAGCCCCACCCCGCTCACGGCAGCGGCGCGCTCACCGGCGAGGCCGTGCAGGTACACCCCGGCGCAGGCGCGCTCGAAGACGTCGCCGCCCGGGGCTGCCAGGAGGGCGCCGATCACGCCCGCCAGGACGTCGCCCGTCCCCCCGCTCGCCATGCCGGGGTGGCCGCGGTCGCTCACCGCCTCGCGGCCGTCGGGGGCGGCGATCACGGTGGCGGCGCCCTTGAGCACGACCACGGCGTCGGTCGCGGAGCTGAGCGCCCGGGCCGCTCCGAGCGGGTCGGAGGCGACGTCGTGCTCGGAGCCGAGGCCGGTCAGCAGGCGCGCGGCCTCGCCGCCGTGAGGCGTCAGGACCGCGGGACGGCCGCCGCGTCGCAGCTCGCGGAGGACCTCGACGTGCCGTGTTATCGAATCGAGTTCGAGCGCGCCCGCGTCCAGCACCACGCGGCCCGGCGCCCAAGCCAGCATGTCGCCGAGCTTCGGCAGCGAGTCGCGGTCCATCCCCGGACCCGCCACCAAGGCGTCGGCCGCCTTCTCCCCGAGGCCCGGAGGCGGCCACGCGTCGCCTGGGCGCGAGGGCACGAGGATCGTCTCCGGCCACGCCGCCGGGTGGCGCTCGGGCGTTACGAGGGTGACGAGGCCCGCTCCCGCCCGCCAGGCGCCGCGGGCGACGAGCTCGCCGGCCCCCAGGTAACGCGCTGACCCGGCGGCCACCGCCACGGTGCCGGCGTCGTACTTGTGGGCGTCGGGCGCGCGCCGCGGCAGCCAGTCGACCACCGTCTCGGAGTCGAGGTAGAGGGTGGGGGAGACCGACTCGAGCACGTCCTCCGGGACGCCGATGTCGGCGACTAATACCGTGGCCGGACGCCCAGGGCGGGCCCCCGAGAACGCCGCGCGCGCCGGGTGGAACGCCGAGGCGACCTTCGCGCCGGCGAGCTGGACGGTGACGTCGGCCCGGACGTGGTCGCCGGGCGGCACGGCGCGACCGGCGACCACGCCGGTGGGCACGTCGACCGCCAGCACCGGGACGTCCGCGGCGTTGACCTCCGCCACCACCGCCGCGACCTCCCCCTCCAGCGGACGGGTGAGCCCGGAGCCGAGGAGCGCGTCGACGACGACGGTCGAGCCCGGGTCCGCGCCCTCGAGCCAGGACCTGACGGCCTCGCGGGTCAAGGCAGCGGGGGTGAGCCCCTGCGCGACGAGCGCCTCGCGGGCGGACCGCGCCTCTGGCGTCGAGGGCTCCGAGCGCACCTCGAGCACCGTGACCGCGAGCCGGCCCGACAGCTCTCGGGCGGCCACGTACCCGTCTCCGCCGTTGTTCCCGGCGCCGCACAGGCACAGGAGGCGCCTCGCCTCCCCGAACCCTTCGAGCACGGCGCGGGCGACCGCGCGGCCAGCCGCCTCCATCAGGTCGGGAACCGGCACGCCAGCCCGGGCAGCGAGGCGATCGGCGTCGGCCATCTGCTCGGCTGTGTAGAGCCTCCTCAGGCGATGGCCTCTTCGATGCGCGCCAGCGCTTCGGGGCTCAGGACGACGCCTGAAGCGGCCGCGTTGTCGACCACGTGCTCGACGCGGGTCGCGCCCGTGATCACGCTCGAGACGCCCTCCTGGCGCAGCAGCCACGCCAGGGCGAGCTGAGCGCGCGTGATGCCGAGCTCGTCGGCGATCGCCTTGAGGGCGCGCACCCGCTGGGCGTTCTCCTCGGTCAGGAAGCGGTCCTTGAACGAGGCGAACCGGGCGAAGCGACTGCCTTCCGGCACCCCGTCGTCGTACTTGCCGGTGAGCATGCCCTGGGCCAACGGGCTGAACACCACGAGCCCGACCCCCTTCGGCACCGTGACCGGGAGGATCTCGCGCTCGACGCGCTCGCGGTCGAGCAGCGAGTAGGCCGGCTGCTCGGTGACCGGCGCTACCAGGCCGTGGCCCTTCGCGTAGGCGACCGCCTCCGCGATCTGGGCACCCGTCCACATGCTGGTCCCCCAGTAGTGGCTCCGGCCGCTCCGCACGACGTCGGTGAACGCCTCCACTATCTCCTCGAGAGGCGTCTCGGGGTCGTAGCGGTGCGCGAAGTAGACGTCGAGATGGTCGACGCCGAGCCTCTCGAGGCTCATGTCGATCGACTCGAGCACGTGCTTGCGGCTCAGGCCCCGGTCGAGGACCGACTCCGACATCGGGTGGAACACCTTCGACGAGAGGACGTACGTGTGCCGCTGCAGGCCGAGGTCTCGAAGGGCGATGCCCATCGTGCGCTCGCCCGCGCCGCGGTGGTAGACGTCGGCGTTGTCGAAGAAGTTGATGCCGAGCTCGAAGGCCTTCTCGATGATCGAGGTGATCGTGCGCTGCTCCTCGACCGTCTGGCCGAAGGTGGTCCACGCGCCGAGGCTGACCTCGCTGACCTTGAGTCCGGTGCCGCCCAGCCTGCGGTAGTTCATCGAGCCTCCTCCGCGAGAGGGAGCAGGCGGCCGAGCCGCCTGCCGCCGACCAGGTGCATGTGCAGGTGGTAGACCTCCTGCCCCCCGTGGTCCTTGCAGTTGACGATGAGCCGGTAGCCCTTCTCCAGGCCTTCCTGCCGGGCGACCTGGGCGGCGACCGTGAACATGCGCCCGAGCGCGGCCTCGTGCTCCGGACGGACGTCGTCGGCCGTCGGGATCAGCTCGTTCGGCACGATCAGGACGTGGGTGGGCGCCTGCGGGCTGATGTCGCGGAAGGCCGTGACCAGCTCGTCCTGGTAGAGCACGTCAGCGGGCACCTCGCGCCGGACGATGCGGCTGAAGATCGTCTCCTCTGGCATGCCGCAGTGTATCGGGCGGCCGCCTAGGACCGGCCGCTGGCCCTGAGCAGGTCCTCCATCGTGTAGAGGGCCGCCAGCGCCACGCCGGCCTCGGCCAGGGCCTCGGGGCCGCCAGCCTCGCGGTCGATGACGCACACCGCCGAGTCGACAATCGCGCCTCGCTCCCGGAGGTCGCGGGTCGATGCGACGACCTGCCCACCGGAGGTCACGACGTCCTCCACCACCAGCAGCCGCCGGCCCGCGATCTCGCCGCCCTCGGCGAGGCGCATCGTGCCGTAGGGCTTCGCCTGCTTGCGCACGAAGACGACCGGCAGGCCCGTCAGCTGGCCGAGCATCACGGCGAGCGGAACGCCGCCGAGCTCGAGGCCCGCCAGGACCTCCGTGTCCTCGGGCACGAGGCTGGCGAGCGACTGAGCGACCTCGGCGAGGAGCTCGGGGTCGGACTCGAAGAGGTACTTGTCGAAGTAGCGGTTCGAGGTGGCCCCGGAGCGCAGGACGAACTCGCCCTCGAGGAGGGAGCGTTCGAAGATGGCCCGGGCCAGCTGGTCTCTCGTCACGCGCGCGATGTTAGCAGGGGCCGTCTCGCGATGCGGCCGCGGCTCAGCCAAGAGCCCAGCTTAGGAGCCAGAGCACGCCCATCCCGACGACGAACGTGAGGGTGACGTTGCGGGTCGTCCACGCGACGCCGGCGGCGACCACCGCCGCCAGGAGCCGCACGTCCACGGGGCCGACGCCCAAGCCGCTCGGCTGGGTCACCGCCGGCAGCGCGATCGCGGCGAACACCGCTGCCGGCACGTAGCGCAGCGAGCGCTTGACGAAGGGAGGGAGAGGGGCCTCGCTCTTGGAGAGCAGGAACGACCCGCGCTCGGCCAGGGTCACGAGGGCGGCAAGCACGATGATCAGCCAGACCTCCGGGCGGCTCATGCTCACGCCGTCGCCGCCTTCGGTCGGGTGAGGAGCTGCTCCGCGGCCACGCCCGCGCCGATGCCCGCCAGGGAGCCGACGACGAGGCCGAGGTTGTACGGCAGCGCGGCGAGGGCCAGCGCCAGCCCGCCGGCGACGACCGCGGCGACGAGCAGCGGCCGCGTGGTGACGGCCGGTACCAGCAGGGCGAGGAACAGCAGCGGGACGGCGAAGTCGAGCTGCCACTCGGCGGGGAGCTGGGCGCCGAGGACGGCGCCGACGGTGGTCGTCGCGACCCAGGTGACCCACATCGGCACGCCGATGCCCAGCGCGTAGGCGATGCGCGGGAACCCCTCGCCCGCCTGCGGGTACCTGACGATCGTCACGGCGAAGGAGTGGTCGACCATGAGGAACGACACGAGCAGCCGGCTGAGGACCGGGTAGCGCTGGAGCCATGGGGCGAGCGCCAGGCTGTACATCACGTGGCGCAGGTTCACCATCGCCACGGTCAGGAGGATGGCCCAGGTGGCCGCTCCCGACGCCATCAGCGAGATGGCGGCGAGCTGCGAGGCGCCCGCGAAGACCAAGGCGGACATCAGGACGATGTCGAAGGGGTGCATGCCCGCGCCCACGGCGCTGACCCCAGTGATCATCCCGAAGGGGACGGCGCCGAGCAGCATGGGCAGCACGTCCCGCAGACCCTCGAGGAACGCTCGTCGCTGCGCCGACACGACGCGGAGGTTACCTCAAGGAGCCTGGCCTCGCCGACATGCCTCCTCATGTGCTAACCTGGGCCGTTCTGTGGGCGACCAGTCGCCCTGAGGTGAGAGAGCGAACCGACCGGCCGAGCGCCGGAGGCAACACGGAGGAACGTCATGCCGCGCGTCTGCGCAGTCACAGGTAAGAAGACGAGGTCGTCCCAGACGAGCACCCGCAAGGGCTCGCCGAAGCGCAAGGGCGGCGTCGGCCTCAAGCAGGTCGGCGTGCACAACCGCACGGTCAAGCCGAACCTGCAGAAGAAGACGATCTGGATCGACGGCAAGCCGCAGCGGGTCTACCTCAGCGCCAAGGCGATCCGCCAGCTGGACCCCTCCGTCTTCGTCAACCCCAACAAGCCGAGCCAGAGCTAAGCACCGCTCCGGGCATCCAAGCGCCCGCCGGGTGACGCCCGGCGGGCTTCTGCGTGGGATAGCATCGTGAAGTGAGAACCCGTTCTCAAACGAGGCGTGCCAGGCAGCGGGGCCGGCCTTGACCCCGCCGGGGCGCTACGCCGGGAGCGCAGCGCGAGAGGCGGTCGTCGCGCGCGCCGCGCTGCCCGTGATGCACTTCCACGGCGTCAGCGTGCGCTTCAGCGAGGCGATGGTCCTGGAGGACGTCACGTTCGACCTGCCGCGTGGCAGGTTCCTCGCGATCGTCGGGCCCAACGGCGGCGGCAAGTCGACGCTCATCAAGGTGGCGATGGGCCTCGTGCGGCCGCTGACGGGGCACGCCGCCCTGTTCGGCGACCGCGCCGGCGCGCACCCCGAGCTCATCGGCTACGTGCCGCAGCTCAAGACGTTCGACCGCACGTTCCCCGCCACGGCGCTCGAACTGGTGACCACGGGCCTGCGACGGTCGTGGCCGGCCAGGGTCACGCGCCAGGAGAGGGAGAAGGGGCTGAGAGCGCTGGAGCGCGTGGGAGCGACCCCGCTGGCCGACCGGCAGCTGGCGCGCCTCTCGGGCGGCGAGCTGCAACGCGCTTTCCTGGCGCGCGCCCTGGTGAGGCGCCCGGAGCTCGTGCTGCTCGACGAGCCCGCCACCGGGGTCGACTTCCTCGCCGAGCACGACCTCTACGACCTGCTCGAGGCCTACCGGGCCGAGACGGCCGCCGGCGGAGTACCTGCGACCATCGTGATGATCACGCACGACCTGGCGGCAGCCCGCTTCCATGCCGACAGCGTCCTCGTCCTGAACCGGCGATCGATGGCCTATGGCCCGCCGGACGAGGTGCTCGAGGGGGAGCGCCTCAAGCAGGCGTTCGGCCACCGCCTCCACGATCACCCGGTGATGCCGTGACGCTCGCCGACGCCATCTCGCTGCCCTTCATGCAGCGCGCCCTCGTTGCCGGCGTTCTCATCGCCGTGGCCACCGGGATGCTCGGCGTCTTCGTCGTGCAGAGGCGCCTGAGCTTCCTCGGCGACGGCCTCGCCCACGCGGCCTTCGGCGGCATGGGCATCGGCGCGTTCACCGTCGTGGCCACCGGCCTCGTGGGCTCGGGTCTGGCCCTGCTGCGCGACCCGATCTGGATCGCGGTGCCGTTCAGCCTGCTGGCCGCGTGGGCTATCTACCTGCTGCGGCGGCGCACCGACCTCTCGAGCGACACGGCCATCGGCATCTCGTTCGCCGTCACGGTCGCCCTCGGGGTGATGTTCTTCTCGCTGATCCCACCCGACGTCAACCTCGGCGTGTCGCTGATGGACCTGCTGTTCGGGTCGATCCTCGGCGTCCGGGCCGTCGACCTGGCGCTCATCGGCGTCGTGACGCTGCTCGCCCTCGCCGCGACCGCGCTCTCCTGGGGCCGCATGGCCTACGCGACGTTCGACGACGAGCTGGCGCGCTCGGACGGCGTCGACACCGCCCGGCTCGAGCTCCTGCTCTACCTGCTGGCCGCGGTCGTGATCGCCGTCAGCGCCGTCGTCGTCGGGGTGATCCTCATGGCGGCCTACCTGGTCATACCGGCTGCCACCGCGCGCCTGCTGGCCCGCACCCTCGCCCAGATGACGCTGCTCACGGCCGTGCTCGGGGTCGTGGCGACCCTCGTAGGCCTCTTCGCCTCGTTCCAGCTCGACGTGCCCAGCGGCTCGACGATCGTGCTCGTTCAGGCGCTCATCTTCGTAGCCGCGGCCATAGCTCGTCGACGCGGGCCAGAGCCTCTGCGCTCGTCGTGAGCTTCTCCGGCCACGGCCGGTCGAACCCCTCGGCGGGCAGCTTCGGGGTGCCGTCCATGACGAACCGGGGCTCGGAGCCGAACGTGTCGTCGATGACCTGCACGTCGCGCTCGGGGTCGATGTTGTTGAGCAGGGTCCAGATCACTTGGTCGAAGTCCCGCGGGTCGCAGCGCTCGTCGACCACGGCGACCAGCCGCACGCCCCTCGCCGCCTGCTGACGCGCGGCCCACTCGCCGAGATGCCTGCCCTGGCCAGGCCGCGTCTTGCGCGTGGTGATGAACCAGAACCCGCCGGCGACCTGGTGCTGGTCGACGACCTCGGCGTGGTTGGGGAGCTCGGCCCTGGCGCGCTCCCGGTTGGGCGCGAACGGCTGGTCGCCGCCCTCCTCCGGGTGCTTGCGGGTGCCGTCGACGATGAGCTTGCTGCCGTAGCTGAAGGCGCGGCTCGAGTGGTCGAGGACGTCGATGGGCCCCTTGGCGAACTGGGAGTCGCGGCCGGGCACGGCGCGCGCCAGGACCCCGCGCCAGAAGCCGAGGTGGTCCTGCGGGGAGAGGTCGGGGTCGTCGGACACGAGCACGACCTTCGCGAACATCATCTGACCCAGGCCCAGCAGGCCGTTCGCGACCTTGTAGGCGTGGCCCGGGAAGCGCTTCTCGATCGACACGTTCACGAGGTTGTGCGCGATGCCGGCCGGCGGCATCGAGTAGTCCCGGATCTCGGGGAGGATGAGCTGGGCGGGTACCAGGAAGATGCGCTCGCTCGCGAGGATCAGGTAAGCGTCCTCCATCGGCGGCGGGCCGACGATCGTGGCGGGGTAGACCGGGTCCTCGCGCATCGTGATGGCCGTGACGTGGAACGCCGGGTAGAGGTCGGGCAGCGTGTAGAAGCCGGTGTGGTCGCCGAAAGGCCCCTCGCTGACGAGGTCCTCGGCGGGGTCGACGTAGCCCTCGAGGACGATCTCGGCGCTGGCGGGCACGTCGAGGTCCACGGTGACGCCCTTGACCACCTCCACGCGGCGCCCACGGATGAAGCCCGTCAGGGCGAGCTCGTCGAGGCCTGGTACCGGAGGGATCGGGGCCGTGGCCGCGTAGGTCAGGGCAGGGTCGCCGCCGATGGCGACGGCCACCTCCAGGCGCTGACCGAGCTGCCGAGCGCTCTCGAAGTGCCGGGCACCGGTCTTGTGCCGCTGCCAGTGCATGGCGGTGGTCCGCGAGTCCAGGACCTGCATCCGGTACATGCCCATGTTCACGTCGCCGTGCACGGGGTCGCGGGTGATGACGAGCGGCAGGGTGATGAACGGCCCGGCGTCCTTCGGCCAGGTGGTCAGGATGGGCAGCTTGCCGAGGTCGACCTCGTCGCCCCTGAGCACCCGACGCTGCACGGGCGCCGAGCGCACCCGGCGGGGCGGCAGGGAGCGCACCTCGCGCAGCTTCGGCAGGTTCGACATCATGCCCATGAGACCGCCGCCCAGGCGGAGGTCGAGCAGGTCGCGCAGGCGCTGAGTGAGCTCGTTCAGGTCCTCGACGCCGAGCGCCCAGGCCGTGCGCCGCGCGGTCCCGAACAGGTTCATGGCGACGGGGATGTCGTGGCCGACGACGTTCTCGAAGAGCAGCGCCGGGCCGCCCTCCTTGACGGCGCGGTCTGCGAGGGCCGCGGCCTCCAGGTGGGGCGACACCGGCTCGCTCACGCGCACCAGCTCGCCCCGCGCCTCGAGCAGCTCGAGGAAGGCCCGCAGGTCGAGGGCGCTCACGCCCGCTCCGAACGGTTCACGTCGCCGGCAGCTCGCGTCGGGAAGGCATGGCCGAGACTACCTTCTCGCGCGCGTCCCTCACGCCACTACGGCCTGCGGGGCAGGCAACACCTCGGCTAGCTGGCTCCGCAGGGCCTCCAGGCCGTCGCCCGCCGTGGCCGACACGCTCACCGCGCCGTAGCGCTCCTCCAGGCCGGCGAGGTTGCTCTGGTCGGCGGCGTCGGCCTTGTTGATCACGACGAGGCGCGGCGGCTCGAGGTCGAGGTCGTCGAGGATCCTCTGGACCGCGTCGACGCGGTCGGGCGCGCCAGGTGCCGCCCCGTCGACGACGTGGAGCAGCAGGTCGGCGTGGTGCAGCTCCTCGAGGGTCGCCCGGAAGGCGTCGACGAGCTCGTCCGGCAGGTCGCGGATGAAGCCCACCGTGTCGGTGAACACGGCCTTGCCGCCCCAGGGCCCGAGCTCGGGCAGCCAGCCCTCGCGCGTCGTGGGCCGCAGCGTGGCGAACAGCTTGTCCTGCGAGAGTGCGTGCGACTTGGTGAGCGCGTTGAAGAGCGTCGACTTGCCCGCGTTCGTGTAGCCGACGAGCGCGACGACGGGCGTGGTCGACGCGGTGCGGGTCTTGCGCGTCTCGGCGCGGCGGCGGCTGATGTCCTCGACCGCCTTCTCGAGCGTGGCGATGCGGTCGCGGATGCGGCGCCGGTCGACCTCGAGCTTCGTCTCGCCGGGCCCGCGGGTGCCGATGCCGCCGCCCAGGCGGCTCATGGCCTCGCCGCGGCCGGCCAGGCGCGGTAGCTGGTACTTGAGCTGGGCCAGCTCGACCTGCACCTGCGCCTCGCGGCCGCGGGCGTTCTGGGCGAAGATGTCGAGGATCACCTGCGTGCGGTCGAGCACCTTGAGCTTCGTGAGGCGCTCGACCTCCCTGGCCTGCGCCGGCGTGAGCTCTCGGTCGAACACGAGCAGGTCGGCGTCCTCGTGGAAGGCCAGCGACACGGCCTCCTGCAGCTTGCCCTCCCCGACGACCGTGCGGTGGTCTGGCTTCGGGCGCCGCTGCAGCGCTGTGGCTGCGACGGTGGCGCCGGCGCTGCGCACGAGCTCGGCGAGCTCGGCCATGCGCGACGCCGTCTCCGGATCGTCGGGGCCCAGGCCGACCAGCACGGCGCGCTCGGCGCTGCTGCGCGCGACCTCGCGCACCCCGGCCTGGCGGGCGAGCTCCTCCTCGAGGGCCCGTACCCGCCCCAGGAGGTCCTGGGACTCGAGCTGGCGCACCGTGGCGGGCTCATCGACGATCCAGTCCTCGGCGTCGCTCCCGGTCGGCGCCACGGTGGCCAGATAGGCCGGGCCCACCGCGCTGCCGTCGCGCGAGGCGTCGACGTCGATCGCCACCAGGGCGTCGAGCCGGTTGAGGAACAGCGTCGTGAGGTCGGTGCCGGACAGGCCGCCGGGCTTGAGGTGCGTGTGCGCGAGGCGCAGCCCCGCCAGCCGCGAGTCGGCCTCCCCGGAGTAGGGCGGCAGGGGCGTATCGGCGGCGTCGCCGACCGCGACCGTGACCACGCGGCCGCGCCGGTCGATCAGGACGCTCACGCCGCGCCCGAGCTCGACAGTAAGGTCGGCCATGGCGCGCGCCAGGTCGGCTGTGACCGCCGACTCCGGCGGCACGCGTCGCCGGTACAGGTTGGACAGCCTCTTGAGCTGGTGGTTCTTCAGGCCTTGCGTCTTGCCGTGAACCTTCTCGATGAGGTCTCGCTCCTCTCGGACAGCGCGCGGGCTGCCTCGGGAGGCGCCTGTGCCCGAGCCGGCCCTGTGCAGGCGGCGGGGACGCGCGCGGTGACCTGACGCGATTCTAGCCGCTGCCGACCCCGTGATAGCCTCCGCACGATGCGCGTTCTGGCCGCGGTGCTGGTGCTCGTCGCCGGTTCCTCCTCCCACGCCCAGCGCGCGGTGCCGGGGGCCCTCGTAGGCGGCGCGACGTACGTCGAGGCCGCGGCCCTGGCCGCCGCCCTGGGCGACGTCGTGACGTCCGCGGGCGACGCCCTCACGTGGCGGGGCGCCTCCGGTGTGGCGACCTTCTTCTCCGGGTCCTCCGAGGCTCTCCTGCAGCGCCCCGGCGACGGCGGCCCCAGCGAGTGGGCGCTCTCCGCCCCGGTGGTGCTCCGCGGATCCCCGACCGCCGGGTGGCTGCTGCCGCTCGACGCCGTTCAGCTCCTCGGCCTGACGGCCGAGGACGGCCCCGACGGAGCCGTGCTCCACGGCCCCGGTGGCGAGCTCTACGAGGTGGCGCTGCCGGCGCCGGTCTTCACGCCGGGAGACGGTCCCAGCGCCGCCTGGGAGTTGGCCGACGTGGGCCCGGCTCGCGGTCTGCGCTTCTTCGTCGGTGATCAGAGCGCGCTGCTCGTCGACCTCGACATGCTGCCGCTCGCCTTCCCGGAGGCGACCGCCGCCGTGGACGCCGCAGCGGCGCGGGCCGGGTCCGACCACGCGCTGCTGCTGCTGGCGTCCGCGCTGGCGGAAGGCGAGCTCGACACCGCCATCTCCTTCTTCCAGGACGGCCGCGAGCTGTCGGTGCGAGCGCCCTACCGCGTGCACGTCTACCGGGGCGACGCGTCCGTCGTCGGTCCCGGGCGCGAGGTAGCCGCGGTGGTCCTGCTGCCCGCCACGTTCTCGCTCTACCGCCCCTTGACGGTCTCCTGGGGCGGGGTGGAGGCGACCGTCACCCTGCGTCGCTGAGGGCTACCATCTGTTGGTCTGGCCGCGCGCCGCGGCCCGTAGGAGGTAACCGAATGAGAGCTGTCATCGCCGCCGCGGCGCGCACGCCGACCGGCGGCTTCCAAGGGGGCCTCGCATCCCTGAAAGCGGGGGAGCTCGGCGCGGTCGCCATCGAGGGCGCCCTCGAGCGCGCCGGCCTCGGGCCGACCGACGTCGACGCGGTCTACCTCGGCAACGTCCTGCAGGCCGGTCAGGGCCAGGCGCCCGCGCGGCAGGCAGCGATCTTCGCCGGCCTCGACGTCGCCACGCCCAGCGTCACCATCAACAAGATGTGCGGCAGCGGGATGGAGGCCGTCGTGCAGGCGGTGAGGGCCGTGCGTCTCGGGGACGCCGAGGTCGTGGTGGCGGGCGGCATGGAGTCGATGACCAACGCCCCCTACCTCCTGCCCGGAGCGCGCGGAGGCCTGCGGCTCGGCGACGCCAAGGTGGTCGACTCGCTGGTGCACGACGGCCTCTGGGACGTCTACAACGACAAGCACATGGGGTCGTGCGCCGAGGCGTGCGCCGCGCGCTACTCGTTCTCCCGCGAGGCCCAGGACGACTTCGCCGAGCGCTCCTACCGGCGCGCTCAGGCCGCCACGGAGGACGGAACGTTCGCGGCCGAGATCGTGCCCGTCGAGGTGACGGGCCGCCGGGGCGAAGTCACGGTCGTCGACCGCGACGAGGGGCCATACGTCGTCGACTTCGAGAAGATGCGCAAGTTGCGCCCCGCGTTCGAGAAGGAGGGCACGGTCACGGCCGGCAACGCCAGCACGATCAACGACGGCGCTGCCGTGCTGGTCGTCGCCTCGGAGGCGGCGGCCGAGCGGCGCGGCCTGCCGGTCCTGGCGACCATCGAGGGCTACGCGGCCCACGGCGAGCAGCCCGAGTGGTTCACGATCGCCCCCGTGGGCGCGACCCGCGGCTTGCTCGAGAAGCTCGGCTGGAACGCGGGCGACGTCGGCGCCTACGAGGTGAACGAGGCGTTCTCGGTCGTGCCCATGGCGCTGATGCAGGAGCTGGGTCTCTCCGCCGACGACGTCAACGTGTTCGGCGGAGCGGTCGCCCTCGGCCACCCGATCGGCGCATCCGGCGCGCGCATCCTGGTGACGCTGCTCTCCGCCATGAAAGCGCGCGGCGCGGAGCGCGGCGTAGCGAGCATCTGCATCGGCGGCGGCGAGGCGTTGGCGATGGGATTGCGCTTGGCCTGAGGGCTCAGTGGACTCGAGCGGCTCGAGCGGGGGAAGGCGCATCTCTCCGCGGCACCCTCTTCGAGTATCCCGGTAGCGAGATAGTCGTCGGTGGGCCCGTCCGGCGCGCTCGTGCGTCGGGCGCGGGGAGGTCAAGGCTTCGGTCCGGATCTCCATCATCCCGATAGCGGGATACTCGAAGAGGGTCCCGCGGAGTAGTGCCCCGCGCCGGAGGCGCAATTACTGCGGCGGTCCCTAGTAGTCGCTGTCGCGCAGCTTCTCGGGCAGGCGGCCCATCTGGATCGCCTCGGCCACCATGGGGGGCAGGCCCCACGCGACGATGTCGAAGGCCACCGCCGCGAAGTCGTACTCGACCTTGTCCATCTCCACCCGGACGCCCTGCTCGTCGATGTCGAGCAGGGCGTAGTCGGCGCCGGGCTCACCGTTGAGCGACAGACCGACCGAGCCCGGGTTCACGACCCAGCCGACGTCGGGGATGTGGCGGTAGAACGGCACGTGGGTCGAGCCGGCCGCGAGGATCTTGGCCTTGTGGTTCTTGAGCATGCGCGTCAGGGTGAAAGGGTCACGGTCGAGGTTCACGCGCTCGCTGGGCGCGTCGAAGGAGCCGTGGAAGAAGCGCAGCCACCCGAAGGGCGTCTCGACCCGGCGCTGCACCGGGAGCGAGCGCAGGAACGCGAGGTGGCGCTCCTCGATGACGCCCTTCGTCCACTCGATCGTCTCGTCGGCCACGCCACGCCGTACGGCCTTGCGACGTGCGAACGGGAACGCTAGTCGCTCGTCGGCCGCCCCCAGGGTGCAGACGATGCCCTCGCGTCTGACGAGGTCGATCGTCTCGTTGGGGGAAGGCCCGTAACCGATCAGGTCGCCGAGGCAGAGCACGCTGTCGGCGCCCCTCAACTTGAGCTGCTCGATCACGGCCTCGAGCGCCAGCACGTTCGCGTGCACGTCGCTGATCAGGCCGACCTTCACGCGGCGAGTCTAGCAGTCCCTTCCTCCAGGAAAGCCGTCAGGAGGGCCACCTCGGCCTCGAGGTCGGACTTCGAGACCATCTCCGTCACGGTGTGCACGTAGCGCGACGGGGTCGAGAGCGTGATGCTCGGCACGCCGAGCCGCGAGCGCTGGATGGCCCCGGCGTCGGTGCCCCCCAGCGGCAGCACCTCCAGCTGGTGCTCGATGCCGCGCTTCTCGGCGAGGGCGATGAACTCGTCGAGGAGCCAGCGGGTGGAGATCGTGCTCGAGTCCATCACCTTGATGCCGACGCCCTTGCCCATCTCGGTGACGCGCAGGTAGTCCTGCGACCCGGGCGTGTCGACGGCGAGGGTCGTGTCGAGCGCGATGCCGACGTGGGGCTCGACGCGGAACGCGCCCGTGAGCGCCCCGCGCAGGCCGACCTCCTCCTGGGTGGTGAAGACGACGTGCACCTCGAAGGCCGGCTCCTTCAGGCGCTTGAGGGTCTCGATGGCGACCCAGCAGCCGGCGCGGTCGTCGAGCGCCTTGCCCGTGACGACCTTGCCGAGGTCGTGGAACTCCTGGCGCAGGGTGACCATGTCGCCGACGCGCACCTTCGCCTTGACGTCGTCGGCGTCGAGGCCGAGGTCGACGTAGAAGTCGGCGAGCTGCGGCACCTTGGTGCGCTCCTCCGGCGTGCTGATGTGGATCGGCTTGCCGGACGGGTTCATCACCCCGACGAGCTCCTGGC
>JBIQIQ010000121.1:0-7390 GCA_044507975.1 Deinococcaceae bacterium
AGGAGCGGCAGCGACCCTGCGCTCGAGGCCGCCAGACGCACCCTCGGCGCCTAGCGGGAACACCAGCGGCACGAGCACCAGCACTACGACCGTGATCACGACCTGCAGCGGCACGCCCACGCGCGGCAGGTCGCTGAACCGGTAGTGGCCGGGGCCGAGCACCAGCGTCGTGACCGGCGACGACACCGGGTTGATGAACGTGCACGAGGCCCCGAGGGCGACCGCGACCAGCAGCGGCGCGGGCGACACGCCCAGCGCCAGAGCTGCCTGCAGCGCGATCGGCGCCATCAGGACGGCGGACGTCGTGTTCGTAAGGAACTGCGTGACGACGACCGTGAGCAGGTAGACCACGGCCAACAGGGCGAGAGGTCCGGCACCGCCCAGCGAAGCCGTCAGGGCACGTGCGGCGAGGTCGACCCCGCCGGTCTCGGTGAGCGCCGTGGCGAGGGGCAGCATCGCCGCGATCAGGATCACGGAGGGCCACTGCACGCTGCGGTAGGCGGCCTCCGGACCGATGCAGCCGGTCACCACCAGCGCCACCACCGCGACCAGGACGACCATCACCAGAGGCAGTGGGGTGAGCGACATCGCTGCCAACATCGCGGCCACGATCGCGGCGGCGAGCGGAGCACGGGCGGCGTTGGGCGCCGGGAGGTCACCGCCGTGGGCCTCGCTGAGCAGGACGGCGTCCGCGCGCTCGCGGCGCATCAGGTCGATCGCGGCCGGGAAGCCGCGCACGACCAGCACGTCCCCGAAGCGCAGGCGCACCTGGGAGAGGTCGCCGGTGAGGCGCTCGCTGCCGCGCTGCACGGCCAGCACGACCAAGCGGTAGCGATCGCGGAAGCGCAGCTCGGTCAGGGTCTTGTCCTGCCAGCTCGAGCGTGGCGTCACCAGGAGCTCGGCGAACACGAGGTTCGAGGGCACGACCTGCCCGGACCCCGGCACCACGGCCTCGATGGCCAGACCGACCTCGCCGCCGAGCCTGCTCGCCCCCTCCGCCGTGCCCTGCACGAGCACCCTGTCGCCGGCCTCGAGGAGCGTGAAGGGCCCGATCCGCTTAGATACGCCGAGGTCGCGGCGCGAGCGCAGGCCCCGCCTCACGGCCTGCGGGTCGGCGTCGATCGCCACGACCCTGACCCCGAAGCGCTCCGGCCAACGCAGGTCGCCGAGGGTCTCGCCGACGAGCGGCGAACCTGCCGGCACGACGAAGCGCCGCAGGTCGCCCGTGACGCCGGAACGAGACGCGAACTCCCCGAGGTCGGTGACGCCGGAGGCGTCGCCGTCGGGCCGCACGGGAGCACGGGCGGGCAGGAGCCGCTTCCCGACCGTGAGCATGAAGAGGGTCGCGACGAGCACCAGCACCACGCCCACCGGCGCGAGCGCGAAGAAGCCGAGCGGGCCGTAGCCCGCCTCCGCCAGCGCCTGCGACGCCACCAGGTTCGGCGGCGTCGCGATGACCGTGAGGGTGCCGCCCATGAGGGCGGCGAACGCCACCGGCGCGAGCAGGCGGCTCGGGCTGAGGCCGTTGCGCCAGGCGAGCCGCATGGCGATCGGCAGCATGATCGCGACCGTGCCCGTCGAGCTCATGAACGCCGAGAGCGCGGCCGTGGCGAGCATCAGGGCGGCCGTCAGTCGGTTCTCGCCGGCGCCGGCCACCCGGGCGATCCAGGCGCCCACGCTGGCGGCGAGACCCGTGTCGACCAGAGCCCCGGAGACGACGAACAGCGCCGCGATCATCACCACCAAGGGGTCGCCGAAACCCGCCAGCGCCTGCTGAGGCGTGAGGACGCCGCTCAGCGTGAGCGAAACCACGACCAGCAGCGCGACGAGGTCGAGCCGCACGCGGTCCGAGACGAACAGGACCAGGGCTCCGACGAGGATGACGAGGACGATGGCGAGGTCGGTACCCACGTCCCGAGCCTAGTGGGGCGCGAGCGCCCGGCCCAGGGCCGGTAGTCCGGTGGCGGGCCGCCACCTACTGCGGTGCATGCGCCTCGCCCGAGCCCTGCAGCCGCTCTTGCAGCGCCGCCCGCGCGCCCTCGACCCGCCCCATCAGCGCCGCCGCCATGCTCGGCGACGCTGCCGCCGCCACCGGGTAGAGGCGGTCGGCCTCGGCGACCAGGTCGCCCGCGCCGGCCAGGTCGTCCAGCGCGACGCGGGTCAGCGCGGCGAGCGCGATCGCGGACATGACGGCCATGGCGCCGGCGGCCTCGCCGACGTTGTCGGCCTCGGCCCGCGTGAGGGCCAGACCCTCCTCGGCGTGCGAGCTGGCGGCCTCGAGGTCGCCACGCGCGTAGGCGACGTCGGCGACGCTCAGGAGGCACCTGGCGAGGTCCCACCGCGCCAGGCCGTGGCCGCCCGCATCGGCGACCTCCCGCCGCAGCGACAGCGCCTCGCGCACGTGCGCCCAGGCGAGGTCGGGTCCGTCAGGCTCGGACATGTCGTGGACCCGCGAGGCCTCGAGGAGCGTCGCCAGCTCGCTCCTCGTCCAGACGACGCCGGGCAGCCGCTCGGAGTTGCTCCTGGCCAGGGCCAGCGCCTCGCGCATGCACCTCGCGGCCTCGGGGTCGGGGCCTCCCCCTTCGAGCAGGATCGCCTGCGACAGCCGGTGGAGGACGGCCGCCAGCTGGCTTTCCGACTCTGGCCCCGGCGCCGCGGCAGCGTGCCCACGCGCGACGCCGACGGCGACGCGCAGCTCGTCCTGGGCCCGCGCGTAGTCCCCGCCGACCATGGCGCAGCCGGCCAGCCCGATCCGGCAGGTCAGCTCGCGCGACCTGTACCTGTCGCGGCCGTCGGGGTCGAGCACCGGGAGGCGGTCGAGCAGTTGCAGGCAGTGAGCGAACGTCTTCTCGGCGGCCTCGAGATGGCCCTCGTCCAGCAGCCAGTACGCGCGGCCGGCGTGCACCAGAGCGCCCGCCTCGAGGGCGAACGGGTCGTCGCCCGTCGCGCCGAGGTCCGACGCCGCCTCGGCGGCGCGGTCCCAGGCCGCGCCCGCTCCCCGCCTGTCCCCGAGCTCCTGGAGGAGCGCGGCGAGGTCGGCGACGGCTCGCGCGTGCCGCGCGGCGCCGCCTTCTTGCGAGAGCTGGCTTTCGCGCCCGGCCAGGCGCTCCGCGCGCTCCAGCAGGGCCAGCCTCGTCTCGGCCGCCCCGAACTGGGAGAGCCACAGCGCCGTGGAGCGCAGCATCGCCGGGCCGTCCTCCGGGCCGTCCTCCAGACCGTCTTCCAGGTCGTCGTCGTCGACGGAGTCCAGCAACGCGGCCAGCCTCAGCGCCAGGGCCCGCATCGCGTGGACCTCGCGCCGACGGTGAGCCCACTCGCACAGCCAGTAGAGCGCGTGTGCCGCGAGGAGGCGGTCCGGAACCTCCTCCGAGCCCTCGAACAGCCGCGCCGCCTGGTCGTAGAGGGCGACGACGTGGCGGGGGTCGCGCATCTCCCTCGCCGAGCGCATACCAGCGCGCACGGCCTCCTCGACCGCCAGCCTGGCCTCGTCCGGGTCGTACCAGTAGCGGAGGCGTTGGCCCGCCACCTCCTGGTAGATGGGCTGGGCGAAGGCCGCGAAGCCCGGGAACGTCGAGGCGAAGTAGGCGTGGTGAGATTCGGCGCGGTCGACCGCCGCTCCCAGCTCCTCCACGTCCTCGCTGAGGGCGGCCGCGGTCCGGGTGACCATCTCGCCCAGGAACTCCGCGCCCTGCAGGCCTGCGATCACCACGGCCTTCTGCACCTCATCCGGGCTCTGGATCAGGCGGTTGCGGACCAGCTCGTGGAGCCCCACGCTGGCGGCCAGCAGCTCCTCCAGGCCGGCCGCGGTGAGCGCGCCGGTGGGGTCACGCCCCACGAACAGCCCCCTGCCACCCAGCTCGACCAGCCTCAGGACCTCGTCGAGGAAGCGCGGGTTGCCCCCGACGCGCTCGAGGATGGCGCTGGCCTGCTGCGGTTCCAGGCCGGGTAGCTCGGCGGCGAGCAGCGGCGCGAGGTCGTCGACGGGGCCGAGCGGCACCAGGTCGACGTTGCCATGTCGTGACCTGGCTGCCTCGAGCAGGGACGCGATCGTCGCGCTCCCTTCCTCCACCTGGAGCGCCCACTCCCGCTGCCAGTGGGTCACGAGCAGCAGGACGGGCCACCGTCCGCTCGTCATCGCCTCGATCAGCGCGGAGCAGAACGCGACCATGCCGGCGTCGGAGGCGCTGAACTGCGCGTCGTCGACGACGATCACGGCCGGGACGGGGTCGGCGCCCTGCCCGGAGAACAGCTTGCCCAGGTCGGCGATGACCTCGTCGACCAGCGACGTGCGCTGCTCGGAGGCGAGCTCCTGCGCCGTCAGGGTCTGCCGGTCCTTGCGCCAGGCGTCGTGGATGCCCTTGAGCTCGAAGCCGACCTCGCCGACCTTCTTGAGGAGCCCGAGGACCGGGACCAGGTCGAGCGCCGCGTCCAGCGCGACGTTGCCGCCCACCTTCGCCACCTCGAGCAGGCGCTGTCGGCGCCGGCGCTCGCGGGCCAGCGGCTCCAGGTGGGGGGTGAGGTACGGCATGACGTGGCTGGCCAGCGCGCCCGTGACCACCTGGTTGTGGTCCCTGGGGTCGGTGAGTCGGATCCCCCACCACAGGAACGGCAGGGGCGCGCCGGCGTCCCAGCTCGACTCGGGCGGGTTCACGTAGAGGTTGTTGCCGTCCTGCGCCAGGTCGGCAGGCCAGTACCCGGCCGCTCCGGCGCCTTGCTCGGAAGCCACCAGCCAGGCGTAGAACTCCTGCACGAGGCGTGTCTTGCCGAGGCCGGACTCGCCCAGCAGCACCAGCGTGCGGGGGCCGGCCCCGGCTGCCACCTCGCTCCAGGCCTGCCGCAGAGCGTCGAGGTGCGCCTCGCGCCCGCAGAACGGGCGTACCGCCTCAGCCACGCTCTCCACCGGCCGCCCGCAGGCGGTCCGGGCGCGGCAGAGCCAAGAACGCCGCCACACCCAGCACCCCGACGACCGCCAAGGCCCCGAACGCCAGGCCATAGGCGCCAGTCGTGTCCGCGATGATCCCGATCAGAAGGGGGCCGAGGACGGACCCGAACATGATGATCAGCGAGGAGTAGCCCATCACCATCGCGAACGACTTGCGGCCGAAGTAGTCGGCGCGCATCGCGCTCATCAGCGGTCCCCGCAGCCCCCAGGCGAAGCCGTGGAGCACGGCCGCCGCCACGACGGTGACGGTAGAGCCCGCCCAGATCAGGATCGCCATGGCGGCCGCGTGCATCACCATCCCGCCGGCGGCCAGCCAACGCTTGTCGTAGCGGTCGCCGAGGAAGCCGCCGGCCGCCTGGCCGGCCATCTGGCAGACGGTGACGAGCGTGAGCATCGCGGCGGCCGTCGTGACGCCCAGGCCGAGCGTGTCGCGCACGTAGATCACGAAGTGCACGGACACGGCGCCGACGATGGCCAGGGCGTTCGAGTGGCCGATCGAGATGAGCCAGAACTCTCGAGTGCGCAGGGCGCGGCCGGCGCTGAGGGCCGCCTCCTCGACGGGCGGCGGGGCGGCCGCGGCGCCGCCGCCGTCCTCGCGGGGGGCTGGCGCCCCGTCGGGCCGCAGGCCGAGCGGCTCCGGCTCGCTGATCATGATCCGCCCCAAAGGCCAGGCGAGCACGAGGTAGAGCACGCCCGAGCCGATCGCCACGGGGCGCCAGCCGTAGCTGACGAGCAGCCATGCCAGCACGGGCACGAGCAGCCCGCCGACGCTCATTCCCAGGCCCACCAGCGCCATGGCGCGCGAGCGGTAGCGCTCGAACCAGTTGACGATCAGCGTCATCAACGACATGAACCCGCTGAGGCTCGAGCCGATGGCCATCACGAGGAAGACGGCGATGAACTGAGCGAACTCCTGGACGAACCCGAGCGCCACGAACCCGGCGCCGAGCAGCGCCATGCCGCCGATGACGACGCGCTGTGGGGAGTAGCGTTGGATCAGCCAACCGTGCAGGGGGCCGAGCAGCCCGCTCTCGGTGCGGTGCAGGGAGTGGATGAGCGAGATCGTCGTCCTGCTCCAGCCGAACTCGGCCATCCAGAACGGCGCGTAGACGCCGAACGACTGGAAGAAGAGCAGCGATTGCAGGCCCTGCATGACCATCGAGCCGGCGACGATCCACCACCCGTGGAACACGCGCGAGACACGGCTCATCCGGCTGGTCACCACGACAAGTTAACCCGCGGCCGCTCCCGAGCGGCGCGCTTCGGCCGGCTACGTCCTCAGGGCAGGTCGAACGGCTCGGTGGCGGCGTCGATCGAGCGCAGGAACGCGACGAGGTCGCGCTCCTCGTCCTCGGAAAAGGGGCCGCCGGAGTGACCCGGGTGAGCCAGGACCTCTCCCAACGTCGCGGCCGACCCGTCGTGGAAGTAGGGAGCGGTGTGAGCGATGCCGAGCAGGGTGGGCACGTCGAAGCCGTGCTCGCCCGTCACGTCGCGCGCCGGGTCGAACGTTCCGACGTCGTGGACCGACCCCAGCACGACGTCCTCTCCGCCCGGCGCCAGGGTCCCGACGGGCCCGGGCAGGCTGCTGATCGTCCAGGCCGGCCCCGCGTGGCAGGAGGAGCACGAGCGAGAGGCGAACAGGGCCCGGCCCCGCTCGACGGCCTGTGGGTCGGCGGTCGGCGCCGCCGGCACGCGCATCCCGTGCAGTACGAACGCCGCGAGCGCGTCGAGGTCCGGTGAGAGACCGGCGCTGGGCGCGCCCAGCAGGCTGCCGGCCGGCCCGGGAGCGAGCCCCACGCCGGCCATGAACCGCTCGATGTCGACCTCGAAGTCCTGGAGCTCGTCGCGCGTGGCGGCCGCGTGGAACGGCGCCGTGCCGGCGAGCGCCCACAGCGGCATCGTCTGGCGCACGCCCTCCTCGCGGGGCCAGCTGGTGCCGTCGCCGCCGCCGTCGAGGTGGCAGCTGGCGCACGACATCCAGCCGTTCCGCGACAGGCGCGGGTCCTTGGCGTCGTTGAACAGGACCTTGCCGCGGATCGTCTCGGGGGTGAGGGTCTCGGGCGCGACCGTCACCCTGGCGACCTCCCGGCGCAGGGAGGCGTCGTCGAGGTCGAGGACGCTCACGTCGCGCGACAGGTGGTTCATCACGAAGCCCGTCCTGCCGTCCGCCGAGACCACGATCCCGCGAGGGTTGAGGCCCGTCGGCCAGAAGCCGAGCAGCTGTGGCGCCGCCGGGTCGGTCACGTCGATTCCCATCACGGCGGCGCTGCCGGACAACGCTACGTACAGCGCCTCGTCCCCCGGCGCTGCCGCCACTGCGCGAGGGAAGTTGGTGGGCGTCGAGAAGCCGGGGTCGTTGAGGTCGAGGGCGCGCTCGGCCGGGGCTGTGGCGGCGCCGAGCGCGACGGCAGAGAGCCCGCCTGACACCGAGGTCTGGAAGTCGTTGGG
>JBIQIQ010000122.1:0-7355 GCA_044507975.1 Deinococcaceae bacterium
CGCGCTCCATGACGCGCTCCATCTCGAGGCTCATCTCGAACCACTTGCTGTCGCCAGACTCCTCGGCCAGCCGCGCGCTGACCTCCTTGAGGACGGTGGCGCGTGGGTCGAGCACCCGGTAGACGCGGTGGCCGAAGCCCATGACGCGCCCGCCGGGCCGGGACAGCACGTCCAGCACGTAACCCTCCACGCCCTCGACGCTGCCGATCTTCTCCAGCGCCTCCATGACGGCCTCGTTGGCACCGCCGTGCAGCGGGCCCTTGAGCGCGCCGGTGGCGGCGGTGATCGCGCTGTAGGTGTCGGTGAGCGTGCTCGCCGTCGCGCGCGCCACGAACGTGCTCGCGTTCGAGCCGTGCTCGGCGTGGAGCACCAGGGCGACGTCCATCACGTTGGTGGCCGCCTCGGTCGGCTCCTCGCCCGAGAGCATGTAGAGGAAGTTGCCGGCGACGCCGAGGTCGGGGTGCGGCTCAAGCGGCTCGCGCCCTTGCTTGATGCGCTGGATGCCGGCGACGATCGTCGGAAACTGCGCCAGGAGGAGCTTGCCGATGCGCTTGACGTTGTCGAGATCGACGCCGTCCGCCTTGGGGTCGAGCGCGCCGAGCAGGGCGACGGCGGCCGTGACGGCGTGCATAGGGTCGACGTCCCGGGGCATGGCGCGGAGCAGGTCTACCACCTCGGGGGGCAGGGTGAACGCCTGCTTGAGCTCGTCGCTCAAGGCTTCCAGCTCGCCGGCCGTGGGCAGCTCGCCCTCCCAGAGGAGGTGCACGACCTCCTCGAAGCTCGCCTTGTTCGCCAGCTCGCGGATGTCGTAGCCGCGGTAGATGAGCTCCCCCGCGTTGCCGTCGATGAAGCAGATCGAACTGGTGTCGATGTTGACACCGTCCAACCCGCGGTAGATCGTCTGTTCCATCGTGCCTCGTTTCCTGAAGTAGGCGACGCGTGCCTTGCGCTCCGGCAGTGTAAGGGAAGGCCGCTGTGCGCCCCTGTCCCCGCGGGCGCCGACGGGCACAGCTATCCGCGCCTGTCGCGCCTCCGCGGGCCGAAGACGGCCAACCCCGCCGCCGCCACGGCGGCGAGCAGCATGCCCGTGGCGAGGTCGGACGCCGCCAGGCTCACGCCGAGGCCGATGGCCGCGAGCACCCCGCCCGCGACCAGGACGACGTGCCCGGGCGGCGGGTCGAGCGCGTCCGCCATGCACAGAGCAGCTCCCAGGCTGAGGAGGAAGGCCCCGTCCCAGCCGGCGACGGCCTCGAAGAGGATGCCGACACCCGACCCCGCCAACGCGGCTCCGAGCAGCAGTACGGCCCGCGTGCCGAAGCGGCCGTAGGCGACGAGGAAGGCCCCGCCAGCCAGCGTGACCCACAGCCATGCCGAGCTTCCGAGCAGTCGCGCCAGCACCGCGAGGGCGAGGCAGGCCACGAGGGTCAGGGCGGCGAGCGCCGAAGGCGGCAGAGCGGCGGCCCACAAGGCCAGCGCGCGCGGCAGGGCAGGTAGGGTCGGAGAGCCGGCGGCCCGCTCCATCCGCTCCAGGATAAGCCCGTCCTGGGGCGGCAGCAGTGCGCCCCACATGCCGGCTCCGTTACGGAACGCCTTCATGGCCCGGTGGTATCGTCGGAGCAATGAACGTCCGTGACCGCGCGGCCCGCGGCCGCCGGTTCGTCGCCTACGCCATTCGGCCCGAGGCGCGTTGGGCGCCGGGGTCAGTAGGGAGCGACGCATGATCCTTCAGGGGCAGGCTTTCGAGCCCTTCACCCAGGAACCGATACGGCTGATCGGTGAGGGCGGCGAGTGGGTCGGGCCGTTCGAGCTCGACCTGGAGCCGGGCAAGCTACGTGGCTTCTACCTCGACATGCTCATGGGGCGGCTCATCGACGAACGGTTGAGCCGCCTCCAACGTCAGGGCAAGACGAGCTTCGTCGCCCCCAGCGCCGGCCACGAGGCCGCGCAGGTGGGCCTGGCGCACGCGCTGCGGCGCGGCCACGACTGGCTCTTCCCGTACTACCGCGACGTCTCGCTGGTGCTGGCGCTCGGCGTGCCGCTGCGCGAGTTCCTCGGCCAGGTGCTCGGCACCAGGGCCGACCCCGCGCGCGCCCGTCAGATGCCCTACCACCCGGGCTCGGCCGACCTCAACGTGTTCACGGTCGCGTCGCCGATCGCGTCGCACGTGCCGCCGGCCGTCGGAACCGCGCTGGCGATGAAGCTCGCCGATCGCTCCGAGGTGACCGTCTGCACGTTCGGCGACGGCGCCACCAGCGAGGGCGACTGGCACGCCGGCGTCAACCTCGCCGGCGCGCAGGGCGCGCCGATCGTCTTCGCCTGCCAGAACAACGGCTACGCCATCAGCGTCGACCTCAAGAAGCAGACCGGGTCCGACAACATCGCGGTCAAGGCTCACGCCTACGGTATGCCCGGCTACCTGGTCGACGGCATGGACGTCCTCGCGTCGTACTTCGCCTCGCGCGAGGCGGTCGAGCGTGCCCGCCAGGGCGTCGGTCCGTCGCTGATCGAATACGTCGTGTACCGCTACGGCGGCCACTCCTCGGCCGACGATGACGGGCGCTACCGCCCGCGTCAGGAGGTCGAGGCCTGGCGCAGGCGCGATCCGTTGGCGCGCTACCGCCGCTTCCTCGAGCGCGAGGGCCTGTGGGACGACGCTGCCGAGGAGCAGGCCAGGGCCGAGCTCGACGGGCAGATCAAGGACGCTCTGGCGCAGGCGGAGGAGGCCGGGCCGGTGCCCGTGGAGTGGATGTTCGAGGACGTCTACGCCGAGATGCCCGACCGTCTCGCGAGGCAGAGGCGGGAGCTGTGATGGCGAGCGCCGAGGTCGCCGAGTCGCCGCGAGCGGCTGGCCAGCAGACGATGGCTCAGGCCATCGCCACGACCCTGGACGGCGAGATGGCGCGCGACGAGCGCGTCGTCATCATCGGCGAGGACGTCGGCAAGCGCGGCGGCGTGTTCCTGGCCACCGACAGGCTCTTCGAGAAGTACGGTCCCGACCGCGTCATCGACTCGCCGCTGTCCGAGGCCGCCATCATCGGCGCTGCCCTGGGCATGGCGGTCTACGGCATGCGGCCGATCGCCGAGATCCAGTTCGCCGACTACGTGTTCCCGGGCTTCGATCAGCTCGTCTCGCAGGTCGCCAAGATCCGCTACCGCTCCGGCGGGGCGTTCACCGCCCCCATGGTCGTGCGCATGCCGGCCGGCGGGGGAGTCCGCGGCGGCCACCACCACTCCCAGAACCCCGACACCCACTTCGTCCACACCGCCGGCCTCAAGGTCGTCTACCCGTCCACGCCGTCGGACGCGGCCGGTCTGCTCCGGGCGGCCGTCCGGGACGACGACCCCGTCGTCGTGCTGGAGCCCAAGCGCCTCTACCGCGCGGTCAAGGAGGAGGTCCCGGGGGGAGACCACGTCGTGGACATCGGCAGGTCGGCCGTCCGGCGCGAGGGCGACGACGTGGTGCTCGTCAGCTACGGGGGCAGCATGGCCGAGACGCTCAAGGCCGCCGACGCCCTCGGCGAGCAGGGCATCGGCGCGCACGTCCTAGACCTCCGCTCCCTGCAGCCATGGGACGAGAACGCCGTGCTCGAGGCCGCCGCTCGCGTCGGGCGGGTGGTGCTCGTCAGCGAGTCGCCGCGCACCGCCGGCTTCGTCAGCGAGGTCTCGGCGACGATCGTCGAGGAGGTCATGGACAGCCTCCTCGCGCCGCCGCTGCGGGTCACGGGCTTCGACACGCCCTACCCCTACGCCCAGGACCGCGAGTACCTGCCCAGCCCGAACCGCATCCTGAGAGCGGTCGAGCGGGCCCTGTCCTACTGACCCGAGGAGGTCTGCCCGAAGTGCCGCGTGAGCTGTTGCTGCCCGAGCTGGCCGAGTCGGTCGTCGAGGGCGAGATCGTCAAGTGGTTGGTGCCCGAGGGCGGCGCGGTCGCCCAGGACCAGCCCGTCGTCGAGGTGATGACGGACAAGGTCACCGTCGAGCTCCCCAGCCCCTACGCCGGCACGGTCACCAAGCACCTCGCCGCCGAGGGTGACGTCGTGCAGGTGCATCAGGCCATAGCGCTCATCGACGAGGCGGGGGCCGGAGCGCCGGCCTCCACGCCTGTGCCCGGCCACGGCGAGGAGGAGCGCTCGATCGTGGAGGGCGGCATGAGCGCCGCGGAGGACCGCGGCGACGAGCTGAGCCTGTTCAAGCCGGGTGACCCGCGCGGCGACGAGCCCGTGCACAAGGTCTCCTTCCAGCGCGCCGGAGGCGGCGCGGCGGCCGTGGCGCCTCCCGCGCCGGCGGCGCGGCCTGCCGCTTCGGCCCCGAGCCCTGCGGCGGGCGCGGCGTCGGTCAAGGGTCCGTACGGCCGCGTGCTGGCCGTGCCGGCCGCGCGGAAGCTCGCCCGAGAGCTGGGCGTCGACATCGAGGAGGTCGCCGGCAGCGGGCCGAACGGCCGGGTGCGGGTCGACGACGTGCGCGCCCATACGGGCGGCGCGGTCGCCGCGCCGGCTCCAGGGGCACCCGCGTACGCCGCGCCGCGCTCCGCGGCCGAGCTGGAGGAGCGCATCCCCGTCCGCGGCCTGCGCCGCCTGATCTCGCAGCAGATGGTCGCCTCGCACCTTCAGACGGTGCGCACCCTGCACGTCGACGAGGCCGACGTAAGCAGCCTCGTCGCCATGCGGGAGCGCCTCAAGCCGGCGGCCGAGCGCCGTGGGGTGAAGCTCTCCTACCTGCCGTTCGTGATGAAGGCCGTCGTGGCGGCCCTCAAGGAGTTCCCTGCGCTGAACGCGAGCCTCGACGAGGAGAAGGGCGAGATCGTCGTCAAGCGCTACTACGACCTCGGCATGGCCGTGGCCGTTGACGACGGCCTCGTCGTGCCGGTGGTCAAGGACGTCGAGCACCGCACCGTCGTCGAGATCGCCGCCGAGGTCCAGCGCCTGGCCGCCGCGGCCAGGTCCGGCAAGCTGACGTCCGAGGACGTCCGCGGCGGCACCTTCTCGATCACGAACATCGGCAGCCTCGGTGGGCTCTTCTCGTTCCCGATCATCAACGTGCCCGAGGCCGCGATCCTCGGCGTCCACTCGTTCAAGAAGCGTCCGGTGGTACTGCCGGACGACACGATCGCGGCGCGCACGATGGTCTACCTCAGCCTCTCGTTCGACCACCGCCTCATCGACGGCGCCACGGCCGCTATGTTCACGACGCGCCTCATCGAGCTCCTGGAGACGCCCGAGGAGCTGATGCTCGACCTCTAGCCAGCGGACCCGATGCGAGGCCGCGGCTCCGGGAGGGCCGCGGCCCGCCCTCGAAGAGGGTCAGCTCGGTATCACGTTGTGGTTGGAGCGGAAGACGTTGAAGGGGTCGTAGGCCCGCTTGACGGCGCGCAGGCGCTCCCAGGCTCCGTTCGGGTAGGCGTCGGCGGCGGAGGCGCCCGCGTCGAGGAAGCTGACGAACGCAGCGGGGCCTTCCCCCAGCGCCGCGGCAGCGCGACCTATCCAGCCGCGTGCCGCCGGCAGGTCCTCAGCCCCTGCATGGCCGGCGATCAGGTTCGCGAGCAGCAGCCGACCGCGGTGGGCGAACGCCGTCGCCTCGGTCGGCACGCGCCCGATCGCTCCGCCCAGCGGCCGAAGCTGCACGGCCCTGACGCCTGCGGCGGGTTCGAGCACCAGCGCCAGGGCCGCCGCGGCCGCCGCGGCGTCCCAGGTGTCGCGGAACACGGAGCCGAACCGCATGGCGAGGGGCGGCCCGGGAGGCGACTCGAGCATGTCGGCGTACGGCAGCACGCGCATCGCGTCGAGGAGCGGCGTGCCGGCCGCGCGGAGCGGGGCGAGGGCCGGCGCGCCGGCCTCGGGGTCGCCCACGTAGCCGCCGCGCACGGCCACGATCGGCCGGCCGTGCGCTTCGGGCGGCAGGAACGGCACCGGCGGCGCCGCCATCAGCTGGACGATGGTCGAGAGCTCGTCGGGCGCCGCCAGCGCCGCGGCGACGACGTCGTGGAGCGTCGCGGCCGTGGCCGCGTGGATGAGGATGCCGCCGTAGACCTCCCTCACGTCCTGCAGGGCGAAGCTCAGGCGCGTCACCACTCCGAAGTTGCCCCCTCCGCCCCGCAGGGCCCAGAAGAGGTCGGGGTGCGAGGACGCGTCGGCCCAGAGGACCCTCCCGTCGGCCGTGACGACCTCCGCTCCCCTGAGCTGGTCGATGGCGAGCCCGAACCTGCGGCTGAGGAAGCCGTGACCTCCGCCGAGGGTCAGGCCCGCCACGCCGACCGTGGGCGTGTCGCCGAAGCCGGTCGCGAGTCCGTGCTCGGCGACGGCGGCGGTGTACTCGCCGGTCGTGAGCCCGGCGCCGGTGGTGGCGACGCGCCCGGGCACGTCGACGTCGAGCCCCCGCAAGCCGCGGGTGTCGATCAGGACCTGCCCGTCGCCTCCCGCCAGGTCGGCGGGGCCGTGGCCGCCGCCGCGCACGGCGAAGGGAAGTCCCGCGGCCACGAGCTCGCTCACGGCGTTCGCGACGCCGGCCGCGTCCGTGGGTCGCACGATCGCGAGGGGCCGCGGGTCGGAGCCGGCGAGCGCCATGGCTCTGGCTTCGTCGTAGCCCGGGCCTTCCGCGAGGACGACGCGGTCGCCGAGGGCTCTCTTGAGCCGGTCCGGCACGGTGTTGCGTAGGGCTTCGGTGCTCATGGGGACCTCCTGTTCGCAGCGAGCCGTCGGGGCCCTTCGCCGACCGCGCTGACACCCGCAGAAGATAGACCTCGAAGCGTTAGATGTCAAATGGTTAGAGCGCTAATCAGCCCGGGATATACTCCAGCATGCCCGCAGCGAGGCGACGACCACCCATCGGCAGGGCCCTCTGGGACGCCGTCCAGGTCCTGCACCGCGAGTTCGACGCGGTGCTGGCGCGCGAGGGCGGGTCGCGCCCCGTCTGGTTCATCCTGCTGGCGCTGGGGTCCGGGCCGGCCTCCTCGCAGCGCGAGATCGCCGAGAGGGTGGGCGTCCAGGGCGCCACGCTCACGCATCACCTGCACGCCATGGAGGAGGCCGGCCTGGTCCGTCGCTTCCGTCCACCCGAGGACAGGCGCGTCCAGCAGATAGAGCTCACGCCGGCGGGTCGGGCGCTCTCCCAACGCCTTGGACGGGCGGCGAGCGCCTTCGACGCCAAGATCAGGGCGGGCATCCCGGAGGCCGAGATAGAGCAGATGCGTCGGACGCTCGGTCGGCTGGTCACCAACGCCTCCGACCGCCCCGGCTACCCGGATTAGGCCGATGGGGACGTAAGATCCTGAGGTGAAGCGCACCGATCTGCCGGTGCTGCCCCAGCAGCCCGGCTGTTACCTGTACGTCGACCCTGGCGGACGCGTCATCTACGTCGGC
>JBIQIQ010000123.1:0-7339 GCA_044507975.1 Deinococcaceae bacterium
TGCCGATGTCGAAGACGACGTCCTCCCACTTCCAGCCGGCGCGGGAGGTGATCATCGCGGTGCCGTCCATCATCGCGTCGAACACGCAGTCGAGCCCGCTGGCGGCGATGCCCTCGTAGGCGGTGTACTCGCGGCCGTAGCGGCGGAACTCGAGGAAGCGCGTCAGGTCCTTGGGGGAGACGAAGCAGTGGTCGTGCAGCGAGATGATCAGGTTCTCCGCGAAGATGCGCTCGACGCGCTCCTCCTGCTCGGGGGTCGTCTCCGGAGCCTTGCTCGGCACCCGGCCGATCTGGTCGACGAGCTCTACCCTGGGCAGGTCCTCGGGGTCGAGGTACTGGTAGGCGCGGTAACCGTCGTACTTCTTGGGTTGCATGGGTCTCCGTTCAGCGGCCTCAGCCGCGCGGGTCGAGGATGTCGCGCAGGGCGTTGCCGAGCACGTTGAAGGACAGGACGGTGACGGCGATGAAGAGGCCGGGCCAGACCGCGAGGATCGGCGCGCGGAAGAGGTAGGCCTGGGCGTTCTGGAGCATGTTGCCCCACGATGCGAGGGGCGGCTGGATGCCGAGGCCGAGGTACGAGAGGCCGGCCTCCGTGAGGATGGCCCAACCCACGCCGAGCGTCGCGAGCACGGTCGCCTGCGGCATGACCTGCGGCAGGATGTGCCGCAGCATCAGCCGGAGGTGGTGGCTGCCGAGGGCGCGCGACGCCTCTACGAACTCGGCGAAGCGGAAGCGCTTGAACTCGGCGTGCACGCTCCTCGCCATCTGCGCCCAGAAGCCGAGCCCCACGGTGAACACGATCATCACCGGGTGGTTGCCGAAGCTCGTGACGATGACGAGGATCAGGAAGAACGCGGGGATCGCCATGAACGTGTCGACGATCCGCATCAGGACGCTCTCGGTGCGCCCGCCGAAGTATCCGGCGCTGCCGCCGATGGCGATGCCGAGGAACAGGCCGACGAGCATCGAGAAGAGCCCGACGGAGAGCGAGACGCGCCCGCCGTGGACGATCCGCGCGAAGACGTCGCGGCCGAGCTCGTCGGTGCCGAGCCAGTGCTCGGCGGACGGAGGCTGGAGCGTCTGGAGTGGGGCCGTGCGCGTGGGCGAGTGCGGGAGGAACGCCGGACCGAAGACGACGAGGAGGACCAGCAGGAGGAGCACGGTGAAGGCGATCAGCCCGAGTGGCTGCCTCAGCGCCTTCGCGAGAACGCGGCCCCGGCGCTTGGGCGCCGCCGGACGTGAGGGCACGACGACGTCAGCCATGGCGGATCCTCGGGTCTATGACCGCGTAGAGCATGTCGACGACGAGGTTCACGACCACCACGACGGTGCCTGCGAGCATCGTCACGCCCAGGATCACGGGGTAGTCGCGGCCGTTGGCGGCCTCGATGGCCAGCCTGCCGATGCCGGCGTACCCGAAGACGCTCTCGATCACGACCGAGCCCGAGAACAGGACCGTGGTGATGAGCCCGAGCATGGCGACGATGGGCACGAAGGCGTTGCGCAGCATGTGCTTGCGCAGGACCTGTCCGTCGCGCAGCCCCTTGGAGCGGGCGGTGCGCACGTAGTCGGTCGCCTTCGTCTCGAGGACGGCGGCGCGGGTTACCCGCACGACGTTGGGCATGAGCCCGAACGCGAGCACGCTGGCGGGCAGCACCAGGTGGCGCAGCCGGTCGACGAGGTCGGCGCTGCGACCGATGGAGACGATCCCGGAGGCCGGCAGCCAGCGCAGCTCGACGGCGAACACGATGATCGCGATGATGCCCAGCCAGAAGTTGGGTACCGACATGCCCAGGGTGGCGACGGTGCCCACGAGGTGGTCGGGCCAGCGGTTGGGGTTGAGGGCAGCGACGATGCCGAGCAGCACACCGAACCCCGCGGCCAGCGTCAGCGCCGTGAGGGCCAGGATCACCGTGGCGCCCAGCCGCTGCAGCAACAGCCGGCTCACGGGCAGGCCCTGGTTGATCGAGGTGCCGAGGTCGCCCCGCACGGCACCCGCCAGCCAGGTGGCGTAGCGCTCGTGAACCGGCCTGTCGAGGCCGTAAAGAGCGTAGCGGGCGGTCCGCTCCGCCGCGGTCGTCGACATGTCGACGAGCGAGGACGGGCCGCCGGGCGCGAGGTTGATCAGGAAGAAGGTCAGGAGCGAGACGAGGAACAGGACCACCAGGCCCTGAGCCAACCGCCGCATCAGGTATTGCGTCATCGGTGGATGGCGACCTCCGCTCTCAAACCGCCAGGGACTTCAGGAAGGGGCCTGCCTCCCCGGAAGTAGGGGAGGCAGGCGGCCGGGTGCCTACGGGGCGGTGACGTACCAGTCGAACGAGTGCTGGAACGCCGCGCTGGCCGTGATCTCTGGGAAGCCCTCGAGGCGCGCGTTCTTGGCCGTGAGGATGTCGGGCCACCACAGGTAGATGTAGGCGAGCTCGTCGGCGAGCAGCGTCTGCATGCGCGAGTAGGCGTCGATCTGCTCCTCGAGGCTGAGGGCGGCCCGGCCCTCGTCCAAGATGGCGTCGAGCTCCTCGTTGCAGTAGTTGGGGATGTTGTTGCCGGTCTGGGCGGCCGAGCACGAGAAGTACGGCGCGACGTCGGCGGTCGGTGGCATGCTCCACCAGGCGAGCGTGACCTCGTAGTTGCGGCCGAGCACGACGTCCTGGATGTAGGCGTTCCACTCCATGACCTGCACGTCGGCCTCGACGCCGATGTCCTGCCAGAACTGCTGGACCAGCAGCGTGGCCGGGACGAGGTCGCCGAACTGGCCGGTCGGCATGTAGAAGGAGAGACGCTGACCGTCCTTGGCCCGCACCCCGCCCTGGCCGACGGTCCAGCCCGCCTCGTCGAGCAGCGCGGCGGCAGCCTCGGGGTCGTACGGGTACTGCGTCACGTCACCGTTGAAGAGCGCGCCCAGCATGGGGGCCACGGGGCCCGAGGCGACCTCGCCGTAGCCGGAGAGCAGGGCCTGGATCATCGCCTCGCGGTCGATGGCCAGCGTCAGGGCCTGGCGGACCCGGACGTCCGCGAGGCGCTCGTCGTCGTGGTTGGGCGCGACGAAGAAGAAGAGGTTCTGGGACTGGCGGAGGACCTCGAGGCCGCCGGTCGACTCGATGCCCTGCACGTTCTGCGGGCTGAGGCGCGTGACCACGTCGAGCTGGCCGGCCATCGCCTCGGCGACCTGGGTGTTCAAGTCGGGGATGATCCTGAACACCATGCCGGCGAGCTTGGGCTCACCCGCCCAGTAGAGCTCGTTGGGCACGAGGCGCACGTGCGAGCCCGGCACGAACTCGGCGACCTTGTAGGGGCCGGTCGTGACAGGGGTCCCCTTGTTGAACGAGGCGACCTGCAGCGGGTTCGCGGCGTCGCCGAGCGCGTGCGCGGGGATGATGCCCGCGAAGGACGCCAGGTAGTAGGGGAGAGCGGAGAACGGTTCGTTCAGGACGAACCGGACGGTGTGGTCGTCGATGACCTCGACCGTCTCGATCGACGAGAACTGGGAGGCGCTCTGCGCACCGAGCTCTGGGTTGAGCACGACGTCGTTGAACGTGAACGCCACGTCGGCGGCGTCGAACGGGTCGCCGTCGGACCACACCACGCCTTCGCGCAGCTCGAACACCCAGGCGAGGCCGCCCTCCTCCGCCTCCCAGCTCGTGGCGAGCATCGGCGACGGGGTCAGGTCTTCCGGCGAGTAGCGGGTGAGCTGCTCGAAGAGGATCGTGTTGATCAGGTTCGACTCGATCACCGCCCCGGGCGTCCAGGGGTTGAGGGTCGGGTCGGCGTTCGTCGCCAGGTTCAGGACGGCGGACGTGTCCGCCTCCTGTGCTGAGACGCCTGCGGCGCCGAACGCCACGGCGAGCGCGAGCAGGCAGCGGTAGAGGGTACCTCGGACCTTCATGCCAGACCTCCTAGAGCTTTCCCGCCAACGCCAGACGCCGACTGATCTCCTCGGCGGCGGCGCGTACGAGCGGTGCGAAGCGGGCGAGCACGTCGTGCGTCACCCGGTAAGACGGACCACCGACGCTGATGCCGCCGACGACCTCCCCCTCCTCGCCGAAGACGACGGCCCCGACCCCGCGTGCCGCAGAATCGAAGTCCTCGTCGGAGACCGAGTAGCCCTTGGCCCTGATGTCCGCCAGCAGGGACTCGAGATGGGCGCGGTCGGTGACCGTCTTGTCGGTGAAGCGGGGCAGGTCGGGCAGCGCGGCGATCAGCGCCTCCTGCTCCGCGTCGGGCAGGTGCGCGAGCATGGCCTTGGGCACCGCGCCGGCGTGCAGCGGGAACGAGCGCCCGAGCACGGCCACGAGCCTGACGCTCTGGGTGCTGTCGCGCTTGTCCACGCACAGGGCGCGGTCACCGACCCGCATGAAGAGGTGCACGGTCTCCTGCGTCTCGACGCTGAGGTGGTCCATCAGAGGCGCCGCGACCTCGAGTAGGGAGGCGCCGGCGCTGCGGGTCGCGGCCAGCTTGAGCTCGGCGGCGGCGGGGCCCAAGGTGAACCGCGCGTCGTCGGTCGCCGTGAGGAAGCCTGCCGCCTCGAGGGTCTTTAGTGAGCGGTAGGCCTGGTTCCTCTCGAGGCCTAGCTGGGTCGAGACCTCGGCCAGGCCGAGCCTATGAGGCGGCTCGGCGAATGCCCGGAGCACCTGGAGCGTACGGAGGGCGGACGAGATGACGTACTGGCCGCCCTCGCGGCCCTCCCCGGGGTCACGCGCCGCGTCGTCTCGTATGCCGATAGGTTCTCGCATGGCGATATGAGGCGACACTGTATGTGCGGATGGGAGGCCTGTCAATACGCAGGCGGCTTCGTTAAGGCGCTGCGAGCGCCCCGGGCGCCATCGCCCCGGCGACCGCTCTCCGAACGGTTCCGGGTTACGGTCGGGACGGCTCGTCCCCGCGGACCGGCCCCCATCACGACCATCGAGGTAGACCCAGTGAGCCAGTCAGCCAACTCGCGTCCCGTCCTCTACGTCGTCGTCGGCAGCGTCCGACCCGGCCGGGTCGGCCTCCCGGTCGGCCGGTGGTTCCACCGGCACGCGCAGCGGCACGGGGCGTTCGACGTTCGCCTCATCGACCTCGCCGAGGTCGCGCTGCCGGTCAACGAGGAGCCCAAGCATCCTCGGCTCAGGCAGTACCGGCACGAGCACACCAAGCGCTGGAGCGCCCTCGTCGAGCAGGCCGACGCCTTCGTCTTCGTGTCGCCCGAGTACAACCACTCGTTCAGTGCGCCCCTGAAGAACGCGCTCGACTACCTGAACCAGGAGTGGAGGGACAAGCCGGCCGGCCTGCTGACGTACGGCGGTGCGTCAGCCGGCACGCGCGCCCTGGTCGCGCTGCGGCCCGTCCTGGCCGCTCTGGGCATGCCGTCGGTGCCGACGGCCGTGACAGTGCCGTTCGTGGCGCAGTTCATGACTCAGGAGGGCGAGTTCGAGCCGAACGAGGCGACCGTCAAAGGCGCGGACTCGATGCTGACCGAGCTGACGCGCTGGACCGAGGCGATGCGTCTCGTCCGGCGTTCGGCCGCGGCGGCGGGCTGAGCGGACGGCGGGCACCCGGACTACTCGACCACGACGTCGAGCGCTGCCAGCAACCCCAACGCCGCGGGCAACGAGACGCGCATGCCGCGCAGGTTGTTCTGGATGGGCGAGATCACGTAGCCCCGCGCCCCGCGGAGGTCGGCCTCGGCGAGGTCGCAGCGCTGGAACGTGCACCGCGTCAGGTCTGCGCCGGCGAAAGACACCGCCTTCAGCTCACAGCGCACGAACTCGGCCTCGGAGAAGCGGCAGCCCTCGAAGCTCCAGGCCGCGAGGTCCAGCTCCCGGAAGCTGCAGAAGCTCGCGTCGCAGTCCGTGAGCTTCGCCTCTGGGACGATCGGGCGCCGGCTCAGGGCGCCGAACCTCACGCCCGTGAGGCGACACGTCTCGAGCTCGACGGATTGGAACACGGTGTCAGTTAGGTCGAGGAGCGGCAGCTCGCAGCCTTCGAAGCGGCACTCGGCCAACTGGGCACCGCGGAACGACGCCTCGCTCAGGTCGCAGTCGATGAAGGTGCAGCCCAAGACGATCGCTCCCGCGAGGTCGAGGTCGTTCGCGCCCAGCCCGAAGAAACGCTCGTCCGTGTAGCGTGCCTGCGGGTCCATCAGCGTCCTAGAACCCCGCTCGGAGGGCCTCCTCGACCAGTGGCGTGAGGTCGTTGCCGGGCGCCGCGTACACGACCAGGCCCATCTCCCGCGCCGTGTTCGCGTCGAGGACCACGCCGATGCTGAGCTGTGCAGCTACCTGCGCGATGGCCGCGTTGACCGCCTCGATCGCGGGTTGGGCTGCGGCCTGCAGCTCCTGGTCGTAGCGGGCCTGCAGCGCCTGCAGCGACGACATGCTCACCTGCAGCAGCTCCTGCTCCTCGGGGCTGAGCGTCTCGCCAGCCTGCTGCTTGCCCTGGAGGGTCTGGACGGTCGCGGCGACCTGGCCGATCTCGGTGTTGGCCATCTCGCGCGTCTGGACGATCTGGGCGTAGGCGGGGTGGACGGTGAGCAGGTACTGGCTGTCGACGAAGCCGACGGCTGCCAGCGGCTGGGCCGCCGCCGTGCCGGCGGCCATGGCGACGAGGACGATCAACGCTGTGGCGACTCTTCTCATGCGCCAAGTATCACCTGACGCGACCGCATCGGCCTTCATCCCGACCTGAGCGAGCCTAGCTTGACCGCGCCTAAGCGTGTATATACACTTACCCACGATCCGAGGGCCCCGAGGAGGAGAGCGCATGAGCGACACCGCCGAGAGGACGCGCGCCAAGCCGCCCGTCGCCACGCTAGAGGAGTGGCGACGGGCGCGAGCGGAGCTGATGGCAGAGGAGAAGGCTCACATGCGGCGCGGCGACGCTCTGGCCGCGAAGCGCCGGCGGCTGCCGATGACGGCGGTCGAGAGGTGCTACGCCCTGCAGGGCCCGGAGGGCGAGGTCTCCCTGCTCGACCTGTTCGAGGGCAGGAACCAGCTGATCGTCTACCACTTCATGTTCCATCCGGATTGGAGCGCGGGCTGCGACGGCTGCTCCTGGTTCGTGGACGGTCTCAGCGACGTCAGGCACCTCGAGGCGCGCGACGTCTCGCTCGCCCTCGTCTCGCGCGCCCCGCTCGAGAAGCTGGAAGGTTACAAGCGCCGCATGGGCTGGAACGTCCCCTGGTACTCGTCGCACGGCACGACCTTCAACCACGACTTCGGGGCCACCGTGGGCGACAGCGAGCATCATGCGCTCTCGGTGTTCTTCTGGGACGGCGAACGGGTGTACCTCACCTACCAGACGGGCGCCCGCGGGGTCGAGAGCCTCGGACCGACCTTCAGCCTCCTCGACCTGGTGCC
>JBIQIQ010000124.1:0-7252 GCA_044507975.1 Deinococcaceae bacterium
GCGGCGCTCCTGGTGGCGCTGCGCACCCGCGGCGAGACCGGGGACGTGATCGTCGGGTTCGCCCAGGCGATGCGCGACCGCTCGATCCGGGTGCCGGTCAGCATCGAGGGCCCCGTCGTCGACACGTGCGGCACCGGGGGTACGGGTCACGACTTCTTCAACGTCAGCACCACCGCGATGTTCGTCGCAGCGGCGGGCGGCGCGCGGGTGGCCAAGCACGGGAACGTCGGCGTGACGCGGAGGTCGGGCTCGGCCGACGTGCTGGCCGCGGCCGGCATCGGCCTCGACCTCGACGTCCGCGACCTCGGCCGGGCCCTCGAGGAGCTCGGCCTCGCGTTCCTCTTCGCCCGCAAGCACCACCCCGCCATGCGGTTCGTGGCGCCGATCCGCGCCGGCCTGCGGGTGCGCACGATCTTCAACAGCCTCGGTCCCCTCACGAACCCGGCCGCTGCCAACCGGCAGCTCATGGGCGTGTTCGCCCCCGAGATGACCGGGCCCATCGCCCGAGTGCTCAGGGGCCTCGGGCTCGAGCGCGCGCTCGTCGTCCACGGCGACGGGCTCGACGATCTCACCGTCACGGGCTCCACGCTCGTCAGCGAGCTCAAGGAGGGCGGGGAGATCGTTGAGTACGAGGTAACCCCCGAGGAGCTGGGCGTGAGGCGCCACGACCGCGCCGCGCTGGCAGGAGGAGGGCCGGAGGAGAACGCGCGCATCCTACGGGCCGTCCTCGGCGGCGACGGCCCCGAGGCCGCCAGCGACGTCGTGGCTCTGAACGCGGGCGCCGCCCTCTACCTGGCCGGCCTGGCGCCGGACCTGAGGACGGGCGTGGACGCGGCTCAGGAGGTGCTGCGGAGCGGGGCCGGCCTCGCGAAGCTCGAGGAGTACGCCGCCTACACCCGCGCGAACGACCGCCCCTGAGAGTCACCGAGCCCCTGCCGGCGGAGCGGCCTGGTTGGTAGCATGGCGGGCGTGAAGATCGTCCAAGGGCTGTTCCTGCTGCTCCTCACGGCGGCCCTCTCGGCCCTGGCCCTCATCGCGTCGTCCACGCTCAAGTGGGCGGGCGAGCTGCCCTCGCTCGACAGCCTCGACGCCCTCGAGTACACCTCCACCTCCATGGTCTACGCGTCCGACGGCGTGACGCGGATCGGCCAGATCGTGCCCGCCGAGGGGGAGAGCCGCATCTCCACGAACCGCATCCCGGTGGGTCTCGACGAGGTCTCGCCCGCGGCGCTGCAGGCCATCGTGGCCTACGAGGACGACGAGTTCTTCAGCCACTACGGCATGGACCTGCCGGCCTTCGTGCGGGCCGCGTACGAGGAGTTCTTCGGCGACGCGCAACGCGGCGGCTCTACGATCACGACGCAGGTCATCAAGAACACGCTGCTCTTCGACATCCGCAGCGACCGGTCGCTGGAGCGCAAGTTCAAGGAGATCATGCTGGCCCTCGAGCTCGAGCGCCGGCTCACCAAGGCCGAGGTCCTGCAGCGCTACATCAACGTCATCTTCTGGGGCGGCAACGTCTACGGCATCCGCGCCGCCGCCCAGGCCTACTTCGGCAAGGAGCCGATCGAGCTCAACCTCGCCGAGGGGCTATACCTCTCGCGCCTGATCCCCGCGCCCAACCCACGGCACTCCGACTTCGCGGGCACGCGCGCGAGCATGCGCGAGGTCATCGAGAAGATGGTCAGGCAGGGGACGATCAGCCGCGAGATGGCGGACCGCACCTGGCGCTACCCGCTCGAGCCCCTCGGCTGGGACGTCGAGTACGACGGCGAGGGCAACCTCCTGTCCGCCACCCGCACCGATCAGGACGTCCTGGTCCAGGGCTCCGTGAGCTCCGACCTCTCGCGCGACGTGGTCATCGCGGTTCGCAACTGGCTGACGGACCGCTACGGCGACAGCGTCGTGTTCGGCTCCGGCGGCCTCAAGGTGATCACCACCATCGACGTCCAGTCCCAGCTGGCCGCGAACGAGGCCAGTCTCAACGCCGAGGTGCCGGACGGCGCCCAGATGGCGATCGTCGGCATCGACCCCAGGACCGGCGCGGTCCTCGCGATGGTGGGGCAGAAGCTCGAAGCCGGCGTGCCGCCCGTCGAGTTCAACCGCGCCACGCAGGCGTTCCGGCAGCCCGGCAGCTCGTTCAAGCCGATCGTCTTCGCCACCGCCATCGAGCAGGGCGGCTTCAACCAGGCCACGATCCTCGTCGACCAGCCCGCCACCTTCGAGATCCGTGGCCAGCCGCCGTACGAGCCGAAGAACCACGACGGCGCGTTCGACGGGCCCCAGACGGTGCGGGCGCACCTCAACCGCAGCCGCAACATCCCGGTGGTGAAGGCCCTCGAGGCGGCCACGGCCACGGCCGTCGCCGAGAAGGCGCGCGAGCTCGGCTACTCCGTCCAGCCCTACCCGGCGATGGCGCTGGGCAGCTTCGAGGTGACGCCGCTCCAGCACACCGCCGCGATGGCCGCGTTCGCGAACGGCGGGATCTACACCGAGCCGTACTTCATCCAGCGGGTAGAGGACTCGGCGGGCAACGTGATCTACGAGGCCGCGCCGCACTCGGCCCGCGTGTGGAGCGAGGAGACTGCGTACATCATGCTCGACCTCCTGCACGCCAACGTCGTGGACCGCGACCCGGCGTACGGGCTCTCGAACCGCGCCTCGGTTCCTGGCCGCTGGGTCGCGGGCAAGACGGGCACGACGAACGACGAGGTCGACATCTGGTTCGTCGGCATGACCCCGGGCCTGGTGGCCTCGGTGTGGATCGGCAACGACGACAACACGAGCCTGCCGAGCCGCATGACGCTGTCGAACGGCAACGTCGACCAGGTCAACAGCTCGCGGCAGCCGATCTACGCCTGGAACGACTTCGTGGAGGACGCTCTCCGCGGCCGCTCCGGCGCCGGCGAGGGCTTCCCGGTCCCGGAAGGGATCGTGTTCCACCGCGTCGACCTCAAGACCGGCGCGCCCTCAGAGAGCGGCGTGGTGGCGGCGTTCCGGCACAGCGACGACCTGGCGGCTCAGCAGTTCGCCCCCGTGGTGCGCCTGAGGATCCCCATCGACACCGCGACCGGCCTGCGCGCCACGGTCGCGACGCCTGCGGACCGCATCCAGATCATCGAGGTCTCGCCCGAAGAGGCGATGGATTACGTGTCCGAGGGGGCTGGCTAGGCTTGCCCGTTCGGGCTCTCGACGACAACGACACGATCACCGCCGTAGCCGGCATCGCCGTGGGCCATTGGTCGGACCTGCGAGCGCGCACCGGCTGCACGGTGGTGCTTGCGCCCGAGGGCGGCTGCGTCGGCTCGGGCCGCGTCCTCGGCCCGGCGCCCGGCACGCGCGAGACCGCTCTGCTCGAGCCGGACCGCACCGTCGACAGGGTGCACGGCGTGCTCCTCACCGGCGGCAGCGCGCACGGACTGGCCGCCGCCGCCGGGGTCATGCGCTGGCTAGAGAGCCAGGCCCGCGGGCTGCCGACCGATCACGGCCGCGTGCCGATCGTGCCGGCGGCCGTGCTCTACGACCTCGGTGTCGGTGACCCGGCCGTGCGGCCGGACGACGCCGCCGGCTGGGCCGCCTGCGAGACGGCCGACACCGCGCCGGTCGCGCAGGGTCGCGTGGGCGCCGGGACCGGGGCGACCGCCGGCAAGCTGCACGGCTTCGCTCGTGCGGTGGCGAGCGGAATCGGCAGCCACGCCGTGGAGGTGTGCGGAGCGGTGGTGGCGGCGGTGGCGGTCAGCAACGCCGTCGGCAACGTGGTCGACCCCGACGACGGCTCCCTGGTGGCCGGCCACGCCGACCTGATGGGCCTCGAAGCCGTCAAGGGCGAGCGCGTGCTGCCCGGGTCGAACACGACGCTGGTCGTCGTGGCGACCGACGCCCCGCTCACGAAGGCCGAGGCCTACGCCCTGACGGTGCCGGCGCACATCGGCATCGCCCGGGTGACGCGGCCGTCGCACACGGTCCTCGACGGCGATTCCGCTTTCGTGCTGGCGACCGGCACCGGCCCGCGGGCGCCTCTGCAGGCGCTGTCGATCGCCGTGCAGGAGGTCGTGGCCCGCGCCCTGATCAAGGGCGCCGTGGCCGGCAGGGATCACTCCGCGCCGAGCTTGTAGAGCACCCCGTTGCCGTAGTCGGCTACGTACAGCTCGCCCGCAGCGTCCTGGCCGAACGTCGAGACGTTGAAGCCGGCGTCGAGGAGGAGGGTCGTCTCCCAGGCCCCGCCGATCTCGTCGGCGCGCCAGACGTTGCCCGAGACGAAGTCGCCGAACACGTATGCCCCGGCGAGGTCCGGCAGCTCGCTGCCGCGGTACACGTACCCGCCCGTGATCGACCGGCCCGCGCCGCTGTCGTGCGAGTAGACGAGTATCGGGAGCACGAGCCCCTCCTGGTCGCAGCCAGAGCGCGGAGAGAAGCAGGCGTCGCCCTCCATGACGTTCCAGCCGTAGTTCTCGCCGCCCGGCGAGCCCGCCGGCTGGAGGTTGACCTCCTCGAGAGCGTTCTGGCCGACGTCCGCGATGAAGAGGTCGCCGGTCTCGCGGTCGAAGCTGAACCGCCACGGGTTGCGCAGTCCGTAAGCCCAGATCTCAGGACGGGCACCCTCCCGGTCGACGAACGGGTTGTCTGCCGGCACGACGAGCTCGTCGCCGGACACGTCGACGCGGAGCACCTTGCCGAGCAGCGTGTCGAGGCGCTGTCCGGAGCCCTGCGGGTCTCCACCGCCACCGCCGTCGCCCAGCCCCACGTAGAGGTAACCGTCGGGCCCGAAGGCGATCTGCCCGCCGTTGTGGTTGCTCGCCGGCTGAGCCTGCGTGAGGAGCACGTGCTCGCTGGCCGGGTCGGCCGCGTCGCCCTCGGCGTGGAAGCGCGACAGGACGGAGTCGCCATCCCGGTCCGTGTAGTAGACGTAGAAGCGGCCGCTGCCCGCGAAGTCGGTGGGGAAGGCCAGGCCGAGCAGGCCGCGCTCGCCACCCGCCCTCACGCGGTCGGTGATGTCGAGGAACGGCGTCTCGAGCACGGTGCCGTCGCGGACGATGCGTACCCTCCCGCCCTGCTCGACGACGAACATACGCTCGTCGCCGGCGTTCGTGACGACCACGGGGCTCGCGAACCCGCTCGCGTGCTCTACGAGCACCGGTCGCTGAGCCGTGGCGGCGGCGCAGCCCAGCAGGGCGGTAAGCGCCAGGGCGGTGAAGGGGAAGCTCCGGGGGTATCTCATCGCCCGAGGTTAGGGCAAGCCGACCTGAGACAGGTAACCCCGCTCACCGCGCCGAGGGTCCGAGGCGCCTAGTCCCGCTGGTGGAGCCAACGCTGCTCCAGCGCAGCGAGCTCGTCCGGAGGTAGGCGCGGCGCGGCGTAGAGGCCGGCCGCCAGGCGCTGGCGTTGCGCCTCGAAGAGCACGACCGCGGCGGCCACCGACACGTTGAGGGACTGCACCATCCCCAGCATCGGGATGATCACGTGCGCGTCGGCGAGCTCGGCAGCCTCGGGAGACACGCCCTCACGCTCGTTGCCGAGGAGCAGCGCGCAGGGCACCGTGTAGTCGACCTCGCGGTAGTCGACGGCCGCGGGCGAGAGGTGAGCGGCGTAGACCTTCGCTCCCCAGCGCCTTACCGCCGCCGCGGCGCCGTCCACCCCGGCGTGGACCAGTACCTCCACCCACTTGTCGGCGCTGGCGCTGGTGGCGCTGTAGGTTGGGACACCTCCCGTTGGCTTCACGGCGTGGACGGTGCCGATGCCCACCGCGTCGCAGGAGCGCAGGACGGCGGAGAGGTTGTGCGGCTTGTGCACGTGCTCGGCGATGACCGCGAGGTCGGGCTGGCGCCTCGCCAGCACCTCGCGGATGCGCTCTCGCCTCCGAAGCGTCACGTGCCGGAGGATAACCCCGGCCGGACCTAGACGCCGCCCGGGCGCTCGCTGGCGCTCGCCCCCTGCGAGCGCTTCGCCCGCGCGTCCAGAACCACCGGTACGATCAGGGCCAGCGCCGCGAGGACCAGCAGCGTGAGCGACAGCGGCCGCGTGAAGAACACGGAGTAGTCGCCCTGGCTGATCGAGAGAGCCCTCCGGAACTGCTGCTCGGCCAGCGGACCGAGGATCATGCCGATCACCGCCGGCGCGACCGGGAAGCCGAAGCGTCGCATCAGGAAGCCGACGAACCCGATGGCGTAGAGCGTGATCAGGTCGACGACGGAGTTGCCGAGGCTGTAGACGCCCAGCGTCGCGAAGACCAGGATGCCGGCGTACAGCAGCGGGCGCGGGATCGTGAGCAGGCGCACCCAGATGCCGACGAGGGGCAGGTTCAGCACCAGCAGCATGAAGTTGCCGATGTAGAGGCTGGCGATCAGGCCCCAGACCAGGTCAGGGGCCCTGGTGAAGAGAAGCGGGCCGGGCTGCAGGCCGAACTGCTGGAACGCGGCCAGCATGATCGCGGCCGTGGCGGAGGTGGGGATGCCGAGCGTCAGGAGCGGCACCAGCACGCCGGCCGCCGCAGCGTTGTTGGCGGCCTCCGGGCCGGCGACCCCCTCGATCGCGCCCTTGCCGAACTCCTCGGGCCTGCGCGAGAGCCGCTTCTCGAGCCCGTACGAGAGGAAGGTGGGGATCTCGGCGCCGCCAGCTGGCAGGCCTCCGAGGGGGAAGCCGATGAAGGCGCCGCGGATCCACGGGCGCCACGAGCGGGCCCACTCCTCCCGGCTCATCCAGATGGAGCCCTTGATCGCCTCGACCCGCCCGGTGTCGCGGCGGTAGCGCGAGGCGACGTACAGCGTCTCGCCCACGGCGAACAACCCCACGGCGACGATGATGACGCTGATGCCGTCGAGCAGCTCGAGGCTGCCCAGGGTGTAGCGGGCCTGGCCGCTCTGCAGGTCGATCCCCACCATGCCGAGCCCGATGCCGAAGAACAGGCTGGTGAGGCCGCGCAGCAGGGAGGAGCCCAGCACCGCCGTCACCGTGGTGAAGGCGAGGACCATGAGCGCGAAGTAGTCGGCAGGACCGAAGGCGAGCCCGAGCCTGGCGAGCACGGGGGCGAGGAAGGTCAGGCCCACGGTGGCGATGGTGCCGGCCACGAAAGAGCCGATCGCCGCCGTGGCCAGGGCGGCGGCGCCCCGGCCGCGACGCGCCATCTGGTTGCCCTCGATGGCGGTGATGATCGAGGCCGACTCGCCGGGCGTGTTGAGCAGGATGGACGTCGTCGAGCCCCCGTACATGCCGCCGTAGTAGATGCCGGCGAACATGATGAAGCTGCCCACGGGGT
>JBIQIQ010000125.1:0-3972 GCA_044507975.1 Deinococcaceae bacterium
ACCCTGGGCGCGGCGCTTCTGCGCCTCGGCGAGCTGTACCGCTCGACCTTCGACCTGGAAGAGGTGGTGATGCCGTCCCTGCGGCGGCTCTCCCAGGGGACCGGTGAGTGCGCGGCGTTCTACGTCCGGGACGGCGACGAGCGCGTCTGCCTCTACCGCGTGGCGTCGACCGCGCACCGGGTCCTGCACTACGTGACGCCGGGCTCGCGCTTCAGCCTGGCCACCGGGGCATCCGGACAGGTGCTGAGGGCCTTCGCGGACGCCGCGGAGGAGCTGGGCCCGGACCTGCAGGAGGTGAGGAGCAGCGGCCTGGCCGTCTCCCTGGCCGATCGGCGAGCCGAGACCGCTGCCATCGCGGCGCCTGTGTTCGGAGCCGACCCGGAAGACGGCGCCGTGCGCCTGCTGGGGTCGCTGAGCCTCGCGGGTCCGGCGAGCAGGTTCACTACCGAAGCCATCGCAGCGATGGCCGAGCGGTTGGCGGCCGAGGCGGGGTCGTTGTCGGCGTCGTTGGGCTGGACCTCAGCGGAGGGGCATCCTACCGGCTAGGGCCGAGCGCTACCGGTGCTCATCGCCCCGATGATCAGCCTCACGATGCCCAGCGCCGAGAGTCCGTTCACGTCCCTGTCCGGGTAGAACTCCGCGAACCCCAGCCCGACGATGCGCCCCCGCTCCTGGAGGCCGCGCAGCAGGTCGAGGCCGTGCCAGTACGTCAGGCCTCCCGGCGCGAGGGCGGCGGTGCCCGGCATCACGCTCGGGTCGAAGCCGTCGACGTCGATCGCCACGTAGTAGCGGCCGCCCGCCGGGCAGCGCTCGAGCGCCGCCGCGGCGCCGAGCTCGTGCACCTCCCGAGCCGTGACGATGGCGTTGCCGCGCGCCAGCGTCGCGTCGAGCTCCTCCCGGCGCGCGCTCCCCACGCCGCGCGCGCCGACGTGGACGACCCTCTCGACCCACGGCATCTCGGCGGCGCGGCGCATCGGGCTCGAGTAGCCGTGCCGCTCACCTCCCACCTCGTCGCGGTAGTCGATGTGGGCGTCGACCTGCACGACGGTCACGGGCCCGTGGCCCTCGTAGGCGGCGAGCGCGAACGCCGGCGTCGAGTCGTCGCCGCCGAGGACGATCGGCACGGCTCCCCGCTCCAGCACGGCCGCCACGGCGCGCGTGGCGAGCGCGTCGCGGCCCGGCCGCTCGCCGTGGGGCGTTCCGGCGTCGCCGACGTCGACGACGCGCAACTCCGCCGGGAGCATCGGTCCGCCCGAGTCGAAGTCGTGGTGCTCCCGGAACGCTCCGTAGCGGGCGGAGCGCTCGCGCACGGCGCGCGGCGCGAGCGAGGCCGTGGTGACCGGTCCGCCCGGGTCGTAGGGCACGCCGTGGGGGATCCCTATCACGGCGTAGTCGGCCGCCAGGCGCGCCAGGTCCGTCTCGACAGGGCAGCCGAGGAAGCTGTCGGTGACGGGAGGGTCGGTGAAGGTCTCCATGGGCGCGAACGGCCGGCCGCTACGGCGCCGTCGCCTGCGACGCTACCGCTCGCCCGCACGGGTCTCAAGACCCGTGCGGCTCGGCCACACGTACTCGAGGTCAGGTGCCACGCCCGGGAACCTCGCGCCGTAGTACTCCGGGTCCTTGCGCAGCAGGTTCGACCTGTGCGCCAGGTGGAAGTCGGTCATGCCGAGCCAGGAGGGCGGCTCGTAGCGGCCCGAGCGGTACGCGGCGCCGTCCGCGGCGACCCGGTCGAGGTCCGCCAGCGTCTTGGCGCGGCAGGTGTCGGCGAACCCGCGCGCCTCCCACTCGTCGCAGACGGCGTCCTGGTAGGCCATGAGGGCCGGCCGATGGCCGCGCCACATCGCGACGGCAGGGTGATGCTGCCAGCCGTACGCGGGCAGGCTGAGCGCCCGCATGATCTGCATCGTCTCCACGCGCTGCTTGCCCAGCCTCCTCGCGTCCAGCGCGGCGGCGCTGGCGCGGAAGTCGGGGTAGGGGAGGAAGGTCTGCATGGGGGCTGCTCCTGTGTCAGCCTACGAGCCGTTCCCTCTCAGGCTCGTCGCCGCCCATGCGAGCCTTGCGTACCCTGACGGCACGGCCGCGACGCGCCCGAGGGGCGCGACGGCGAGGGAACGGAGTGAGATGAGCGACCACGCACCGGTGAGAGCGCCCCGCGGCGCGGCCAGGACCGCCAAGGGCTGGATCCAGGAAGCCGCCAAGCGGATGCTGATGAACAACCTCGATCCCGAGGTCGCCGAGCGGCCGGAGGACCTTATCGTCTACGGCGGCAGGGGCAAGGCCGCGCGCTCGTGGGAGGACTTCCGCCGCATCGTCGCCACTCTCGACCGCCTCGAGGACGACGAGACGCTGCTCGTGCAGTCCGGCAGGCCGGTGGGCGTCTTCCGCACCTTCCCCCAGTCGCCGCGGGTGATCATCGCCAACAGCAACCTGGTCCCCAAGTGGGCTACGTGGGAGCACTTCGACGAGCTCGACCGCGCCGGACTGATGATGTACGGCCAGATGACCGCCGGGAGCTGGATCTACATCGGCACACAGGGCATCCTCCAGGGCACGTACGAGACGTTCGCGTCGGCGGCTCGCAAGCGCTTCGGCGGCTCGCTGGCCGGCACGATCACGCTCACCGCCGGCCTCGGCGGCATGGGCGGCGCGCAGCCCCTAGCCGTCACGCTCAACGGCGGGGTCGTTCTCGCGGTGGAGGTCGACCGGGAGCGTATCGAGCGCCGCATCGAGACTCGTTACCTCGACACCTGGACCGAGGACCTGGACGACGCCCTGCGCCAGGCGGAGGCGGCGAAGGCGGAGCGTCGCGCCCTGTCGCTCGGCCTGCTCGGCAACGCCGCCGAGGTGCTGCCAGAGCTGGTGAGGCGCGGCTTCACGCCCGAGCTCGTCACGGATCAGACCTCGGCCCACGACCCTCTCTACGGCTACGTGCCCCCTTCCGCCCCCGACGAGGACCCGGCGAAGGCGCGCGCCGCCGACCCACGCGCCTACAGGGAGCGCGTGCTGGACGCGATGGTCGAGCACTGCCGCGCGATCGTGACGATGCAGGAGCGCGGCGCCGTCGCCTTCGACTACGGCAACAACCTGCGCGCCTTCGCCCGCGAGGGCGGCTTCGCGGACGCCTTCGCCTACCCGGGCTTCGTCCCCGCGTTCATACGCGACCAGTTCTGCGAGGGGCGGGGACCGTTCCGCTGGGTGGCGCTGTCGGGCGACCCGGAGGACATCTACCGCACCGATCGGGCGCTCCTGGAGCTGTTCCCGGAAGACGATGGCCTGCGCCGCTGGCTGACCGAGGGGGTGAGGACGTTCGCGTTCCAGGGCCTGCCGGCGCGCATCTGTTGGCTCGGCTACCGGGAGCGCGACCGCGCCGGTCTGCTGTTCAACGAGCTCGTGCGCTCGGGTGAGGTGAAGGCGCCGATCGTCATCGGCCGCGACCACCTCGACGCCGGCTCGGTCGCGAGCCCCTACCGCGAGACCGAGGACATGCTCGACGGCTCGGACGCCGTCGCCGACTGGCCGCTGCTGAACTTCGCGCTCAACGCCGTCTCCGGCGCGGCTTGGGTGAGCTTCCACCACGGCGGCGGGGTGGGGATGGGCTACTCGCTGCACGCGGGCCAGGTCACCGTCGCAGACGGCACCGACGAGGCCGCCGAGCGCCTCTCGCGGGTCCTCCTCAACGACCCTGGCACGGGCGTCATGCGCCACGCCGACGCCGGCTACGACTGGGCCAAGAAGGCCGCGCGGGAGAGGGGCATCGACCTGCCGAGCCTGGGGTGAGCCGCCACGGGCGCCACGCGCCACTCGTCTTCCACAGGGTGGTCCGCTTTCGGGCAATGTGGACCATCTTCGGGACCGGTTGCACGGGAGAGGCGCAGCGGCAGCTGGCCGGTGCGCCCTTGCAAGCGCAGCTTCCCGGATCTACAGTCTCGCCATGAACACGCCCGGGCTCCCGTCCGCCCGGCGCCTTCACCT
>JBIQIQ010000125.1:4072-7223 GCA_044507975.1 Deinococcaceae bacterium
TCTACAGTCTCGCCATGAACACGCCCGGGCTCCCGTCCGCCCGGCGCCTTCACCTTGCACAACGCGTCCTCGGCGCCGTCCTGCTCGCCGCCGTCCTCACGCTCGGCCAGGCGCAGGGCGGCAGAGGCGACATCCGCTTCACGCTCACGGGCGGTGAGCACGACGGCGAGTACGTGCTCACCGACGTCCCTCTCTTCCTCTGCGGCTTCGGCTACATGAGCCCGGGGTCCTTCTCCCTCCAGTTCTACGCCGACGACCCGAGCGCCGAGCCCAGCATCGTCCAGCTCAACCATCCAGGGCCGGACGGCGCTCTCCCCCAGGGTGTGGCCGACCTGCTGATCGCGTTCGGCGACATCTCGGAGGACGGGGTCACGTACGTGATCAACCGGGCAGCGGAGCTCGGCGAGGGTGAGGTGACCGTGGTGGACGAGGGCGACAGCGCCAGGATGACCGTCGCGGGCCAGACCTACACCGGCGTCGTGATCGTGCTGGAGAGCGTCTGCCGGGGCGTAGGCCGTATCGAAGGCTGAACGCCGCCGAGCGCCGCGCTAGCCCCGTGGGTCGAGCGCGTCGCGCAGGGCGTCGCCCACGAGGTTGAACCCCAGCACGACGAGCACGATGGCCAGCCCCGGGAACGTCGCCACGTGCGGCGCCACCGCCAGGTACTCGCGGCCGCGCGCCAACATCAGCCCCCACTCCGGCTGAGGGGGCCTCGCGCCCAGGCCCAGGAAGCCGAGGCCGGCGGCGAAGAGGATGGCGATCGCCATCTGCAGCGAAGACTGCACGATGATCGGTGCGAGCGAGTTGGGGATCACGTGCCGCGCGAGGGTCGACAGGCGGGCGCGCCCGAGGGCGCCGGCGGCCTCGACGAACTCGCGCTGCTTCACCGAGAGCACGCTGCCGCGCGCCAGGCGCGCGTAGACGGGGATGGACGCGATGCCGACCGCGATCATCACGTTGTTGAGCCCGGTCCCGAAGGTCGCCACCAGCACGATCGCGAGCAGGATGCCAGGGAAGGCCAGCATGATGTCGACGATGCGCTGCACGACGAGGTCGATGGTGCCGCCGAGGAACGCCGAGATGGCCCCGAGGGGCACCCCTATGCCCACCCCGATGGCGACGGCGATCAGCCCGATGAAGAGCGATATCCAGGCCCCGTGCACGAGCCGGGAGAACAGGTCGCGGCCCTGCTCGTCGGTGCCGAGCAGGTGGAACTTGACGGGGCCGTCGACGCCGAAGAGCTTGAGGTCGGACCGGATGAGCCCGCCCAGCCACTCGTAGCGGTCGCCCCGCACGAAGAGCTTCACCGGGTAGGCGACGCTCTCGTCGATCGTCACGCCGCCAACCGGCGTGCGCGAGGAGGGGGACACCCAGATCCCGAGCTGGCCCTCCGGCCCCCTGAAGCTGACCCCGGTGCCCGGCGGCAGGTAGGTGGTGCGGAGGCTCTGCTGCGCCGGCGGGTAGGGCGCCAGGAACGGCGCGAAGGCGACGACCACCAGGAACAGCCCGATGATGACGAGGCCGACGATGGCCAGCGGGCTCTTCGCCAGGCGACGGCGCCACTTGGGCGTCCGCTTGCGCCGGGCCGAGCGGGCGGCGTCGGCGACGGGGTCTACCGGCGAGCGCGTCGCCGCCTTCACGGCGGCGTCGGCGCCGCCCTGGTCGCGGGGCTCAGTCATAGCGGATCCTCGGGTCGATGGCGCCGTAGAGCATGTCGACGACGATGTTCACGACGATGAAGCTGATGGCGATGAGCAGCACGGCCCCCTGGACCACCGGGTAGTCGCGCGTGAGGATCGAGTCGACCAGGAGCCGCCCGATGCCGGGCCAGGTGAAGACCGTCTCGGTGAGCACGGCGCCCGCCATCAGCTGACCGAACTGCAGGCCCCCGATCGTCACGACAGGGATGAGCGCGTTCTTGAGGGCGTGCTTGAGGGTCACGCGCTGCGACCTCAGGCCCTTGGCGCGTGCCGTCCGCACGTAGTCCTGGTTGAAGACCTCGAGCAGAGACGAGCGGGTCATGCGCGCGATGATCGCCAGCGACGACACCCCGAGCGTGATGGCCGGCAGCACCAGGTGCGCGAACGTGCCCCTGCCCGCCACCGGGAACCAGCCCTGGCCGACCGAGAAGTAGAGGATGGCGAGCAGCCCGAACCAGAACGTCGGCATCGATACGCCGACCAGCGCGAGGAACGTCACGACGACGTCCACCCAGGTGTTGCGGTAGACGGCGCTGAGCACGCCGGCGACGATGCCGAGCACGGCTGCCACGAGGATGGCCGCGGCGGCGAGCTCCAGGGTGGCGGGGAAGAAGCGCCCGAGGTCCTCGAGGACGGGTCGGCTCGTGCGGGTCGAGGTGCCGAGGTCGCCCTGCGCCAGGCTGCCGAGGAAGATCCCGAACTGCTCGAGGGGAGACCTGTCGAGGCCGAAGCGTACGCGGATGCGCTCGACCGTCTCCTGGTTGGCGAACTCGCCGGCCAGCAGGAGCGCCGGGTCGCCGGGCGCCAGCCGGACCATCGCGAAGACGATGACGATGACGCCGAACACGGCCGGGAGCGCGCTGAGGACGCGCCTCAGCAGGTAGGTGAACAAGGCTCACCTCGCTCCATGGCGGCGCTGCGGCAGGAGGTCAGATAGGGATATGGACCGTAGGTTCTCAAGACTGGCCGCTCAGATAGGGAACCGGTGACCGCCCGATAGGGGGCGGTCACCGGTGGGGAGCTCAGGGTCGCTCAGTCGAGGCTGGCTTTGAGGGCGAGCACGCGCTCGCTGGGGTGGATGACGAGGCCCTGGACGGCCGTGTTCACGGCGACGAGCTGGGTCTCGCTGTGGAGGAACAGCCACGGCGCGTCCTCGTGGATGATCTGGAGCGCCTGGGCGTAGAGGTCGGAGCGGCCGGCCTCGTCCGTGGTCGTGCGCGCCTCGTCGAGGAGGGCGTCGACCTCGGGGTTGGTGTAGAACGAGCGGTTCGAGCCGGCGGGCACGTGCTCGCTGGTGTGGAACAGAGCGAACAGGCCGTAGTCGGCGTCACCCGTGTCGGTGCCCCAGCCGAGCATGGCCATGGGTACCTGGTTCGTGTCGGCCGGCTGGCTCGTGGCCTCGAGGTAGGCGGACCACTCGAGCGTCTCGATCTGCGCGTCGATGCCGACCT
>JBIQIQ010000126.1:0-7199 GCA_044507975.1 Deinococcaceae bacterium
AGGACGGCATGAAGGCGCAGTTCAACCAGCGCATCACCGACGGCGACGACTACGGCCCGTACGACTACGGGTCGATCATGCACTACCCCAGCTGGGCGTTCAGCCGCAACGGGCAGGACACCATCACGCCGATCGACCAGAGCGTGACGATCGGCCAGCGCGAGGGGCTCTCGCCGGGTGACGTGGCTACCGTGATGGCGATGTACCCCCGGTGCGCGACCGCCTAGAGAGGCCTTCTGACTACAGCGGGTCGAGCCCCGGGATCCTCGGCTCCTCGCCGCGCTCCGCGAGCACGCGGCGGCGCCGCTCGAGGACCTGCTCGAGCACCGCTGGCACGCCGGCGAACACGTTGAGCGGCCCGGAGCGGGCCAGGTCGTCTCCGGAGAGCTCGAGGTGCACGCGGCCGCCCGCCTCCTCGACGAGCGCGATCCCCGCCGCGACGTCCCACGGGCCGACGCCCGCCTGGAAGTAGACATCGACCCGGCCGGAGGCCACGAGCGTGAAGTCGCGGCAGGCCGAGCCGCTCTGGCGACAACCGCCGGCGTTGCGCAACAGGTCGCCGAAGACCGCCATCGACCCCGGGTCGTTCGCCCCTGCGTTCGTGAACCCGGTGGTGAGCAGCGCCACCTCGAGGCGGTCGCGGGAGGAGACCTTCAGGCGCTGGGCGTCGCCGGAGCGGCCGAGCACAGAGGTCGCAGCCTCCCGCCACGATCCGCCGCCGGCCACGGCCCAGGAGACGGCGTCCGACGCCGACTCGTAGATGGCCCCCAGCACGCTCCTCCCGCCCTGCACCAGGCCGATCGACACGCAGAAGCCGGGGTAGTTGCGCAGGAAGTTGTGCGTGCCGTCGATCGGGTCGATCACCCAGACGGGCTCCGACGTGTCCAGGCTCCTCAGACCCGACTCCTCGCCCAGCAAGCCGAAGCCAGGGAAGCTCTCGCGGAGGGCGTCGACGAGGCGCTCCTGCACCGCGAGGTCGACCGAGGTGACGAAGTCGCCAGGGCTGGACTTCGAGCTGACGTCGAGGCTGCCGCCGCCACCGAAGTGCTCGTCGGAGCGCTCCTTCGCCCACCGGCCGAGCTCGGCCGCGAGCGGGGCGGCGACGTCCTTGATGGCCAGGAGCTCGGGCGTAGACGGGGCGGCGGTTCCGGTCGGGCTCATCAGAACGCCTCGAAGAAGCCGCTTACGCGCTGGACGAAGACCGGAGCCTCTGCGAAGCGGGCTTCCAGCCCCGCGCGCCACTCCTGGTAGCGCCGGGCGGCATCGGGATCGGCCAGTACCTGCTCGAGTGGGGTGTTGACGAGTGAGAGCACGTACCTAACGTACGGCTCCACGTCGTCGACGACCAGCGTGTCGCGCCGCTCGAAGACCCGGACCTCCTCGAACTGGTCGGCCAGTAGATCCTTCCCGGTCTCCAGCGAGAACCGCGCCGTCACGATCGGCTCGACCTCGAGCTCGGGCACCGCCCTCAACAGGCCCTCGAGCTCCGCGCCGGCCCTCGCCATGTGGTGGGCGCCGTTCGTCGCGGCGTAGAGCCGACCACCGGGCTTCAGGACACGCCTCAGCTCGGCGATGGCGTCCTCGACGATGGGCACCAGGTAGAGCATGTGGTTGGCGAAGGCCACGTCGAACGAGGCGTCGGGGTACGGCATGGCGGTCGAGGAGTGCTGCCTGAGCAGGGCGCGCAGCCCGACGCGTGCCAGCGTCCGCCGCGTCTCGTCGAGCATGCCGGCGGACGGGTCGGTGAGGGTGAGGGTCCAGCCCTCCGGCACCTCCTTGGCGGCGACGGCCCACATGTGGCCCGATCCGCACCCGACCTCGAGCACGTCGGCGACGCGGGGAGCCTGCACCTGACGGAAGAGCCAGCTGTGGAAGGCCTCGTTCTCAGCGCCGAAGCGCTCGTGCAGCGAGAGGCGGTCCTTGAGCTTGTGTGGGGTGGCGTAGTGGGCCAGCGACATGACGAGCCGACTCTACTTCCGGCCCGTGAGCGTCCATGAGAGTAGCCCAGGGCTTGCGGAAGCCCGCCCCCCCATGCTCTACTCCTCTGCATCGCAGCGGCGCCCCGGCGCCCGCGTGCCCCTCCGACCGGGCTGAGGTCGGGCTTATCGAGAGCGGCTGAGGGAACTGGCCCGATGACGCCGCAGCAACCAGCCTTCATCTAGGCGGGTGCTAACTCCAGCCGGTGGACGCAGCCACGATGGCGAGCCGCCGGACAGATAAGGAGCGAGCGTGCACTACCACTACGCAGACGCACAGCGAATGCTCAGCGCGGCCTGAGGCCCGCCCCGCGTAGGGGCGCACCTCGGAGCCGCATCCTGCCTGGCTCGCGCCGGTATGCGGCGCGGGCGGGGACGGTCCGCGCCGCCTTCGGAGCGCGCGGGCCCTCCCCCGAGCACTTCGCCAACCAGTCCTTGCCGCCCCTGCGGCCCCGCCTCGGCGCACCGCGCGCCGGGCCCCACGAGGAGAACCACGTGTCCTACCGTTTCGAGACCCTTCAGGTCCACGCCGGCCAAGACATCGACCCGACCACGAAGTCACGCGCCGTGCCGATCTACCAGACGACCGCCTACGGCTTCGACGACGCCGACCACGCCGCCCGCCTCTTCGGGCTCCAGGAGTTCGGCAACATCTACAGCCGGATCATGAACCCGACGAACGACGTGCTCGAGAAGCGCATCGCGGCCCTCGAGGGCGGCGTGGCCGCGCTGGCCGTGGCGTCCGGGCACGCAGCCGAGTTCCTCACCTTCACCACCCTGGCCGAGGCCGGCGACAACATCGTGGCCTCGCCCAACCTCTACGGTGGCAGCCGCAACCTGCTCTCGGTCACCCTGAAGCGCCTGGGCATCGAGGCGCGCTTCACGGGTGAGGAGGACGACCCGGCCGACTACGCCAGGCTCATCGACGACCGCACGAAGGCCGTGTTCGTGGAGACCATCCCCAACCCCTCCCTTCGGCTGTGCGACCTGCAGGCCATCAGCGACGTGGCGCACGAGCGCGGCGTGGCCGTGGTGGTGGACAACACCACCGCGATCGGCGGGTACCTCTACCGGCCGGGCGAGCACGGTGCCGACATCGTCGTGCACTCGGCGACGAAGTGGATCAACGGGCACGGCACGGGCCTAGGCGGTCTGATCGTCGACCTGGGTACCTTCGACTGGTCCAACGGCCGCTACCCCGGCTTCTCCGAGCCGAGCCCCAGCTACCACGGGCTGGTGTTCACCGACGTGTTCGGGGTCGGGGGCCCGTTCGGCAACATCGCGTTCGCGATCCGGGCCCGCGTCGAGGGGCTCCGCGACCAGGGCCAGGCGCTCGCCCCGCACAGCGCCTTCCTGCTGCTTCAGGGACTCGAGACGCTGAGCCTGCGGGCGGAGCGGCACATCGAGAACACGCGCCGCCTCGTGGAGTGGTTCTCGGAGCAGCCGGGCGTCACCAGCGTGGTCTACCCGGAGCTCGAGGGACACCCCAGCTTCGAGCGCGCCAAGCGCGACTTCCCGCGCGGCGCGGGCGCCGTCTTCAACTTCGAGCTCGAGGGCGGAGTGGAGGCCGGCAAGGCGTTCCTCGACGCCCTGCAGCTCGCCTCCCGGCTGGTGAACCTCGGCGACGCCAAGACGAGCGTCACCCATCCCGCCAGCACCACGCACTCCCAGCTCGACGAGGCCGGTCTGCTCGCGGCCGGCGTCACGCCCGGGCTGCTGCGGGTCTCGCCCGGCATCGAGCACGTCGATGACCTGATCGCGGACTTCGAACAGGCGCTCGACGCCGCCAGGCGGGTGGCCGGCGGGGCCGTCTCCGACCGTGCCGCCGACTGACACGAAGGCGCTCGTCCACGAGTCCTGGGGCGAGCACGCAGCGCTGATCGCCCGCAGCGGGCTCAGTGGCGACGACGGCGTGGGGAGGGTGGCGACGCGTGTGCTGGACGTCGCCACCCCCGACGACCCGCTGCGTCTCGAGCTCGGCGGAAGACTGGACCGCGTCGCGGTGGCGTACGAGGAGTACGGCCACCGCGACACCGCGGGCGAGAACACCATCCTGATCTGCCACGCGCTGACGGGGTCCGCCCACGCCGCCGGGGTGGGGGAGAGGGACGGCGCCCTCGGCTGGTGGGAGCCGCTGATCGGGCCGGGCAGGGCGATCGACACCGACCGGTTCCACGTGGTCTCCACGAACGTGCTCGGCGGCTGCTACGGCACGACCGGGCCTTCGAGCCTCGACCCGGCGACGGGCAGGCCCTACGGCGCGGCCTTCCCACGCGTCACGGTGCGGGACATGGTCGCCGTCCAGAAGCGGCTCCTCGATCGCCTGGGCGTGCGGTCGCTGCGCGCGGTCGTCGGCGGCTCGATGGGGGGCATGCAGGTGCTCGAGTGGGCCACCTCCTTCCCGGAGATGGTGCGATCGATCGTGCCCATCGGGATCGGCGCCAAGCACTCGGCCTGGGCGATCGGCCTCAACGAGGTCGCCCGGCGCGCGATAACCTCGGACCCGGCCTGGGCCGGCGGCGCGTACCGACCGGATCGACAGCCCGAGGCCGGCTTGTCGTTGGCACGCTCGATAGCGATGCTCAGCTACAGGTCGCACGCATCGGTGGACGGGAAGTTCGGTCGGGCACGATTTGATAATCCTGCGGACTCGGTCGATGCGACCTCCGCCTACCAGGTCGCGAGCTACCTGGCGTACCAGGGCGAGAAGCTCGTCCGGCGCTTCGACGCGAACACGTACCTCCACCTCACGCTCGCGATGGACGACTTCGACGTCGGGGAGGGCCGCGGCGGCACCGCGGCCGCGCTCTCCCGCTTGACCTTGCCGGCGCTCGTGCTGGGCATCGATTCCGACGTCCTGTACCCCGAGACCGAGGTACGGGAGCTGGCCGACGCGCTCCCGGAGGCCACCTACGCGCGGATCTGCTCGCCGCACGGCCACGACGCGTTCCTCATCGAGTTCGAGCAGGTGGCCGGGCACCTGCGGCGTTTCCTGGCCTGACCGGTTGGCCGAGCTCGGGGGTCCTCCAGGAAGGCTCTTCAAGTATCCCGGTTCCGGGATGCTACTGCCCGCCCAACGGGCCGCGACCCTCCCGCGCTGGACCTGCCTGCTGAGCCCAGAAGCGAGCCACCCAGTATCCCCCTAGCGAGATACTTGAAGAGGGTCTGGAGAAGAGGCCCCGCCGGCTCTCCGGCTCGATACGCGGGGCAGCTTGCCCGTTAGCCGGGCCCGATGGGCGCCGCCGGCACCTCGTCGGCGCGGGCGCGGGCCGTTTCGACGTCGGCGCCGGCCATCATCAGGCCGAGCAGCTCTGGCGTGGCCTCCGCCTGGGAGAGCTCGCCCATGATGCGGCCCTCGAACATCACGATGATCCGGTCCGACAGGGACAACACCTCGTTGAGGTCGGCGCTCACCAGTAGCACCGGGAGCCCCGAGTCTCGGGCATCGACGATCTGCTGGTGGATGAACTCGATGGCGCCGATGTCGACGCCGCGGGTGGGCTGCGCCATCACCAGCACCGTCGGCTCGCGCTCGAGCTCGCGCGCGACGATCAGCTTCTGGGCGTTGCCGCCGGAGTAGTTCGACGCCGGGATGGTCGCGCTACGGGGCCGCACGTCGTACTCCCGGATCAGCCTCTCGGCGTGCTCGCGGATGACGGCCTCGTCGAGGATGCCGACCGGGCCGGCGTACGGCGGCCGGTGGTGGTCGCCGAGGATGGAGTTCTGCGCGGCGGTGAAGGGCAGGATCAGGCCGCGGCCGTTGCGGTCCTCCGGCACGTGGCTCATGCCAAGCTCGCGGCGGCGGCGGGCCGACTCCAGAGAGACGTCGTGCACCTCGCCGCCCGAGAGCATCCGCACCGTGCCCGTGTAGTCGGCGCGCATGCCGGTGATGCACTCGACGAGCTCCGACTGCCCGTTGCCCTCGATGCCGGCTACCCCCAGGACCTCGCCCTTGTGGACCTCGAAGCTGACGCCGTCGATGACGTTGCGGGGCTTGAACGGGTGCGCCAGCGTGAGACCCTCGACCGCGAGGGCGACGCCGCCGGGCTGCGCCTCGCCCTTCTCGACCCGCAGGAGCACCTCGCGCCCGACCATCATGTTCGCGAGCTGGCGTTGGCTCGTCTCGGCTCGCGTCACGGTGCCGATCATCTTGCCGTCGCGCATGACGCTCATGCGGTCGCAGATCTCGATGACCTCGTCGAGCTTGTGGCTGATGAAGATGGCGGCGTTGCCCTTGCCGGCGAAGTCGCGGAGGAACCGGAACAGACCGACGGTCTCCTGGGGCGTGAGGACGGCCGTGGGCTCGTCGAGGATCAGTACCCGGGCCTTGCGGTAGAGCGCCTTGAGGATCTCGACCTGCTGCTGGAACCCGACCGGCAGGTCCTCGATGCGGTCGTCGGGGTCGATGTCGAAGCCGAACTCCTCGACCAGCTTGCGCGTCTGACGGCGCGCCGCACGGTAGTCGAGCATCGGCCCGACGCTCGGCTCGGAGCCGAGGATGAGGTTCTCCGTGACCGAGAGGGGCTCCACCAGCATGAAGTGCTGGTGCACCATGCCGATGCCCAGAGCGATGGCGTCGCGCGCGCTGAGGATGGCCACCTGGCGGCCGTCCACCGCGATGGTGCCTTCGTCAGGCTGCTGCAGCCCGTACAGCACCTTCATCAGCGTGGACTTGCCGGCGCCGTTCTCGCCGATGAGGGCGTGGACCTCGCCCCACTCGACCTCGAAGTCCACGTCGTCGTTGGCGACGACCAGCGGGAAGCGCTTCGTGATGCCCCGCATACTGACGGCTGGCGGCATGCCGAAGTATACTGTCTGGTACGCGGGTTCCCGTAGGTGTCCCGCTTCGCAGAACCTCTCGGGGGCGACACGGCCTTGACGGGGCCGGCACCGAGGCCGGAGCTGCGCGCCGCGGATGGCAGTTGGCCGCGTCAACAATCCTGCCAAGCCATAACTGGCAACAACACCTACGCTCTGGCTGCTTAACCGCAGTTAGCGTTCCCCGGAAGCCCCGCCCGTGGCTCGCCGGACCGAACGACCTGATACGGGCTGGCCCCGAGGCTCGCGCGTCGGCACGAGGGGCGAGACGATAGACGCGTAAGCGGGTGCCCACCAGCCGGCCACGGAGCTCGGGCCCCGCCGACAACCGATCCGTGGCTACGCGCGTAGACGCACGGTCGAGGCGGTTCCGGACGCGGGTTCGACTCCCGCCGCCTCCACCAC
>JBIQIQ010000127.1:0-7118 GCA_044507975.1 Deinococcaceae bacterium
CAACGTCATCGCCGTGCTGATGCTGCCCCTGGTCGGCGCCTGGTCCGACCGTCTCGAGGGGCGCCTGGGCAAGCGCATACCCTTCCTGCTGGTCGGCATGCCCCTCGCCGCCCTGCTGTTCGCGGCCCTGCCGCACGCGAACTTCGCGCTGTGGGCGCTGCTCGCCGTCGACGTGCTGTTCCTGCTCTCCATCACCCTGTTCAGGGCGCCTCTGATAGCGCTCATGCCGGATCACGTCCCGCGCGGCGAGCGCAGCGCGGCGAACGGGATCATCACCCTCATGGCGGCCAGCGGCGGCGCCATCGCGCTCCTGCTGCTGGCCCCGCTCTTCGATGCCGCACGGTGGGTACCGTTCGCCGGGGCCGGCCTGCTGGTCCTCGTCTCGCTGGCGTTCGTGCTCATGTCGGTGCGGAGGCACGGGCCGTACGTCGCTACCGGGACCGTCCAGGACGAGGCGCCCGCTCTGGTGGGCATGGTGAAGGACGTGCGCAGGCTGGTCGTCGAGGAGCGCGGCGGCGCCGGCACGCTGCTCATCGCCGTCTTCTTCTTCTTCGTCGGGTACTCGGCCCTCGAGGCCCAGTTCAGCACCTTCGCCATCCAGACGCTGGGCGTCTCGCCCGGTATGGCCGGGCCTACCATCGCGGCGACGATGATCGCCTACGTGGTCATGGCGGTGCCAGCCGGCCGCCTGGCGAAGCGGTTCGGGTCGGCCAACACGATGCGCGCTGGAGCGCTGATCATGGCGGCCGCCGCCGTGGCCGCTACCGTCGTGCCCGACGTGTCCTCCGTCCGCGTCGTGCTCGCCCTGGGCGGCGCCGCCTGGGCCCTGGTGCTGGTGCCCGCCTACCCCCTGGTGATCAACCAGGGCGAGGGCTCGCAGACGGGCTTCTACACGGGCATGTACTACCTCTTCGGGTCGGCGGCCTCGGTCGCTGGCCCGCCGCTGGTGGGCACCCTGATGGACCTCTTCGGCAACCGCGCGCTCTTCTTCGCGCTGGCGGGGTCGATGGTGCTGGGAGCGGTGCTGGTCAGCGTCGCCAAGCGCAGGCGCGTCGAGGAGACGGCCAACGCCGCTGCTGCCGAGTAGTCGGCACCGCCGCGTCAGCCGATGAGCGCCTCGGCCACGGCCTCGGCCTGGCGCTCCCGGAACCCGAAGGACACGACCGCGGGGCCGGGCACCACGTCGGCCGCGTACGGGTTCCACAGGGCGACGTGGACGAAGGGCACGCCGGCCGCGGCAGCCCCTGCAGCGAGGGCGGCGGCCGTCGACAGCTCCTCCTCTGGAGGCAACACGCGCGTCGTCGAAGCGTAGACCAGCGCGTCGACCCCGGTGAGCGACCCTGCCCGGTCGCCGTCAGCCTCGGCGACGTCGACGTGCCGCACGCGCGCACCGCGCGCGGTCAACGCCCTCCGCAGAGGCTCCGCGGGCCGCACGCTCACCTGCGAGGCGGCGGAAGCCCTCACCTCGCTACGCGCCACCAGCAGCACGTTGGCGCCGCTGCGCAGCGACGGCACGGCTCCCCTCCTGACGAGCCCGCGGCTCGCGGCCTCGGCGAGCAGCTCCTCGTCACCTTCGGCCCACGCGGCGCTCGGGTCCGCCGGGTGGCCCGGGTAGGTGTCGGCCAGCCGCGCGATCCGCCCCAGCGACAGAGGCAGCTCCCCGGCGTCTAGCCGTCCCTCGGCGACGGCGGCCGCGATCGCGTCGAGCGTGGCGACGTGGGCTGGTACCGACCCGATCGTCAGAGGCAGGTCGGCGCCGGCCGCGAGGGACATCACGGCCGCGTCCGCGGCCGGCCACCTGTCCTGGATCGCGCGCATGTCGAGCGCGTCCGTGACGATCACGCCCTCGAAGCCTAGCTCTCCCCTGAGGAGCCCCCTGAGAGCGGCCGCGGACAGCGTGCTGGGCAGGTCGGGGTCCAGGTCGGTCACGACGATGTGCGCGCTCATGACCGCCGCGGCGCCGGCGCGCACGCCCGCGGCGAACGGGGCGAGCTCGACGCGCCGCAGCTCGTCCAGCGGGCGAGCGACCGTGGGCAGCTCGAGGTGCGAGTCGACGCTCGTGTCGCCGTGGCCGGGGAAGTGCTTGAGGGTGGCCGCGACCCCCTCGGCCTGCAACCCCTCGACGAACGCGACCACGTGCCTGGACACGAGCTCGGGGTCCTCGCCGAACGCGCGGTCCGCGATCACGGGGTTCGAGGGGTTCGAGTTGACGTCGGCCACGGGCGCGAAGTCGAGGTTGACCCCCACGGCCCGCAGGCCGCGCCCGGTCGCGCGCGCCACGGCGCGCGTCAGGTACGGGTCGTCGGCCGCCCCCAACGCCATGGCCGCCGGAGGCGTCGGCACGTCGAAGAGGCGCAGCACGCCGCCACCCTCCTGATCGACGGCCACGACGAGGTCGGCGCCCGCCAGGGAGCGTAGCTCGGCCACGTAGTCGGCGACCTGGAAGCGGTCGGACACGTTGCGGCCGAACAGGCAGACCCCCGCCACCCGCCGCTCGGCCAGCAGCGCGCGCTCGTCGGGCGTGACCGACGTGCTCGAGAGGTCGATCATCAGGGGCAGGCGGTCGGTCGGCTGTCGGCGTGCGTCGTCCACGCGCCCATGATGGCCCGCTCAGGGCGCGGCGCGACACCTGGGCCGCGCTCGGTGCGAGCAGAATGCGTGCATGGCAGACGAGCGCGCGCAGCGAGGCGAGGGACGGGTCGAGGGAGAGGGCAGGCTGGGGGGAGGCACGCGCCTCGGGGCGGTGAGGCTGCGGGTCGCGGACCTGGAGAGGGTGGCAGCCTTCTACGAGGTGGGCGTGGGGCTCGCCAGGCTGCCGTCACGCGCCGGCGAGGTCGTGCTCGGCAGCCGCGGGGAGCCGGTCGTGCAGCTCGTCTCCGCCCCCGACCTGCAGCCGCCCCCTCCCGGCTCCGCCGGGCTGTACCACACCGCCATCCTGTTCGATGACCGCGCGGCGCTCGCAGGCGCGCTCTACGCCGCGGCCACGAGGACCGGCGGCACCTTCACGGGCAGCGCCGACCATCTCGTCAGCCTCGCCTTCTACTTCGACGATCCCGAGGGGAACGGCGTCGAGCTCTACTGGGACCGGCCGCGCAGCGAGTGGCGCTGGGAGGCGGGCCAGGTCGTCATGGACTCGCTTCCGCTCGACCCGAACGGCTTCATCCGCGAGCACCACCGGGGCGAGGGCGAGCCTGCTGCCCCCACCGGGGCAGCCGCGCGGCTCGGGCACGTGCATCTCAAGGTGGGTGACGTGGAGGCCGCGAAGGAGTTCTACGTCGACCGGGTCGGGTTCGAGGTCACGACCGCCATGTGGCAGAGCGCGCTCTTCGCGTCGGCGGGCGGGTACCACCATCACCTCGGCATGAACGTCTGGGAGAGCCGCGGCGCCAGCCTGCGCGAGCCCTCGCTGGGCCTCGAGTCCTTCGAGGTGGTGGTGGGCGCGGACGACCTGAGCGGCATCGAGAGGCGCCTCGCCGGCGCCCTCTCCCGCGACGATGAAGGCCTGATGACGGCCGCGGACCCGTGGGGGACGCGCGTGTCCTTCCGGGCGGAAGGCGCAGAGGCTAGGGTGGAGCCATGACGAAGCGACGGATCATCTCCTTCCTCCTAGCCGCCGTGGTGGTCGCCGCCGGGACCGCGTACGCCCAGGTCGACCCCCGCGCCCGCGAGCTGCTCGAGGGGTACGCGAGCCAGGCTGGCAGCGAGCCTGTCCGCACCCTCGACCAGTCGACGGTCATGACGCTGCACAACCTCGACGAGCCGATGGAGACGCGCAGCCGCACGGTCATCGACTTCGAGGGCGAGCGGGCGGCGATCGTCAGCCTGGCCATGGGCATGGAGACGACCATGCGCTTCGTGGACGGCGAGTTCACGATGAGCATCGGCGGCATGACGATGCCCGTGCCTCCGGGGATGGGCGTCGAGAGCGCGTTCGACGGCATCTTCGACCAGCCCGACGCAGCGGGTGACCTCTTCTCCGATCCCGACGCCACCGCCACCTACGACGGACAGGTCGACTACGCGGGCATCCTCTCGGGCCAGCAGGTCACCTACACCGGCGACTTCGGGGTGCCCGGCCTCGACATGGAGGCGACCACCGTGCGCTTCGTCTTCGATGAAGCCGGCGAGCTCCTCGGCCAGGTCATCGAGGCCGAAGGCATGACCCTCCTCACCGTGGTAGTCGGCGAGCCTCACGGAGACCTCGGCCTGTACTTCGACATGGACATGTACGAGCTCGGCGCCGACGGCACGGCTACGCTCTTCGCCAACATGCGCTTCGAGAGCATCGCCGTGAACGAGCCGATCGACGAGTCGCTGTTCCAGTAGGCTCCGAGCGGTTCCCTAGGTGAGCGCGCTCCTCAGCGCGCGCGTCCCCAGCGCCAGGCCCAGCGCCGCGATCGCGGCGGCGCTGGCCAACCCTGCCAGGACGACCGGCGCGAGTACATCGCCGGCGAAGAGCGACCGCATCGCCTCGACGACGTACGTCAGCGGGTTGAGTCGACCGGCCACCTGCATCCAGGCCGGCCCCATCTCCAGCGGGAGCATCAGGCCGGACAGGAAGAGCAGGGGGTAGAGCAGCGTCGACTGCACCATGTAGAAGCTCTCCTGCTGCCGCCGGCAGGCGATCGCCAGCGCGTGCGACAGCGCGCCGAGGCCGACGCCGAGGACGGCGAGGAGGGCCAGGGCGACGACGACGCCGAGCGGGCTCGGCCGCAGGCCGAACGGCAGCATCACCAGCACGACGAGCAGCGCTTGCGCGAGCAGCTTCGCCACGTCGGAGAACGTGCGCCCGACGAGGGTGGCGGCCCGGCTCAGGGGCGTGACCATCAGCCGCTCGTGCGAGCCCGTCTGGATCTCGGTCAGCAGCTCGTAGCCGGTGCCCGTGGTCCCGAAGAGCGCCAGCATCATCAGCACCGCGGGCACGAACCAGGTCCACGCCTCAGCTCCGCCCCCGAACCCCCCGCTGCCGGCGAGCAGCGGCCCGAACAGGGCCAGGAAGACCAGGGGCTGGACCATCCCGAACACCAGGCCGTAGGGCGACCGCAGAGCGGGCAGCATCTCCCGCACGAACACCGTCACGGCGTCGGCCACGCCGGTCCTGCCGGTCGCGGCTCTCGTCTGAGCGCCTACCTTCATGCCGCCACCTCCGTGATCTCGGTCTCGGCCCTCGCAGAGCCTTCGTCCCGCAGCGACCGGCCGGTCAGCGCGAGGAACACGTCGTCGAGCGTCGGCTGCGAAGCCTCGGCGCTCCTCACGCTCACGCCCGCGGCGTGGAGGGCCTGGAGGAACCCGGGCAGGGCCTCGTGGGGTCGCGGCACCCGCAGGCGCACGGTGGGCCCCCCGGGCGCCGCGACGGTCTCCACGCTCCCGCCGCCGACGCGCTCGGCCACGCCGGTCGCCGCACCGAGCGCGCCATGGTCTTCCAGCGTCACGGCCAGCCCGCCGCCGGCCAGGTCGGCCTTGAGCCGCTCGGGCGGGCCATCGGCGATCAGCCTGCCCTCGTCGATGACCAGCACGCGCTCAGCCATCCTGTCCGCCTCCTCGAGGTAGTGCGTCGTGAGGACGATGGTCGTGCCCAGCCGCCGCCGTACGTCCATCACGTGGGCCCACAGGTCGGCCCGGTGCTGCGGGTCGAGGCCGGTGGTCGGCTCGTCGAGGAACAGGAGCGGCGGCTCGTGGACCAGGCCCATGGCGACGTCGAGGCGCCGGCGCTGGCCACCGGAGAGCGAGCCGGCGTTGCGCTTCGCCAGTCCCGCCAGGCTGAACGCCTCCAGCAGCGCGTCGGCCCGCGCCCGGGCCGCGTCCCATCTCAGTCCGTAGGCCCTGCCCTGCGTGACCAGCTCGTCCCTCACCTGGTGGTAGTAGCCGGCGCCGTTGCCCTGTCCGACGTAGCCGATCCTCCGCCTCACCGCCGCGGGCTCGGTCGCGACGTCGTGGCCCGCCACGCGTGCGGTGCCCGACGTCGGCCGCAACAGGGTGGTGAGTATCCGGAGGCAGGTCGACTTGCCCGCGCCGTTCGGCCCGAGGAAGGCGACCAGCTCTCCCTCGGCGACGCCGAGGTCGATGCCTCTCAACGCCTCGACCGGACCCACGCCCGTCGGGTACACCTTCCTGAGCTCTCTCGCCTGGATCACGCGCTCCTCCTTGCCCCGACCGAAAGGGGCGTACACTGTACGGTACAGTGTACGGTCAACGCAAGGGGGTGCTAGGCTCCGCTGCGAGGAGCGTCTTCGAGTGGCTGCCCAACGCAAGATCGACGAGGTGAGGTTGCTGCGCCTGCTGTGGCGGGGCGAGGAGCAGCCGTCGGCCAGGACGGGGCTGACCGTCTCGCGGATCGTCGACGCCGCCGTGCGCGTGGCCGACTCGGAAGGCCTCGACGCGCTCTCCATGCGCCGGGTCGCCGCCGAGCTCAAGGTCGGCGCCATGTCGCTCTACACGTACGTGCCCGGCAAGGAGGAACTCGTCCACCTCATGGTCGACCAGGTCGTCGGTCAGCTAGACCTGGCGCCGACCCGGGAAGGGTCGTGGCGCGAGCGTCTGGAGGCGCACGCGCGCGCCGAATGGGACCTGTACGCGGCGCACCCGTGGCTGCTCGACGTGCCGCTCACCCGGCCCGCGGCCGGCCCCAACGCCTCGGACCTCTTCGAGTACCAGCTCGGCATGGTCGACGGCCTCGGACTGGACCCGTTCGAGATGAACGCCACCTTGGACCTCGTCAACGAGTTCGTCGCCAGCGCGGCTCGGCGGCAGCGGGCGATCGTCCAGGACGCGGAGGCCTCGGGCATGAGCGACGAAGAGTGGTGGTACTCGGTCAGCCCGGTCCTCACCCAGGTGATGGCCGACCGCCACTACCCCCTGGCGCACCGCGTCGGCATGGCGGTCGCCGCGCCGCACCTCGAGACCACCTACCTGCTCGACTTCGGCCTCGCCCGCATACTCGACGGGCTCGAGAGGTTGGTGGAGGCGAGGGCGCAGGAGGAGGCAGGCTGAGGCGCCGTACCTCCCGCCCTCCACCGAGCGGCGCCAGTTGGAGGTCGGCGTGGACGAGGTCGTCGCCCGTGAGGCTCAGCGCGTCCGCACGTCCGCAGCGTCCCGCAGCGCGTCGCCGACGAAGTTGA
>JBIQIQ010000128.1:0-7040 GCA_044507975.1 Deinococcaceae bacterium
TCCCACCACGTAGCGCTTGGCCTCGACGGACCGGTCGTCGAGCGCGCGCGACTCGCCCGTGGCCAGGTCGGCGATCCAGACGCGGTGGTGGGTGTTCTTGAGGAACTCGCTCACCGCGAGCAGGCGTCCGTCCGGGGAGAAGGCTCGAGCGTAGTACTGGCCGCCCGTGAGCGCGCGGACGACCTCGCCGGTCTCGACGTCCAGGACCATCGCGTCCTGCTCGGTCGGTTCGCGGTCGTTGCCGCTGATGGCCAGACGCCGCGAGTCCGGCGCCCAGCCGCCGAACGAGAACTGCACGCCCGGGACGTCGGTGAGCTGGCGCGGCCAGCCTCCCGGCTCGAGGACGAGCACCTGGTGCATCTCGTCGCCGTGGCGATCGGCCAGCAGGGCCAGGCGGCGGCCGTCGGGAGCCCAGCGGAAGTCGGTGACGCGGCGGTCGGAGAGCGCCGTCAGCTGGGTCGGGAAGCCCCCGCCGGCGGGCTGCAGCCACAGAGCGGGCAGCCCGGTCGTGTTGGCGAGGTAGGCGAAGACGTCCCCGGTGGGCGAGAAGGCTGGCGCGCCCACCACGCGCACGGAGACGTACCGCTCGAACTCGGGTAGAACGCCGTCGGTCCCCACGGTCACGACGATAACCGCTGTCTGCCCCGTGCCATACTTGCCATCCATCCCCGGCGGGCATCCGTTGTCCCGGCCGGCGCGTAGAAGAGGTAGGTGGCTCTCCAGGCCGTGGCCGAGACCGCAGTGCGCGATGCCGACCTAGCCCGCTCGCTCGCCAGCGGCGACGAGTCGGCGCTGCGCCACCTCTACGAGCGGCACGGCGGGCTGGTGCTCGCGCTCGCCTCCCGCATGCTCGGCAGCCGCGAGGAGGCTGAGGAGGTGCTGCACGACACCTTCTACAAGCTGTGGCTCAACGCCGACCGGTTCGATCCGGAGCGCGCCGCGGTGCGTACGTACCTCTACGCCCTGGCGCGGAACCTCTGCCTGTCGCGGCTGAGGGCTCGGCGCTCGCGTCCGGTCCGCGCCGACCTCGACGAGCAGAGCGCCGCGTACAAGGTCGCCCTGTCGTCGGACCCGGACCCGGTGCCGGCCCTGCTGGCCAGCCGCGCGCTCGGGTCGCTCGACGACGAGGAGAGGCTGCTGGTCGAGGAGGCCTTCTACGGCGGCTGGTCCCACGGCGAGCTGGCCGAGCGGCACGGGCTGCCGCTCGGGACCGTGAAGAGCCGCATCAGGCGGGCGCTCACGAGGATGAGGAACGTGCTGGAGGCAGGTAGTTGAGCGTCGACGAGAACCACGCGGACCACCGCGGCGAGGCTTCCGAGGTGGACGGAGCCACGGCCTTCGACGGCCGTGATGGGGCTCTGGCCACCGAGGCCCTCACCGCGTCGTTGTCACCTGGCGAGCTGCCCGCCGGCGGCTGGGACCGCCTGCGCTCCGCCGCGACGGCGTCACGCACCGCCGGGACTACGGCTGGCGGTGGCCTGCCGCGCCCCGGTCGGGCCGTGGCCGGAGACGCCGACCTGCCGCCGTACGTCGCCCCGCCTCACGCGCCGCGCCGGACCTACGGCTTCCTGGTGGCGCTGACGATCGCTGCGCTCGCTCTTGGCGGCGTCGGCGTGTGGGGCTACCAGCGCGGCGCCGAGGCAGCGCGGCTGCGCGACGACCAGCGGATCCTCGCCTACTGGATGAGCAACCCGGACATGCGGCTGACGCCCCTCCAGCCGGCTGGCGACGTCCAGGCCGGCAGGCTCGGCGTGCTGTGCGCGCTCCCGGACGGCCGGGCGCTCGTGCTCCAGCCGAACCCCGCGGAGCCCGGCACGACCTACGTGGTCGTCGGCTGGGGCGACGGCGGCCTACGAGAGCTGGCGCGCGGCCGGACGAACATGCTGCAGTTCGACGTGGGCGGGATCGACGTGGTAGAGCTCAGGGCCGAGCGCGGTCAGGAGTCCTGGACGCTGGCGCTCGCTCACCTCGACTGACCATCGAGTCCACCTCGGCAGCGGTCGGCAGCGACGGCTGCGCCCCCTCCCTGCTCGTGGCCAGGGAGCCGGCGGCGCAGGCGTAGCGCACCGCGGCGGCGAGGTCGCGCTCCCCTGCGGCGATCCGTGCGGCCAGCGCGCCCGCGAAAGCGTCGCCCGCCGCCGTCGTGTCTACGACCTCGACGCGGTAGGCGCTCTCCCAGCCGTCGGCCCCACCTCGCAGCGCCCAGGCGGCGCCGGCCGCGCCCAGGGTCACGACGCACGCCGGGGCCAGCTCCACCAGCCGCCGCGCCGCCGCACGTGGGTCGGCGACGACGTCCTCGGCTCTCCCGCCCAGCAGCACACCGGCCTCGTGCTCGTTGACCAGCAGGTGAGTGACGTCCGCCAGGTCGGCGGCGCCGAGCGGCTCGGCCGGAGCGAGGTTGAGGAGCACGGCGGCGCCCGCGGCTCGGCCCGCTCGCGCTGCGGCCCGTACGGTGGCGAGCGGCACCTCGAGCTGGAGCATCACGACGCCGGCCTCCTCGAGGTCGGCGGCCGCCACCTCCGACGGCGACAGCTCGGCGTTGGCGCCGGGCGAGACGACGATGCTGTTCTGGCCGCCGTCGTCGACCTGCACGAAGGCCACCCCCGTGGGCTGGGTCCCGGTGGCGACGCCGGCCGCGTCGACCCCCGCCCCTGCGAGGGCGGTGACCAGGGCGGCGCCGTCGTCGTCGCGCCCGACGCGGCCGATCATGGCGACGCTCGCCCCCACCCGAGCGGCGGCGACCGCCTGGTTTGCCCCCTTGCCGCCTGGGTGCCGCGCGTGGCCCCTGCCGAGCACGGTCTCGCCGGGCAGCGGGTGCCTGGCGACGCGCACCACCAGGTCCATGTTCAGGCTCCCCACGACGACGACCCTGCCGCCGCGGGGCCTCACCTCAGCGCGCCTCCAGGTCGGGGTTGCGCCAGACGATGAAGCTGGCGGCATCCCCGGTCACCTCGTCCGTCATGTAGCCCTCGATCACTCCGAGGGCCTCGAAGCCGTTCGCCAGCTGGAACGAGAGCGTCGGGTCGCGGAGCTCGCCCCGCGCGACGCTGGCGACGTAGTCGGAAACGCTCAGCCTGGCCCTGTGCTCGCCGTAGCCGGGCAGCGCTCCGCCAGCGACGATCCCGCGCAGGCCCAGGCGGCGCACGAGGTCCTGTCGGGCCCGGTAGAGCAGCCGGCCGATGCCCTTGCCGCGGTACTCGGGATGAACGCTGATGTCGGCGCCGTAGTACCAGTCGCCCTGGGGGTCGTGCGAGTCGTACGTGCCGCCGGCGATCGCCTCCAGGAACGAGTGGTGCGGTCGCTCGAGGTCGAAGCGCGTCAGGAAGCCCGACCCGAGGCCGACGACCCTCTCCGCTCCGAGGGGGCCGCCGTCCGGGCCTCGGTCGGTGACGGCGACGAACTCTCCCTCCGGGAAGACCTCGAGGTGCCGGAGGAAGTGCCGCTCCTTCATGCGCTCGGCGTCGCTCAGGTAGGGGAAGCAGACGCGCTGCAGCTCCTCGAGCTCGCGCGCGTGACGCGGCTCGGCCGGCGCCACTCGGGCGTGCGGCCAAGGCGCGCTCACGACGGCGCCGGGGCGAGGTCGAAGCGCTCGTAGGCCGCCATGCTGGGGCGTCCGGCAACGGCGAGCAGCTCGCGCGCGGCCGGTCGCACGATGACGGCGCCGCACGTCCCGACGAAGGCGGGGGCCGAGCCGACGCGGCACACGGCCTCCGGGTCGGCGGTGACCCCCTGCAGGAACGAGACGTCCATGCCGCTGCCCGCGAGGAGCTCGCGCGCCCGGTCGAGACGCCTCGCGGTCTCGGCCTGGGAGGCCGGCTCCCGGGGCCGCTCGACCGCCTGGGTCTCCGGGTGGAGGCAGTGGTTGGTGTGGACGATCGTGCTCTCTCCCAGGTGGTCGATCGCGCTCGCCGTGGGCATGGCTTCGACGTTGGCGGCCCGGCCCTGGGCGTCCATGACGAGGTAGTTGTGGCCTCCGCTGAGGGGAGCGCGCGCCAGCACCTCGAGGGCGGCCGCGGCCGACTCCTCACGCAGCATCGCCCGCACGACGAACGGCCAGGTGACGCCGACCCGCCCGTCGGCGGCGAGCAGGTTGTTGATGCCGACGGTCAGCCCGGCCTCGTTCATGCCGATCATCCCTACGCAGCCGACCGTGGTCAGCACGACGAAGGCCGGAGCGCCGCTGGGGCGGCCCTCGAGCAGCACCAGGTGCTCGGCCGAGCCCTCGTGCATGTCCCAGGTCTGGCCGAACGCCGGAGCGCCGTCCGCCATGCGGCCGCCGGGCACGAGGAAAGCGGTGCAGTCGTCCTCGTCGCCGGACGCGGGGCTCGCCTCCGACCTCCCGTCGCCGCCGAGGGAGCCGGCCGCGACGGCGTCGACGAAGTCGGTGAAGCCCCCCGCCACGACGAGCTCGGCGGCGCCGACCCCCGCACCGTCGGAGATGCCCCTGAGCTCCTCCGCGAGCTCCGGGTAGCTCTCCTCGTGGGCGGCCAGGCAGCGCGACGCCAGCTCCAGCACCTCGGCGCGGCTCGCCTGCCGGCCGGCCCAGGCGGGCGAGCCGGCGAGCGCCATGCGCTCAGCGGCGTAGCCGGCGATCGAGGACGCCAGCCGGCGTCCGTGGGCGAGGCCCATCTCGTACGGTGAACCGGCCACGCGCAGCAGGGGCGCTCCCGCAGCTCTCATGGCGGGAGACTACCTGAGGACGGACCCGTGCTCGGTCCGCCAGGTGAGGAGGACCGGCGTGCCCACGGGGAGCATGCCGCCGAACCCGTGGCGCTGGTTCTGCGACCGCACCACGAGCCGCAGGCCGCCATCGACGTCGACCTCGTAGCGCGCGTCGGTGCCGAGGTAGTGGGCCGCCCGCACGAGGCCGTGCACGCGGGTCTCCCCCGTCTGTGCGTGTGTCTCCGCGTCGCCCTCGGTGGAGAGGCTCAGCTTCTCGGGCCTGACGGCCAAAGCCGCCGCGTCGCCGACGGCGAGGTCCTCGTCGCGCAACGCCCCCCACAGGCGCGTGCCCCCGGGCAGCTCCACGGCCGCCAGCGAGCCGTCGTGGGCGGCCACGCGCCCCACCAAGAAGTTCGTCTCCCCGATGAAGTCCGCGACGAAGCGGCTGGTGGGCCGCTCGTAGATGTCGTCGGGCGCTCCGACCTGCAGCACGTTGCCCTCGCTCATGACGGCGATGCGGTCGGCCATCGTGAGCGCCTCCTCCTGGTCGTGGGTGACGTAGACGAACGTGATGCCGACCTGCTGCTGGAGGGTCTTGAGCTCGAACTGCATCGCCTTGCGCAGCTTGAGGTCGAGCGCGCCCAGGGGCTCGTCGAGCAGGAGCACGGCCGGGCGGTTCACCAGGGCGCGCGCTACGGCCACGCGCTGCCGCTGACCACCTGAGAGAGCGTGGGGCTTGCGGTCGGCGACGTGTGGCAGCCGCACGAGCTCGAGCGCCTCGGTCGCCCGAGCGCGGGCCTCGGCGGGCGGCACCTTCGACATGCGCAGCCCGAACATCACGTTCTGGAGGACCGTCATGTGAGGGAACAGCGCGAAGTCCTGGAAGACCGTGTTGACCGGGCGGTGGAAAGCCGGGACGCCCTTCATCGCCCGCCCGCGCAGCAGCACCTCCCCCTCGTCTGGCTGCTCGAAGCCGGCGATGAGGCGCAGGGTCGTCGTCTTGCCGCACCCAGACGGGCCGAGCAGGGCGAAGAACTCGCCTTCGGCGACGTCGAGGTCGATGCCGTCGACGGCTCGCACGCGCTGACCCGCCTTGCGCTCGCCGAACTCCTTGACGAGTCCGGTGAGGCGCACGGCCGGAGCCCCCGCCGGGGCGGGGGCTGGGGGCCTCATGGTCGCCGCGTCGCTCACGCTGCTGGTCGCGGACCCTACTGTCCGACGAAGATGCGGATCTCGTCCCAGGCCTCGTTGAGGAGGGCCTCGCGCTGCTCGTCCTGCACTGCGAAGAACAGCCGCTCCCTGGTGTCCTGGTCGGGATAGATGCCGGGGTCGTCCGCGAGCTCCTCGTCGATGAGGGCCTGGTCGAGCGCGGCGGCGTTGGGGGTGCCGTACGCCGTGTAGTTGGAGATGTCGGCCCCCACCTGCGGGTCGAGCACGTAGTCGATGAAGACCTCGGCGAGAGCCTTGTTCGGAGCGCCGCGAGCGATCGCGAGGCTGTCGACCCAGAAGTTCGCGCCCTCGTCGGGGATCACGTAGCCGTACGTGTCGCACTCGCACTCGTCCATGACCTGGAAGACGTCGCCGGAGTACTCGATGACCATGTCCACCTCGCCGCGCGCCAGCATCTCCTGGCCGTCGTCGGCGGCGATGTACACGACGTTGCTGCCGTTGTCGATCAGGAACCGCTTGGCCGCTTCGATCTCGGCCGGGTCGGAGCTGTTCGGGTCGTGGCCGAGCATGAGCAGAGCCACGCCGATCATCTGGGTGGTGTCGGCGAGCCAGGCCACGGGGCCTTCGTGCTCGAACAGGTCGGACCAGCTCGACACCTCGTCGACGCGCTCGGCGTTGTAGCCGATGCCCGTCGTGCCCCACTGGTACGGCACCGTGTAGCGGTTGCCCGGGTCGAAGCCGAGGTCGAGGAAGGTGTCATCGAGGTTGGCCAGGTTCGGGATGCGCGCGTGGTCGAGCTCCTCGAGGAGGCCCTCGGCGATCATCAGGGAGGCGACCACGTCCGACGGCACCACGACGTCGAAGCCGGGGTTGCCTTGACGGAGGCGCACCAGCATGTCGTCGTCGGTCGGGTAGGTGTCGTAGACGACGCGGACGCCGCAGGCCTGCTCGAAGTTGGAGATCGTGTCCTCGGCGATGTAGGTGCTCCAGTTGTAGACGGAGAGCGTCTGGCCAGAGAAGCCTTCGGGACAGGTCCACCCGTTCTGGGCGGAGGCCGAGCCGACGAGGGCTAGCGCCAGGACCGCCGCGAGCGAGATGAATGTGGTTCTCTGCATCTTTCCACCTCTCGGTTGGCGAAGCGTCGTGGAAGTGGCTGGCGTGCCACCAGGTTCGCGTTCTCGGCGACGATATCACCCGGCGCCGAGCGG
>JBIQIQ010000129.1:0-5089 GCA_044507975.1 Deinococcaceae bacterium
GCCGCCCGCCGTCGCCCGCGCGGCCAAGCCCGTGCTCGACGAGCCTCCTCGGGAGGGGCCCTACCCGAGGGCCGAGCTCGCCTCCGTGGCCGTGAGCGACGATGGCTGCCATCTGCAAGACGCGGCGGGCGGGGGAGAAGGCTGGACCCCGGACCTCGACCTGCGCGGAGACGCCGGCTTCGAGCCGGCGACGTTGCCTCCGGTCGTGCGGTGCTGGTACGAGGAGCTGTGGCGCGTGATCGGCTCGCCGGAGCGCTCCGAGTACTTCACGAGCCGCGCGGCGCGCAACGACCTCTACACCTACGCGCGCGAGGTCAACACCCACCTGGTCGCCCTGCTCACCGCCTTCCGCGTCACCGGTGACCTGGCGCTGCTCGACGAGGTCGACAGGTTGGCCCAGCACATGCGCGCCCAGCTGGCCGACGCCTGGCAGGGGCGTCATCGCAGCGACAGCGACGCGGTGGACGGCTACTACAACTGGATCTGGGACAGAGGGACCAGCAGCACGCACGACGGCCGCGACATCCACGAGATCGACGAGATGCGCACCCACTCCGTCCTCGCCCACGTCGCATACGCCTTCGCGCGGAACTCCGAGCTCGAGAGCCCCAACGGCGTCGATTACGCCGAGCGCGCCGACTTCTGGCTCGACTACCTCGCGAACCACTTCGAGGCGAAGTGGCGCGAGCGCAACGGGGTGCCGTGGCCCCGCTTCCCGTTCATGGAGCGCCCCCACCTGCACGAGACCCTGGAGTTCGCCCGTTACCACCACTACATGGGGTTGCTCACGGGCGAGGACGCCTACGCCGCGGAGGCCGAGCGTCTCAGCGAGGTGGCGTTCGAGAACTTCCGGGAGGTCGAGACCGACAACGGGCCCGCGCTCGTGACGCCGCGCAGCGTCCTGTCGATGGGCGGCACGCTCGAGTACCTGCTGCCGTCGACCTACTTCCGCTACGTGGTGGCGACCGCCGTCGACCTGCACCTCGAGGGCGTGGGGCCGTGGGCGGACGTGGACGTGATCGAGTCGCTCGCCAGGTCGCTGGCGGAGTTCGTGCTCGACGGCGAGGGCGGAGGCTACGCGCGAGACATCGGTGGGGGCCAGGACCGCGCCGGCATCGACGCGAGTCGGGAGCGCGAGTGGTCACGGGTGTCGACCGGCACGTTCAACAGCAGCCCGTTCGCCCTGCTCGCGGCATGGGACGCCTCGGGCAAGGTCGCCGAGACGTCGATGGCGGTCCACCTGCACCGCGGGCCGCAGGAGTGGAACGTGCACATGCCGGCCGGGCTGCTGCTGCACGCGGCGCTCACCGGCGAGAGCGTGGCTTCCGCCGACTAGCCACCTCGCTCAGGTAGGCATGGGTAGCGTCCAGGACGCTCTTGGAGTCGTACCTCGCCATGGCGGCCTCGAGCTTGTGGGCTGGAGGCGGGTCGGCGAGCGTCCGCTCGATCGCCTCCGCCATGGCCCGGTCGTCGCCGATCGGCACGAGCGGACCTAGCTCGCCGTCGAGCAGCACCTCGCGGGGACCGCTGGGGCAGTCGGTGGCGACGGCCGGACAGCCGCAGGCCAGCGCCTGGATCAGCGCTCCGGGAAGGCCCTCGCGCGTCGAGGACAGCACGTACACGGACGCTCTGGACATGTACGCGAAGGGGTTCTGCTTGAAGCCGGGGAGGTCGACCCGCCCCTGCACGCCCAGCTCCTGCGCCAACGCCTCCAGCGCGGAGCGCTCGGAGCCCTCACCCAGGATCACGAGCCTCGCGTCCTTCCGGGAGAGCCTCGCGAAAGCCCTCAGCAGCGTCTCGAAGCCCTTGTGGGGACGCAGTCCCCCGACGCTCAACACAACAGGAGGCTCCCCGGGCTCGAGCCAGGGATGGCCGGGGTCCTCGCGCGCGGCCTCCCGTAGCGCCGGTGCTACGACGGGGTTGTAGAGGGTGGCGACCTTCTCCGCCGGCACCCCGTGGACGCGCATCAGCGCCTCCTTGCCTCCCGCGGAGACGGCGATGACGCCGTCGGCCGCTCGGTACGTGAGGGGAGCGAGCCTATGGGCCACGCGCGTCATCCTGGGCGTCCAGGGCGCGAGGCTCGCCTGGGGCGTGCTGGCCTCGCGCACGACGGTGGGCACGCCGGTGCCGGAGAGGGCACGCGCTACCACGGCGAAGAAGCTGGTGTGGGTCAGCGTCGTGAGCATGACGTCAGGCCTCTTCTGCCTCAGGTACCGGGCCAGGGGAACGAGGGCCCGGCTCACCTTCTTCGCCGCTAGGTCTACGACCCGCACGCTCTCGTCCACCTCCGAGAGGTAGGGTCCTCGCCGGTCGGCCAGCACGAGGTCGACCTCCATGCCGCGGTCCGCCATCCCGTTGGCTACCGCGACCGTCATACGCTCGGCGCCCCCCTCCCCGAGATCGGCGAGGAACACGGCCAGCATGAGGCGGGGGCGAGGCGTGGGCTCCGGCTCGCTCACGCTTCTACGAGGCGCTCTTCTTCCGGGCGCGTGCGATCGAGGGTCACGAGCGCGAGCACCAGCAGGTGCAGCCAGGTGAACCGGCCGGCGTACGAGACGCGTGCGACGTCCATGAGTAGGTAGACGACGAGGATGGCGAGGACCACCCACGCCGAGCGGTGGCCCGCGAGCAGACCCCTGAGGGCGCGGAAGCCGATCACGAGGTAGATGGCGTAGAACAGCACGAAGCCCACGACCCCGAAGTTGGCCAGGAGCTCGACGTAGTTGTTGTGGGCGTAGCCGCCGAACGCCCCTACGATGCGGTACTGGTCGATGCCCTCGCCGAAGACCGGGCTCCCCGCGAACACCGCGAGGCCGTCCTCGATCATCCCGCTGCGTATCGCCGTCCCGCGGCCTTCGAACGTGCCCTCGACGCGGCGCACGAACGTGATCTCCTCCCACGCCACCGAGACCCCCAGGAGCGGCGCGTACGTCAGGGAGGCCCAGACCGCCACGGGAGAGAGCAGCACGGTCAGCGCCAGGCCGATGCTGGGGCGCCGAAAGACGGGGAACAGGTCCCTGAGCAGCACCAACAGGTACGCGAACCACACGAACACGAGCTTCCTCGTGCCGGTGGTCAGGGTGGCGACGACGATGAGGAAGAGGGCCAGCAGGCCGGGCCAGCGCTTGCGTGGAGTGGCGAGAAGCACCAGGAAGGCGGCGAGCGAGAGCTGGATCGCCAACGAGTTAGCGTTCCCGGTCAGGCCCTCGGCCCGCGACATGCCCTCGATGAAGTGCTGGTTGAGCGCCAGCGCCGCCTGGACGCTCGCTGCCGCCGCAGACGCCCAGGCGACCAGCCTCAAGCTGACCCCGTTCTGCAGGGCGGCCCACACGGCGAGAGCCCCCAGCATGTCGACCCCGAGCCCGACGGCGCTGGTGAACGCTCGGCTCTGATCGGTCGACCACAGCACGCTGGCCACCGCGTACGTACCGAAGAGGGCAGCGGGCACGAGGGCAGCGTCGAGCCGGAGCCTGAGGGGGCGCTGCGTGCTCGTCAGGACCAGCAGTCCGAGCATGGCGAGGACCGCGGCGTGCGGGACGCGCGAGAGGCCGGGGGCCGCGCCGAGGAGCATGGCCGACAGGATGTATACGGCGACGGCGCCGTTGAGGAGCCGACCGACGAGCGCCGCCGAGGACGGCCTGGCGTAGGGGCTCAGGTGGGCGACGTGCGGCTTGGTCGTCACGCTGGTGGCCCTACTTGCGAGACGGTGTAGCGCCGCTTACCGGTCGGGCCGACCTCGATCTCGTCGACCAGGTCGAAGGCCACCTCGAGGTCGGTGCCGAGCGCGCTGCGGAAGGCCTGGGTCAGGGCGGCCTTCTCGCGCTCGACGAACCCTCCGTCGACGTCCTTCCCGGGAACGAGGCGCACCCTGAGGCGGTCGTAGTCCTCCTGCACCACCTGGAACTGCGCCACCCACGGGCGCTCGTAGAACTGCCTGGTGAAGTAACCGCCGTAGACCTGGCCGCCGTCCTTCGTGTAGAAGATGTCGGTGACCCTGCCGCTGACCTCGGTGATGCGGGGCCAGGGCACGCCCCCTGCCGGCTCCCCCAGCACGCCGGCGTCCCCGATGCGGTAGCGGATCAGCGGCATGGACCGGTTGAAGAGGGTCGTGACGAGGATCTCGCCGGTCTCTCCCGTCGGCACCTGCGCTCCAGCGGCGTCCACCGCCTCCACGACGTGGGTCAAAGGGTTCGAGATCAAGCCCAGACCGTCGCCGTTCTCGCAGCCGATGGCTCCCACCTCTCGCGAGCCGTAGCGGTCGTAGACGCGGGCTCCGAACACGCGCTCGATCGTAGACCGCATGTGGGGCTCGAGGTTGGTCGCCGACGTCATGACGGCGGGTATGGGCAGCACCTCGAGGCCGCGCCGCTCGGCGTGGCGCGCCAGCTCGAAGGCGCTCTGCGCGTACGCCAGCAGGAAGCGTGGACGGAAGGCGTTGAGACTGGCCACGTACTCGTCCATGCGCTCCTCGGACATCTGGAACGCCTCGAGCCTGAGCTCGTTGCGCAGCCACACCCCCAGCCGCGCGCGCAGCGTGCCCGTGGAGAGGTCGCCGACCGCCCCCCAGAGCATGGCGAACGGCTCGCCGGTGCGGTACCCGGTCCACGTGTCGTAGAACGCTCGGTTCGCGACCTTCACGGCATGCGACTCGCGGTCGTGGACGAAACGCACCGGCTCGCCCGTGGAGCCGCCCGTGGAGGTCACGTACGCGCCGCGCGATCCGCTGTCCTCGGCGCGCAGGTCTTCGAACCGTTCGCGCAGCGTCGGCTTGTCGAGCGGAGGCAGGTGGGAGAAGGCCTCGAGGTCTACCGTCGGCCCGGCCGGCCCGTCCTCGACGACGCCGGCGGATGCGAGGACCTCCCGGTAGTAAGGGACGGTCCGGTGGGCGTGGATGAGCGTGGCGACGAGACGGCGCCGCTGCTCGGCGCGCACCTCCTCCACCGAGCGCGTCAGCCAGCGCGCGTACTCGCGCATCGGCGCCAGAGCGCCGGCGGCTGCCAGGCGCCCCTGCCAGACGGCTGCCCTGAGGGCCCTCACGTCGGGGGGGCCGAGCGCACGAGGCGCTTGAAGTTCCGTAGGTGGACGAGCC
>JBIQIQ010000129.1:5189-7032 GCA_044507975.1 Deinococcaceae bacterium
CACGTCGGGGGGGCCGAGCGCACGAGGCGCTTGAAGTTCCGTAGGTGGACGAGCCTAGGTAGCTTCGGTCGCGCGAGGAACCTCTCGATCGTATGGAGGAGCTTGCCGATGCGGTACGCGCGGGCGTAGGCGACCTCGTACCGCGCCGGGTCGAAGCGGCCGAGCCTGAAACGGCGATGGCCGAACCGCCCCGGGTTGAGGCGCGCCCCGTCGAAGTGCAGCGTGAGCACCTCGAAGCTGCCGGTGTCGGGCTCCCAGACGAGGGCCAGGGAACGGCGGTTCCGCAGCGACGGGCGCGTGTCCCTGACGCGCGTGGGACGACCCTCCGCGTCGTAGTAGGACGGGCTGCTGTGGGCCGGGAAGATGCAGTTCCCCAGGCCGTACATGATCGGCTTGCCGCGGTAGGTCTCGTACGACTGGATGCAGTGGGAGTGGTGCCCGACGACGGCGTCGGCGCCGGCATCGATGAACGAGCGTGCGAGCTGGATGCAATGGACGGGTGGCAAGGCGACATGCTCCTCCCCCCAGTGAGCGACGACGACGACGCGCTCCGCACCCGCGGCGCGGGCGGAGAGCATGTCGCTCTCGACGCGCTCGCGCGTGAGGGGAGCGGCGCCGGGGTGATCGGCCGTGGCGTAGACGGGCGTGCAGCTGGGGTCGGCGTAGGCGAGGATCGCCACCTTCACCCCGGCTTCGAAGATGACGGGGTTGAGCCAGGCGTCGGACTCCGTGCCCACGCCGCAGCGCGGCACGCCCAGCTCGTCGAGGGCCGCGATCGTGTCGCTGACCCCGGGGGCGTAGAAGTCGAGGCAGTGGTTGTTCGCGAGCGTCGCGATCAGGTCGCGACCCCGGAAGGTGCTCGCGAGCGCACCGGCGTCACCGCGCAGGTTGATCTTGCCTGGGTAGCCGACCTCGTGGCCGGTCAACGGCGCCTCGAGGTTGATCACGATCGTGCCGGGCAGCGCGGCCGTGACGTCGACGTGGTGCTTGGGGAACACGTCTCCGAGGAACGTGATCACGTGTCTCAACGCGCCGCCGGACGGGCTCGCACGGCCGTGAGCGTGGAACGAGCGTGCCGCGCCACGCCACGCGCCACGTACCTGAGGTTGCGCGGGTCGACGAAGAGCCCGGCTACCGTCCACGGCAGGCTGCGGGCGGCCTCCCGGTAGTCGCGGGCCGCCAGCGCCAGCAGGAACGTCCGCGAAGCGGCTCTGTGCCTGTGGCGCGGCCGGTTGGCGAGGAGTCGGTCGTACTTCTCGGCGAACAGCTTGGCGCCGGCGAGCTTCTTCCCGGGGTCCAAGGTGATGCGGCCGGCGCCGGTGGCGACCCTCACGCGTACCAGGACGTCGTCGACGAAGTCGAAGGTGCCGACCTCGGCGAGTCTCACGAAGAGTTCCATGTCCTGGAGAGCCGGGAAGCGCTCATCGAGCCCGCCTACCTGCTCGAGGGCCTCGCGTCGCGCCACCACGACGGACATCCCGCCGATGACGTTCTGATAGAGGACGTCCTCGAGCACGCGCCCGCGCGCTTTGGGGTGCGTGCGGGAGATGACGGCTCCGGAGCTGGCGTCGAAGCGCTCGGCAGCGCTGTAGACGAGCGCCAGCTCGGGCCCAGATCGCTGGATCACCGCGCTCACGGCCGACAGCTTGTGCGGGGCCCAGAGGTCGTCGTCGTCGAGGAACGCGACCCACTCCCCCGTAGCGCGGGCGATGCCGGCGTTCCGCGCGCCGGAGCCGCCTCCCTTGCCGTCGTTGGCCACGTACTCGACGGACGGGAACTCGGCCGCGACGGCCTGGGTGGCAGGGTCGGCGGCGTCGTCCACCACGATCACCTGCGAAGCCGT
>JBIQIQ010000130.1:0-4352 GCA_044507975.1 Deinococcaceae bacterium
GCAAGGAGAAAGCCGTCGAGCTGCTCGCCACCAGACCAGACCTCGTCGACTCCATCAAGCAGGGCGTCTACGAGACCCTGCAGCGCGCCGGCGCGGTCAAGCTCCCCGCCGACGGCGGGGCGGACCGGGCGGAAGAAGAGGACGAGGCCTTCTCGCTGGAGGCCTGAGCGGCCACCAGCCCACTGCGAGAACGGCGGCTGCCTGGCGCCCGTGCACTTGCGTGCCGGGAGCGCCAGGCAGCCGCTCGACTGTGACACCTCCCGCGTCGGAGGCTACGGCGCTGCGAGTTACTATGCCGCCAACACGGCACGGCGGGCGCGGCCGAGAGCGGCGCCGGGGCCGAGCCGCGCGAAGCGGGGAGACACCACGCCCCAAGCCGGGAGCGCGTACGTCGCCCGCCCGGAGGTGCAGTCACAGGCATGGGCGTCCAAGAACCGCTATCGACCCCGCGTGTGGGGTCGGACCCAGCCGCCATCGTCAACGACTTCTCGATCGCCGTCGCGACGGCCAACGGCACGGGTAGCCAGACAGCCAACCTCACGCTGCTGCGCTCGTTCTTCAAGATGGGCATCCCTGTCCACGGGAAGAACATCTTCCCCTCGAACATCCAGGGCCTGCCCACCTGGTACAGCATCCGCGTCAGCCACGAGGGCTACATCGCCAGGCGGCCCGCGGAGCTGCTGGTGGCGTTCAACCCGGCCACGCTCCACGACGACGTCGCCGACCTGCCGCCGGGCGGCGTGTGCATCTACAACGCCGACATCCGCTTCACGCCCGACCGCACCGACCTCGTCTACTACCCGGTTCCCGTCAAGGAGCTTCTGGCCGACGTCGACGTCAAGGGCAAGGTCAAGGAGTACATCGCCAACATGACCTACGTCGGGGTGGTCGCGCACCTGCTGGGCGTGCCCCTCGAGGTCATCGAGCAGTCGCTGAAGCACCATTTCGGAGGCCGGGCGAAGCTGGTGGACAGCAACCTCGGCGTCGTGGCGCGGGCCCACGCCTGGGCCGTCGCCAGCCTCCCCAAGGCCGACCCCTACCGCGTCGAGCCGATGAACGCGACCGACGGCCTCATCCTGATGACCGGCAACGAGGCCGGGGCGATCGGTTCGATCTTCGGCGGAGTGAGCGTCGCTGCCTGGTACCCGATCACGCCGTCGACGAGCTTCGTCGACGCGCTGCGCGACCACCTTCCGCGGCTGCGCAAGGACGAGCTCGGGAGGCCGACCTACACCGTCGTCCAGGCGGAGGACGAGCTCGCGGCCATCGGCATGGTCGTGGGCGCCGGCTGGGCCGGGGCGCGCTCCGTGACCGCCACCAGCGGTCCGGGCATGTCCCTGATGGCAGAGTTCCTCGGCCTCGCGTACTTCGCGGAGGTGCCGGCGGTCATATGGGACATCCAGCGCGTGGGGCCGAGCACCGGCCTGCCGACCCGCACCAGCCAAGGCGACGTGGCCTTCGCCTACGGCATCGGGCACGGGGACGGCAAGCACGTGGTGCTGTTCCCGTCGTCCATCGAGGAGTGCTTCGAGTTCGGCTACGCCGCGCACGACCTCGCCGACCAGCTCCAGACGCCGGTACTCGTCCTCTCCGACCTCGACCTCGGCATGAACAACTGGATGGGCGAGCCGTTCGTCTACCCGGAGCGGCCCCTGCAGCGTGGCAAGGTCCTCTCGGCCGCGGAGGTCGAGGGGCTCGAGACGTTCCGCCGCTACGCCGACGTCGACGGCGACGGCATCCCGTACCGGACGTTGCCGGGCAACCAGAACCCCCGCGCGGCGTGGTTCGGCCGCGGCACCGGTCACGACGAGGGCGCGCGCTACAGCGAGCGCAGCGACGACTGGGAGCGGAACATGGAACGCCTGGCCCGCAAGCACGACACCGCCAGGCGGTACGTCCCTCCTGCCGTCATCGACGAGGCGCCCGGCGCGCGGCTCGGGATCATCTGCTACGGCACCACCCGCTACGCGATCGAGGAGGCGCGCGACCACCTCGCCCTCCAAGGGGTGGACCTCGACGTCATGCGCGTCCGGGCGCTGCCCTTCGGCGCCGAGGTGGAGGGCTTCATCGCCCGCCACGACGACCTGCTGGTCATCGAGATGAACCGCGACAACCAGCTCCTGGGCATCCTGCGTGCCGAGCTGCCGCAGCACGCCGCCAAGCTGAGTGGCGTGGGCATCCTGGACGGGATGCCGCTCACGGCCCAGCTCGTCGAGCGACACGTCCTCGCACACCTGGGGAGGGTGGCCAACTGATGGACCGCGTCCAGAAGCTCAACCTCGCCGGCCTCTCGAAGGCCGACTACGCCGCCGCGCCCTCGACGCTGTGCAAGGGCTGCGGCCACAACTCGATCGCCAACCAGATCATCCAGGTCTGCTACGACCTCAGCCTCCGGCCGCAGGACGTCATCAAGCTCTCCGGCATCGGCTGCTCGAGCAAGTCGCCGGCCTACTTCCTCGGACAGTCACACGGGTTCAACAGCCTCCACGGCCGCATGCCGTCGCTCGGCACCGGCGCCCTCCAGGCCAACCACACCCTGCGGGCCATCGGCGTCAGCGGCGACGGCGACACCGGCTCCATCGGCCTCGGCCAGTTCAAGCACCTGGTCAGGCGCAACGTGCGCATGACGTACGTCGTCGAGAACAACGGCGTCTACGGCCTCACCAAGGGTCAGTTCTCCGCCACGGCCGAGCACGGCCAGGACCTGAAGTACGCGGGCCACAACGACTTCCCTCCCATAGACGTCGCCGTCGAGGCCATCGTCGCCGGCGCCGGCTTCGTCGCCCGGTCCTTCGCCGGTGACGCGAAGCAGGTCAGGGAGCTGCTCAAGGCCGCGATGAGCTACCGCGGACTGGCGGTGCTCGACATCATCAGCCCTTGCGTGGCCTTCAACGACGAGGTGGAGTCGCGCAAGAGCTACGCCTGGGGGCGCGCCAACGAGAAGGCGCTGCAGGAGCTCGGCTTCATCGCTCCCCAGGAAGAGATCTTCATCGACGACTACGACCCCGGCACCACCCAGGTCGTCGAGCTGCACGACGGCTCGCGCCTGACGCTGCGCAAGCTCGAGGCCGACTACGAGCCCAACGACCGCATGCGAGCCCTCGCGCGTCTCCAGCGCGGCGACGAGCTCGGGGAGCTCGTCACGGGCCTGCTCTTCTACAACGACTCGCGGCCCTCGCTGGCCGAGGTCAGCGGCTTCGGCGACACGCCGCTGTCCGAGCTGCCCGACGAGCTGCTTCGCCCCAGCCGGGCCGCGCTCGCGGACCTGCTCGCGGCCTACGCCTGAGCTTTGCGCGTAGCGCTGGTCACCGAGACCTTCCTCCCCAAGGTCGACGGCGTCGTCACCCGGCTGGTGGCGACGCTCGAGGCCCTGGAGGAGCTGGGTCACGAGGTCCTCGTCCTCGCCCCGCCGGGCGCGCCGGACGGCGACGGCGGCACGCGCGTGGTCGCGGCCAGCGGGATGCCCTTCCCGTGGTACCCCGAGCACAAGGTAGCGCTGCCATCGGCCAGGCTGGCCAGCGAGATCGACGGCTTCGCGCCGGACGTCGTGCACGTCGTGAACCCAGTGCTGTTCGGAACCTGGGGAGCGATCCACGCCAAGCGGCGCGGGCTGCCGCTGCTCGCGTCGTTCCACACGGACCCGAAGGTGCTGCGGCGCCTGTCGCTGGGGTGGGTCGAGCGGCCGCTCGAGGTGCTCGACCGCGAGGTGCACAACCTCGCCCACGTCAACCTCGCCACCAGCCCGCAGATGGTGGAGCTCGCCCGCGGGCTCGGCATCAGGCGCGTGCGATTGTGGCCCAAGGCCGTCGACTCCGAGCTGTTCTCTCCGGGACGACGCTCGGACGCCATGCGGGCGCGCCTGAGCGGAGGCCGTCCGGAGGACCCGCTGGTCGTGTACGCCGGTAGGGTCTCGTTCGAGAAGCGCGTCGACGTCCTGGCCGATGCCGTCCACGCCCTCGAGGGAGAGGCCCGCTTCGCGATCGTCGGGGAGGGCCCGGCCAAGGGTTGGCTCGAGGAACGGCTGGCGGGCACGGACACCGTGTTCACGGGCTTCCTGTCGGGCGACGAGCTCGGGGCGGCCTACGCGAGCGCCGACGTGTTCGCCTTCCCGTCGGACGCGGAGACGCTCGGCTTCGCCGCCCTGGAGGCCATGGCCGCCGGCGTGCCGGTCGTCGCGGCGCGCGCCGGCGGCATCCCGCACGTCGTGGCAGACGGCCGCACGGGCCTCCTCGTCGAGCCGGGCAGCGGCGAGGCCCTCACGGCCGGACTGCGGCGCGTGCTGCAGGACGAAGCGCTTAGGACCCGGTTGGCCGAGCAGGGGAGGCTCGAGGCCGAGAGGTGGTCGTGGACGG
>JBIQIQ010000130.1:4452-7016 GCA_044507975.1 Deinococcaceae bacterium
AGGACCCGGTTGGCCGAGCAGGGGAGGCTCGAGGCCGAGAGGTGGTCGTGGACGGCCGCCACGCGTGCTCTCGTGGAGTTCTACCGACTGGCGCAGAGGATCCGCGGGATGAACGTCGCCCGCAGTACGTGATCGTGGCGCTCCCGTCCGGGCCGGGTTCGCGCGGCGTCGACTGGTCACGGCGCGGGCGCCCGCGCCCCTCATGCGCTTATCATCTGGAGTCGAGCGCACCGGGGCCGCGCGAGGGCGGGTAACGCCACACGCCCCGTCAGGGGCGGGAACGGGACCGATGGAGGAGCGAGCGCAAAGCCCGGGGAGAGCCACGGAGGCCTTCTTCCGCACTCACCCCCAGGCGGTCGTGGTCTACGACCCCGTCTCGCTCGAGCTGCTGGCCGCCAACCCGCGGGCCGTCGTCGTCTTCGGGCTCCCCGACGGGCCGCCCGCCGGCCGCTCGCTCGCCGACCTCCACGCACCCGAGCTCGGCGCCGGCGCGAGGCGCGCCTACATGTCCTCACAGACGCCTTTCCTCGCCTCCCAGGCCGGCGCCCCGACCATGCGGCTCAGGGGACCTGCCGGCGACTTCGAAGCCGTCGTCAGCGTCTTCGAGCTGGTCTACGGCGGCAGGGTCGCGCGCATGGCGATCTGCAGCGAGGTCGGGAGCGGCCCCGGGGCCGAGCTCGGCGACGAGGAACGCGCGGCGCTGGTGCAGCGCGTCGAGTACCTCGCCAACAACGACCCCGTGACCGACCTGCCGAACCGCCAGCGCTTCGAGTCGCTGCTGCTCGACGCGCTGGCCGGCGCGCGCGCTGGCAAGCACAAGGTGGCCGTCCTCTACCTGGAGCTGCACGGCTTCCGCCTCATCCACGACGCCGTCAGCCAGGACGCGGCCGACGACATGCTCCGGCTCGCCGCCCGCAGGCTGAAGTCGGTGGCCCAGGGCTCGACGGTCGCGCGGTTCGGCACGGACGAGTTCGCGATCGTGACCCGTCCCCTGCAGGACACGGTCGACGCCACCGACATCGCGCAGCGCGTCGTCAGCGGGCTCGTCGAGCCCGTCGTCCTGGAGGGGCGGAGCGTGACCTTCCGGCCGCGCGTCGGCGTGGCGGTGTTCCCCGATCACGCTCAGGCGCCAGGAGCGCTGCTGAAGGCGGCCTCGCAGGCCAAGTACCGGGCGAAGGCGGCGCGCGGCCCAGCGTTCGCTGTGTTCCGGCCCGCCATGCAGGTGCGCGTGCAGGAGCGGCTCGAGCTCGAGGACGAGCTGAGGCAGGCCCTGGGCAAGGACCAGCTGACGCTCTACTACCAGCCGCGCATCGAGCTGCGCACGGGCCGCCTGGCGGGCGTCGAGGCCCTGGTTCGTTGGCGGCACCCCGAGCGCGGCCTGTTGAGCCCCGACACGTTCATCCCGCTGGCGGAGGAGACCGGGCTCATCGTGGCGCTCGGGCGCGAGGTGCTCGACCAGGCGCTGGAGCAGGTGAACGGCTGGGACGCGAGCGGCTTCAAGGTGCCGCGCGTGGCCGTCAACCTGTCGCCCCTGCAGCTGCGCGGGGGCGGGCTGTTCGAGGACGTGCGCCGCGCCCTCCAGCGCACGGGGGTGCCAGCCACGCGGCTGGAGCTGGAGGTCACCGAGACCGCGGCGCTCGCCGACCGCCACCGCGGCTCGGACGTGCTCGCCGAGCTCAGGCGGCTCGGCGTCACGGTCTCGCTGGACGACTTCGGCACCGGCTACGCCTCGCTGGCCCACCTCCACGAGCTGCCCGTCGACGCCATCAAGCTCGACCGCGCGTTCCTCGACCAGGCGCCCGGGCGCACGGGCCACGGGGGCGAGCTGGCGATCCTCAAGGCCGTGTCGGCGCTGGGGAGGGCCATCGGCGTCGAGGTCACCGCCGAGGGCGTCGAGACGGACGACCAGCTCCGGCAGGTGATCGAGGCCGGCTGCGACTCCGTACAAGGCTTCCTCGTGTGCCAACCGGTCGCGCCGGCGCTGGTGCAGGACGCCGCTCGGCGGGGGCTCCTCGTGCTCGACCGGGTGAGGGCGTCGCGCTGACGGGCGGCCACCGTCGGTCGAGCCCCGAGGGGTTCGTCACTCCCCCCAGGTGAGTCTCAGCACCCGGAGCCAGTTGCGGAAGGCGATCTTCTCGAGCGACTCCTGGTCGTAGCCAGCGTCCCTCAGGGACTCCAGCAGTCGCTGCACGCCCGCCACGTCCGCGATCGCTGACGGCATCGTCGCGCCGTCGAAGTCCGAGCCCATCGCCACGCCGTCGATGCCGAGCTTCTCGACCAGGTAGTCGACGTGCCTGACCATCACGTCGAGCGGAAGGTCGGGGTCGGAGGACCCGTCCTCGGCGAGGAAGCCGACGTTGAAGTTGATGCCGACCAACCCGTCGGTCGCGGCGACCGCGGCTAGCTGCGCGTCCGTGAGGTTGCGGGGCGAGGGTGACAGGGCGTGCGCGTTCGAGTGGGTGGCGACGAGGGGCGCTTCCGAGAGGTCGGCCACGTCCCAGAAGCCCCGCTCGCTGATGTGCGAGAGGTCGATCATGATCCTCAGCTCGTTGCAGCGCCTCACG
>JBIQIQ010000131.1:0-6923 GCA_044507975.1 Deinococcaceae bacterium
TCGAGCTCGGCGCGCGTGCGCGCGACCTCTCCGTCGAGGTCCGCCACGCGTCTCTCCCGCACCCGCTCGGCCTCGTCGAGGATGATCTTCGCCTCGCGCTTGGCGTTCTCCTTGATCTCGTTGCCGATGCGCTCCGCGGCGATCACGGCCCGCTGGAGCTCGGCCTCCTTGGCCTGCAGCTCCGCGACCTGCTGCCGGGCGGCGTCGAGCTCGCCCTGGAGGTCCTGCATCTCCCTGAGCAGGTCCTCTACCTCGGCCGAGACGCGCTCGAGGAAGTCCCTCACGTGCCGCGCCTGGTACCCGCCCGCACCGCGGGGGAACTCCATGTGCTCGATCTCGAGCGGGCTCAATCGCACCGTGTCACCTCCGGGCCGCGGCTCGGCCCCACCGTCGCGGTCACAGCTCGGGCAGCACGGCGCGCACGAGCCGCCGGAAAGACTCGCCCATCCGCTCGGCCATCTCCACGACCTCGGCGCCCGTCGCATGCTCGTCCGAGTCGGGGATCGCCATGTCGGTGATCGCGGAGATGCCTAGCACCCTGAGCCCCAGCTGCCTGGCGCGCAGCACCTCGAAGACCGTGGACATGCCGACCGCGTCGGCCCCCAGCGTGCGGAACGCGCGCAGCTCCGCTCGCGTGGCGTAGCTCGGCCCCGAGATCGCCAGGTAGACGCCCTCTCGCAGGCGGATGCCGTGGCGCAGCGCCGCGCTGCGAGCGGCCTCCTGGAACGCGGGGTCGTAAGCGTCGTACATGACGGGGAAGCGCTCCAGGCTGGGGTCTGGCAAGGGACCCATGAGGGGGTTCTGCCCGGTCAGGTTGATGAAGTCGACCTGCAGCATCAGCTCGCCGGCCTTGAAGTTCGGGTCGAGCCCTCCGCACGCGTTCGTCACGAGGAGCGACCGTATGCCCAGCGCGGCCATGACGGCCACCGGGTAGGAGGCCTGGGCGGCCGTGAAGCCGTCGTAGAGATGGACCCGGCCCTGCATGGCGACGACCTCGTGGCCGTCGAGGTAGCCGAGCGCCAGGCGACCTGCGTGACCCGGAGCGGAGGAGACGGGCATGCCCGGCAGCTCGGAGTACGGGATCGTGACGCCGTCGACCTCGTCCGCCAGCCCGCCCAGGCCCGAGCCGAGGATCAGGCCGACACGGGGCTCGAGGACCGTCCGCTCGCGCACGGCGCGCACCGTCGCTTCGACCTGGTCGAGGTGGCCGACCCGGCCGCTGCCGCCTGCTTCGTCCATGGCCGCGATGATACCGGTAGGACGGCGCCCCGGCACCGTGCACCGCGCTCTCACGCACGCAGGTAAGATGCCCGCATGCCGCGTCGCCTAGCCGTCGTGCTCGCGCTCCTGACCGCCTTTTGCTCCTCGCTTCCGGCCCTGGCCCAGGTGGCCGCGACCGGCCGGATCGTCGAGGTGCGCGTCGAAGGCACGGCCACCTACGCGGACATCGTCCGGACCATCATCACCACCCGCGCCGGGACCGACGCCGCCGCCATCGACCTCGAGGCCGAGCGGAACCGCGTCTACAGCCTCGGCACGTTCGAGAGCGTCAGCGTGGAGATCGAGCAGGCCGCGACCGGGCCGGCTCTCGTGGTCAGGGTCGTCGAGAACCCTCGCGTGGGCGAGGTGGAGTTCGAGGGCGTGACCTCCGTGGCCGAGGACGCCCTGCGCGACGCGCTGGCCCAGACGCACCTGCTGGCCCCCGGCCGCGTGTTCAACACGATCCGGGCCGGGGAGGCGCGCAACACGATCAGGCAGGCCTACCGGCAGGCGGGCTTCCCGTTCGACGTCGAGGTGAACCTCGAGGTGATGCCGGCCCCGGACCTCGCCGAGACGGCCCAAGACGTCCCGGTGCGCCTCACCTACGTGGTCGACGAGGCCGCGGAGGTGGAGGAGGTGCGCTTCAGCGGCAACACCGTCCTCTCCGACGACGACCTGAGCCAGGTCTTCGGACCGGTGCTGCGCGCGGGCGAGTTCGACCCGCAGCTCTTCAGGCAGGCCCTCGAGGCCGTCTTCACGCGCTACCTGGCTCTGGGCTACCGCGGCTCGGGCGTGGACACCTCGGCCACCAGCCTGCAGGGCGGCGTGCTCGACGTCACGGTCCGCGAGCTGACCATCGCGTCGATCGACACGACGGCGCTCGGCGTCGACCCCTCCGACCTGACGCTCCAGCCCGGCGACCTCTTCAACTACGACGCCCTGGTCGAGGACGTCAGGCGCCTCGCCCGCGGGCGCTCGAGCGACGTGCAGCTCGAAGCCACCGTGTCTGCCACGGGCAGCGTGCGCGTGACGTTCAGGCTCGGCGCGCCCGAGACCGCCGGCCCCGTGCAGCGCATCGTCTTCGAGGGCAACACGGTGCTCTCCGACACGGAGCTGCGCGAGGTGATGAGGACCGAGGTCGGCGACACGTTCACCTCGGCCGTCGCTCAGGAGGACTTCGGCCGCATCGTGCGCGCGTACCAGGAGAGGGGCTACCGCCTGATCACCACGCCCGACTTCTCGTACGACGACGGCACCTACATCCAGCGCGTCACCGAGCTGAAGGTGGCGGGCTACACGGTCACCTACGACGGCGCCCAGGGCGGCACCGACGAGGCCGTCATCACCCGCTACCTCCCCGCCATCGGCACCGTCGTGAACGACGAGGCGGTCGTCTCCGGGCTCGTCTCCGTGGCTCGCCTCGGCGTCGTGGACGTCGTGAACTACAACCTCCAGCCCACCGGCCAGGCCGACGAGGTCATCGTCGTGGTCACCGTCCGCGACCGCGCGACGGGCGAGCTCAGGCCCTCGGCGCAGTACGCCACCGACACGGGGTTCTCCGCGAGCCTCGGCTACAACGAGCGCGACTTCCTCGGGCTGGCGCACGTCGTCGGCGCCGAGATCAGCGCGACGAGCACCGACGTCGGCTTCATGCTGGGCGGCCGGCTCTCGTACGAGGTGCCGTGGCTGTACGTCGACTGGCTCGACTTCAAGGAGGTGCCGACCTCGCTGTCGGCCTCGCTGTTCAGCGTGGTGGCGAACAACCAGCCGCTGACGGCGAACGGCCAGACCACGATCCAGTACCCCGGGCTGCCGGAGACGGAGGATAACCGCGTGCGCGTCGGGGAGTACACGTCGCGGTCCACCGGCTTCGGGTTCACCGTCGCCCGCCCGCTCACGCCCGTGATCTCTCTCAGCGTCGGAGCGAGCGGCTCATACACCCAGTACCTCCTCGAGCCCGTACGCACCGCCTGCCGCGTCGAGGGCGACGAGGTACAGAACGCCAACGAGTGCTTCCTGCCCTTCGGTCAGGCCGTCCAGTACCTGCCCACGAGCGGTCTCGCTGGCTTCACGAGCGCCCGCGTAAGCTACGACGACCGCGATAGCCCCGACTTCCCGACCGAGGGCGTGGCCGCGTACGGCAGCCTCGGCGTCGGCTTCGGCAACGACTTCCTGCATCCCGACACCGGCGACCGCGTCACGTACGCCTACCAGCAGGTCACCGCGGGCGGGCGCACCTACTTCAAGCTGGCCGACGTCGTGCCCGAGCAGGTCCAGGACGACAACCACGCGTTCGGGGTGAGGCTCGACGTCGGGCACCAGTTCGGCGGGCTCTACCCGGCGAGCAAGCGCTTCTTCGTCGGCCAGAGCGTCGACGTCGCCACGCAGATCCGCGGCTACACGCGCGAGGACTTCGGCCTCTCGCGCACGTACGCGACGAGCTCGTTCGAGTACCGGTACGACTTCGAGCTCTCGACCTTCGCCACCCAGACCGTGATCGGCGTCGCGTTCGTCGACCTCGGCTGGGTCTCCAGCGTGCCGCAGTTCGAGGAGTACCGGACGCCGCTGTTCGCCTCGGCCGGGGTCGGGGTGCAGATCAACCTCGGGTTCGGGGGCGTGCTGCTGCCGGCGGTGAGGCTCGACTACGCCTTCAGCGAGCGGCACCCCACGGGCGTGTTCGGCTTCAGGGTGGGCCCCGTCTTCTGAGCGGGAGAGCGGTCAGGCTCGACTAGCGGACCGGTGGCGGCGTGTTACTCGCCCGCCACCTCGCGCAGGACCCTCTCGTCGCGGACCGTGATCTTCCCGTAGCCGGCGCGGATGGCGCCGAGGCGCACGAGCTCGCCGACGACCTTGGTCACGGTCTCGCGCACCGAGCCCACCGCCGTGGCGAGCTCGTCGTGGGTGATGTACACCATGGGCGCGCCGTCGGGGCTGCGACCCGACAGGTCGGAATCGGACAGCTCGAGCAGCTCGGCCGCCACCCGCGCCCTCAGGGGCTTGCCTGCGAGGCGGTGCAGCGCTCGGCCCATCCCGTCGAGGGCGGCCGCGAGCACGCCCGCCAGGCGCCTGAGCTCGGACTCTCCCAGGGCCCCAGGGTCGAGGACCTCGACCACGGACGGCGTGACCGCCTCCGCGAAGTAGCGCCGCGCCTCACCGGTCAGGGCCTCCTCGCCGAAGAAGCCCCCCTGCTTGACGTAGCGCAACGTGACCCCGGTGCCGTCGTCGTCGACGGTGTAGAGACGCATCAGGCCGCTGACCAGCTTGTAGAGATGGTCAGCGCGGCCAGGGAACAGCACGACCTCGCCGCTCTCGGCCTGCCGCTGGTCGAGGACGGGGCTCCGCTGCGTGGCGTTACGTTGTGGCGTACTGCGCTGAACGGTGCTCACGAGCGCGTCCTCCTCCTGGCGACGATACCGCCAGCCAGATGAGACGCTGCAGGCGTGGCTTACCAACGCGCCGCGGCGCGCCGCGACGCCGGTTCAGACGTTGAACAGGAAGTGGATCACGTCGCCGTCCGCGACGACGTACTCCTTGCCCTCGAGCCTGAGCTGGCCCTTCGCCCTGGCGGCCGCGGTGCTGCCAGCCGCGACGAGCTCCCGCCAGCCGATCACCTCGGCGCGGATGAAGCCGCGCTCGAAGTCGGAGTGGATCTCGCCGGCCGCCTGTGGAGCCTTGGTCCCCTGGCGCACCGTCCAGGCGTGGACCTCCTTCTCGCCGGCGGTGAAGAACGTGATGAGCCCCAGGGTGGTGTAGCCGGTCCGGATGAGCCGCTCCAGGCCCGAGCGCTCCAGGCCCATGTCGGCGAGGAAGGCCTGCTGCTCCTCGGGGTCGAGCTGCGCGAGCTCCTCCTCGATGCGAGCCGACACGACCACGACCTCCGCCCCCTCGGGCTCAGCCACCTTCCGCACGCGCTCGACGAGCTCATTGCCCTGGGCGACGTCCTCCTCGGCGACGTTGCAGACGTAGATCACGGGCTTGGCGGTGATGAGTCCGAGAGAGGGCGGCACCTCGATGCCGCTGCGCCGCGCGGGCACGCCATCGGCGAGCTTCGCCATCAACGCCTCGACGACCTTGAGGAGGGCGGCGTCCTCGGGGTCGCCCTTGGCGCTCCGGCGAAGGCGATCGAGGCGCCTCTCCAAGGTGGCGAGGTCGGCGAGCATCAGCTCGGTGTCGATCGTCTCGATGTCGGCCACCGGGTCGACCGCGCCGGCGACGTGCACGACGTTGGGGTCCTCGAAGCAGCGCACCACGTGAGCGATGGCCGCGACCTCCCGGATGTGCGCCAGGAACTGGTTGCCGAGGCCCTCGCCCTTGTGGGCGCCGCGCACCAGTCCGGCGATGTCGACGAACTCGACGCTGGTGGGGACCACCGGCGCCTGGCGCTCCGGCCGCGAGTACAGCTGGCGCAGCGCCTCCAGGCGCTCGTCGGGTACGGCGACGACGCCGACGTTCCTGTCGATCGTCGCGAAGGGGTAGTTGGCGGCCTCGACGCCCGCCTTGGTGATCGCGTTGAAGAGGGTCGACTTGCCCACGTTGGGCAGCCCCACGATGCCGATGCCTAGCAAGTATCACTCCCGCGGCCGTAGGGGCCGTTCCCGGCGCTGGCTCCGCGCGCCAAGGGGGGAGCATACCAGTGATACAGTCGCGCGCATGCCGGCTGGGACCCGTTCGCAACGGTTGGTGGTCATCGGGGGAGGCACGGTGGGCGCCGCGGTCGTGCGCCTGCTCCAGGACCTCGCAGGGGTGGAGCTGCGCGCCGTCGTCGTGCGCGACGCTGCCAGGGAGCGGCAGTTCCCGCGCTGGCGCGAGCTCGTAACGTCCGACTCGGGGGCCGCCCTCGAGGCCGACCTGCTCGTCGAGGTCGCGGGGGGCGTCGGCGGTCCTGCCGACGTCGCCCTCGCTGCGCTGGAGAGAGGGACGCCGGTGGTCACGGCTAACAAGGCCGCCCTGGCCGAGCGGTGGCACGATTTCCTCCCGCACCTCCGCGCTGGCCGGGTGTGGCTCGAAGCTGCCGTCATGGGTGGCGCCCCCGTGGTCGGGCCCCTGACCGGTGCCCTGAGAGGCTGCCGGCCCACCGCGTTGCACGCGGTGCTCAACGGCACCTGCAACGCGATCCTCAGCGACATGGAGGCCGGCTCCGACTACGCTTCGGCGCTGCGCCGCGCACAGGAGGCCGGCTTCGCCGAGGCCGATCCGACCCTCGACGTCGAGGGCATCGACGCCGCGCACAAGCTGACGCTGCTCGCCCGGCTCGCCTTCGACCCCGACCTGAGGTTCGACGAGGTCACCGCTCGCGGGGTGGCTGGCCTGGCCGCGGAGGCCGTCTCCGCCACGGTGGCCCGCGGCAGGCACGTGAGGCTCGTGGGCAGCGTCGGGCCCGCGTCCGGCGGCTGGCGGGCCGAGGTGCGTCCGCTGTCCCTGCCCCAGGGCCACCCTCTCGTGGTCTCGGGACCCACGAACGCCATGCTCTTCACCGGGGAGCCGCTCGGCGAGGTGCACGTGCGGGGACCCGGCGCCGGAGGCGGGGCGACGGCGAGCGCGGTCGTCGCCGACGTGGTCGCCGCGCTCGCGGGCGGGCGCGGGCACGTGCCCCTCGGCCGGCCCGCAGCGCCGCCGACCCTCGTGTCGGGGACAGGGGCGCTGCTGCCGGAGGGCGCCGAGGT
>JBIQIQ010000132.1:0-6897 GCA_044507975.1 Deinococcaceae bacterium
CGCCCGAGCTCCTCCTGCGACAGCGCGAGGCCGGCCGCCGCCGGCGCGGGATGCGCCTGGGGCGAGATCAGGTCGGCCGCGGGACGGACCGCAGGAGCGTCGTACGCCGGCATGAGCCGATTCTAAGCCCCCTAGCGCGCGGAACGCGTGCGCCTGCTCTCAAGCCTAGCGGCGCGCGGCCACCGAGCCAGCGCGAGAGGCCTACGCCCCGTGGACCAGCTTGCCCGCCACGATGGTGGCCACCGGCCAGCCTCGCAGCGCCTCGCCCTGCCACGGCGTGTGCTTGGCCTTGCTGCGCAACGTGGCACCGTCCACCGAGCGCTCCGTCTCCAGGTCGAGCACGGTCACGTCGGCGGGGGCGCCCGGCGTCAGGCGCGGCGCGGCCCAGCCCATCACCCGCGCCGGACCGTCTTGCAGCAGCTCGAGCAGCCGCGCGAGCGGCAGCTCGCCCTCGGCGACGAGCCGCGTGTAGAGCAGGGGGAACGTCATCTCGAGGTTCGCGATGCCGAAGGGCGCGCTGAGCATGTCCCGCTGCTTCTCGGCGAGGGTGTGGGGAGCGTGGTCCGTGCCGATCGAGTCGACGGAGCCGTCGAGCAGGCCAGCGCGCAGGGCCGCGACGTCCTCGTCTCGGCGCAGCGGCGGCGCGACCTTGTAGATGGGGTCGAAGCCCCCGAGGCTCTCGTCGGTGAGCGTCAGGTGGTGAGGCGTCACCTCCACGGTGACCGGGGCGCCGGTCGCCTTGAGCCAGCTCGCGACCTCGAGCCCTCGGCGCGAGCTCACGTGGGCGAGATGGACGCGGGCGCCCGTGAGGCGCGCGACCTCGCCGTCGCGGAAGAGCATCACGGCCTCCGCGGCGTCCGGGTTGCCGGGGAGCCCGAGGCGTTGGCTGACCGCGCCCTCGTTCATCACGCCGCCGTCGCGCAGGGCGGGCTCCTCCGAGTGGGTCTGCACCACCAGGCCCAGCTCGGCGGCGTACTCGCAGGCGCTGCGGAAGAGGCGGGAGTCGGCGACGGGCACGCCGTCGTCGGTCACCATCACGGCACCGGCGGCCTTGAGGGCGGCCAGGTCGGCGAGCTCCTCGCCGCGGAGGCCCTTGCTGAGCGCCGCGGCCGGGCGCAGCCTCGCGCCCTCGAGCCGCGCCGCGCGCGCGACGAGGTCGGCGACGATGCCGGGGTCGTCGACGACCGGGTCGGTGTTCGCCATCGACACGACCGTGCCGAAGCCGCCGGCCGCGGCCGCCGCCAGCCCGCTCTCCAGGTCCTCCTTGACCTCCTGGCCGGGGTCGCGGAGGTGGACGTGGAGGTCGAGGAACGCCGGGGTGACCAGCTTGTCCTCGGCGTCGACCTCGAGGTCGACCGGCCCGCCGAGGTCGAGGCCCTCGACCGTGCCGTCCTTGACGTAGAGGTCGTGCGTGCCGGCCTCGCCAGACCCGTCGATGATGCGCCCGCCGCGCAGGACGAGCCTCACGACTTGCCCACCAGCAGCGCGTAGAGGACCGCCATGCGCACCGGCACCCCGCTCGCGACCTGCCGCTCCACGAGGCTGCGCTCCCCGTCGGCCAGGTCGCTCGCGAGCTCGACGTCGCGGTTGAGCGGACCGGGGTGCATCACGAACGCGTGGGGGGCCGCGTGCTCGAGGTGGGAGGGCCTGAGCTGGTAGCGGGCCACGTACTCGGCGAGCGAGGGCATCAGGCGTGCCCCGAGGCGCTCGCGCTGGATGCGCAGCGCCATGACCGCGTCCGCGCCGCGGACCGCCTCGGCGATGTCGGTGGTCAGGTGCACGCCCGGACGCCGGCCGAGCTCGCGCGGCAGGAGCGCGGCGGGGCCGCAGAGGACCACCTCTCCGCCCAGGAGGGTGAACAGCTCGGCGTTGGAGCGCGCGACGCGCGAGTGCTCGATGTCGCCGACGACCGCCAGCCGGCGGCCGGCGAACGGCCGTTCGCGCTCCGCCGGCGGGTGCCCGGCCGCCTCCAGGGCGGCGCGCAGCGTGTAGGCGTCGAGCAGCGCCTGGGTCGGGTGGGCGTGGCGCCCGTCGCCGGCGTTCACGACCGCCCCGCCCGTCCAGCGGGCGAGCTGGTGCGGGGCGCCGGCCGACGGGTGCCGCACGACGTAGACGTCGGCCTGGAGCTGCTCGATCGTGCGCAGCGTGTCCCGCATGCTCTCGCCCTTCTTGAGGCTCGAGGTGCCGGCGGCGAACGAGATCACGTCGGCCGACTGCGCGCGTGCGGCCCGCTCGAACGAGAGGCGCGTGCGGGTGCTGTCCTCGAAGAACAGCGTCGCGACCGTGTAGCCCTGCAGAGCCGGCACGCGCTTCACCGGACGCGTGAGCACCTGCGCCATGACGTCGGCCGTGTCGAGAAGGGAGGTGACGTCCTCGGCCGTCCAGTCCTCGAAGTCGAGGAGGTGGCGGTGGCGCCTGGCGACGGCGGCCGGCGGGGTGGGCGGGGGGAACTGAGCGGCGGCGCCGATCACCCTTCCCGCTCCCACAGCTCGACCTGGTCCTCGCCGTCGACCTCCTGCACGCGCACGTGCACGATCTCGGTGCGGCTCGTGGGCACGTTCTTGCCCACGTAGTCGGCGCGGATCGGCAGCTCGCGGTGCCCGCGGTCGACCATGACGGCGTACTGGATCGCGCTGGGGCGGCCCATGTCGACGATGGCGTCGAGCGCTGCGCGCGCCGTGCGGCCCGTGTAGAGGACGTCGTCCACCAGCACGATCTTCGCGCCGTGCACGTCGAAGGCGATCTCCGTGCGCTTGACGACCGGCTGCAGCGAGATCTCCGTGAGGTCGTCGCGGTAGAGCGTGATGTCGAGCTTGCCGACGGGCGGTCGCGTGCCCTCGAAGCGCTCGATGAGGCCGGCCAGACGCTCGGCCAGCGGCACCCCGCGGGTGTGGACGCCCACGAGGGCGACCTCGCTCGCGCCCTTGTTGCGCTCGATCACCTCGTGGGCGATGCGCCTCAGGGCCCGGTCGAACTCCGTGGGCGACATGAGCGTTGACTTGTAGGTGACGTTCGGCGTGTCTTCCATGGCGCTCCTTCCCGGCCTCGCGGGACCGGATTAAAGGTGTGCCCAGCATAACGCCGCGCCGGGTAGCCGTGCTCGCGCCTGCCGGATCAGGGCGCTCAGGAGCCCGGTGTTATCGTGCCGTTCATGGCAGACACGGCAACGAAGGGGCCACGCACCGGCTCCGCGAAGACCTACCCGAACCTGATAGGCGGCCGTGAGGTCGCCAGCGACAGGACCTTCGAGTCGCGCAACTCCAGCCGGCTGGAGGACGTGATCGGCAGCTTCCCCGAAGCCACCAAGGACCAGGTCAGGGAAGCGTGCGTCGCGGCGCGCGAGGCGTTCGAGACGTGGTCGCGCACGCCCGCCCCCATCCGCGGGCAGCTCATCGGTCAGATCGGCAAGGCGCTCGAGAGGGAGAAGGAGTCCCTCTCCCGCCTCGTCACGCGCGAGATGGGCAAGACCCTCAAGGAGGCGCGCGGCAGCGTCCAGGAGGCGATCGACACCTGCCAGTTCTTCCAGTCGGAGGGCCGCAGGCTCTACGGCCAGACCGTGCCGTCCGAGATGCCCCGCAAGGAGCTCGCCACGTACCGGCGGCCCCTGGGAGTCGTCGGCATCGTCACGGCCGGCAACTTCCCGATCGCGGTGCCCTCCTGGAAGATCGTCCCGGCGCTGCTGACCGGCAACACGATCGTCTGGAAGCCCAGCGAGGACGCCCCGGCCGTCGCCTTCGCCTTCGCGAAGATCATCGAGGAGGCCGGCGTGCCGGCCGGCGTGCTCAACGTCGTGTTCGGCGGGGGGGCGGGCGCGGCCGGCGAGTTCCTCGTCGACATGATGGACGAGGGCCGCCTCGACAAGTTCGCGTTCACCGGCAGCACGGCGGTGGGCCGGCGCATCGGCGAGGTGGCGGGCCGCAACCTCATGCACCCGACGCTCGAGCTCGGGGGCAAGAACCCCCTGATCGTCATGCGCGACGCCGACTTAGGCAACGCCGTGCAGGGCGCCGTGTTCTCGGCGTTCGGCACCGGCGGCCAGCGGTGCACCTCGGCGGGCAACCTCATCGTCGACGCTCCCGTCTACGACGAGTTCAAGCGCCGCTTCCTCGAGCGCGTCGCGCAGATCCGCATCGGCGACCCCAACGAGCACGACGGCGTGCTCTACGGCCCCTTCATCAACCAGCGCTTCTACGAGAACTGGCTCGAGCACTACCGGTGGGGCGAGGAGGACGGCGCCACGCTCCTCCACGGCGCGCGGCGCATCGAGGAGGGCAACGCTCCCGAGGGCTTCGTCGGCGACCCGAGCGCCGCCTACTTCGGCTGGCCGACCGTGTGGGAGGGCGTGAAGCCCGGCATGAAGCTGTTCTCGACCGAGGTCTTCGGCCCGACGATCAACCTCGTCAAGGTCGACGGCATCGAGGAGGCGGTCGAGGCCGCCAACTCTGTCGACTACGGGCTCTCTAGCGCGATCTACACGAACGACCGCGAGTGGGCGCACCACTTCAAGGAGAACATCCAGGCCGGCATGTCCTCGATCAACAACACGACCGTGGGCGCCGAGGCGCACATGCCGTTCGGCGGCGTGAAGGGCTCTGGCAACGGCACGCGCGAGTCCGGCATCTGGGTGATCGAGGGCTACACCTACTGGCACGCCGTCAACGACGACGTCTCGGGCAAGCTCCAGCTCGCGCAGATGGACACCGAGTACGTCGAGCCCAAGGGCGAGGTGGACGTCTCCACCCTGTTCTGAGCAGGTTCCGGGGGAGGTCGGTCCAGGCCCGCTGAGCCTCAGCCCTTCTGGACCGGCTCCTCCAACAGCTCCGCCAGCCGCTCGTCGGCGAGCAGGGTCTTGATCTCCTGGACCCTGTCCTTGTGCACCAGCAGCAGCGCGTGGCCCCGCTTGACGATCACGAGGTCGTTGACGCCGAGCGTGACGACGACGTCGGCCTCGTCCTCGGTGTAGACGATGTTGCCCGACGCGTCGTGCCCCACGTGCCGGCCCACCACGGTGTTCGTGCCGTCGGCCGGCACGAGCCGCTCGAGCGCGACCCAGTCGCCGATGTCGTCCCACTCGAAGCGCCCGGGCACCACGTAGGCGCGGTCCGTGCGCTCCATGAGCGCGTAGTCGATCGAGATGCGCGGCAGGTGGGGGAAGGCCTCGACGACCGTGCCGGTCTCGAAAGCCTGGCGGAGCGGGACCATGAGGTCGGGAGCGTGGGTGTCGAGCTCGGCCAGCGCCGAGTGCGCCCGCCACACGAAGATGCCGGCGTTCCACAGGTAGCCGCCGGACGCGAGGTAGGCCTCGGCCGTGCGCGCGCTGGGCTTCTCGACGAAGCGCCTCACCCGGTGCGAGGGCCCGCGGGCCTCGCCCAGCTCGATGTAGCCGTAGCCGGTCGCGGGGCGCGTCGGCTCGATGCCGACCGTGACCAGGCCAGCCTGTTCGGAGGCGACCTCGGCCGCGGTCACGATGGTCTCGGAGAAGCCCGCGCCGATGCGGTGATCCGACGAGAAGAACCCGACGACGACGTTCCCATGGCGCTTCGCGATCGTCAGGGAGGCGAGGGCGATGGCCGGGGCAGAGTCGCGGGGGGTCGGCTCGACGAGGAGGTTCTCGAGGGGCACGTCGGGGAGCTGCTCGCACACGAGCCCGATGTACTTCCGGGCGGTGGCGACGTAGACGTTCCCCGGCGACCCCGCCAGGGGCAGGACGCGGTCGTAGGTCGACTGGATCAGCGTGCGCCCGGAGCGCCCGAGGTCGAGGAACTGCTTGGGCCTGTCGGGCGTCGAGAGCGGCCAGAACCGCTGGCCTTGGCCCCCCGCCATGATCACCGCCCGGAAGCCGGGCACCGGTTCATGCCGGGCGGCGACGCCCCCCGCGTCACTCTTCATCTGCCGTACCGCCTCTCGCGCGCCTGGAAGGCCCGCACCGCCCGGAGGAAATCCACCTTCCGGAACTCGGGCCAGTTGGCGTCGCAGAAGTAGAACTCACTGTAGGCGGTCTGCCACGGCATGAAGCCCGAGAGCCTCACCTCGCCGGACGTGCGGATGACGAAGTCGGGGTCCGGCATGCCGGCCGTGTAGAGGTGCTGGGTCACGTCCTCGGGGCAGACGGCGCCGGCCACGTCGGCCAGCGAGTCGCCGGCCGCCAGCCGGGCGCGCAGCAGGGCGTTGACGGCGTCGACGATCTCCTCGCGGCCGCCGTAGCCGAGGGCGACGTTCACGTGGAGGTTGTCGTAGTCCCGCGTGGCGTCCTCCATGGCGCTCAGCGCCCGCCTCGCCTCCTCGGGGAAGTCGGACGTGTCGCCGATGACCTTCACCCTCACGCGGTTGGCGTGGAGCTTCGCGTCGGAGAGGAGGTCGCGCGCCTGCTGCGCGAAGAGGGCGTGCAGGTGCGAGACCTCGTCCGGCGCCCGGCCGCGGTTGTCGGACGAGAAGCCCCACAGCGTCACGTGCTGGACGCCGAGCTCCAGGCACCAGTCGAGCACCTCGCGGGCCTTGCCTGCGCCGTGGTCGTGCCCGGCCTTGACGTCGATGCCCACGGCGCGCGCGAAGCGCCTGTTGCCGTCCATGATGATGCCGATGTGCCGCGGCAGCCTGCCGCCGGCCCGCACGGCGCGCGTCAGGCGGCGCTCGTAGGCCCAGTAGAGCGGCTTCGTGAGGGCGTTGAAGGTCCTGAGGGTGCGCTTGGCCGCCGCGGCGCGGGAGCCGGCGCCGCCCGCCGCGGGCGCCGCGCCGCTCGCCGGCTGCAAGGGGAGGGTCTCCTCGGCAGCCGAGGGCTTCGCGACCTCCCTCTTACCGGGCTTGGCTAGGGGCACGCGCCGAGTCTAACGCCGCCCGTTCCGGCGGCGGCGGCAGCGGCCGCACATCGCCTCACTTGCCGTTCGGCGACGCCATCAC
>JBIQIQ010000133.1:0-6837 GCA_044507975.1 Deinococcaceae bacterium
GGACCTGGAACTCGACCACGCGGTTCTCGGTCGGCGGGTTGGCCATCGACCAGGTGCGGTCGATGCCGTCGGTGCCGGGAATGACCACCTTCATGTACTGGCCGGCGTTGAAGTGCAGGTCCCGGTCGAGCTCGATCCGGACCCGCTTGATCTCGTGGGCGATGTCGGTGAGCTCGACGATCGTGCCGGTGTAGTCCTGCACCGGGAAGACCTCGAGCTCCTCGTCGACATCGACGTCGGCCTCAATGGTCACGTCGGTCTGTGGGCGGGCGCAGCAGGTGAGGGTCTTGCCCTCCTCGCGCTCGAAGTCCATCAGCGCGAAGCTGGACGCCTCGCCGTGGTCGACGTCGCCGTCGAGGACCTCCACCTTGCAGGTGGCGCAGGTGCCGTGGGTGCAGGAGTGGGGCAGCCAGACGCCGGCGCGCAGGCAGGCCTCCAAGATGGTCTGGCCCTCGGCGACCTCGACCTCGCGGCCGAGCGGTTCGACGGTGACGGTGTAGGTCTCGCTCATGTCAGGCTTTCCTGCTTCTCTCGGCGCGGCAGCGGTGGCGCGCGGCATGCGGTTTTGTTGCTCGATCAGTCGATGTCGGGGGGACGCCGTGACGGGCCGGGGGACTACCCCGGCCCGTCACGTCCTGCAGGTCAGGCCTTGAAGAAGCCCAACGTGTGCTTGTGATGCACGCCCAGCTCATCGAGGGTCTTGGAATCCTCGGGGGTGAACGGGGCATCGTCCAGGTGCCAGGCGTAGGTCTCGTCGCCCGTGGTGCGCGGGCTGGCCGAGACGTACGGGAGGAACTGCGTCTGGTAGAAGTCCTGCCAGGTCATGGCCTTCGGGACGCGCACTGCACAGGGGCAGCCGAAGAAGTTGTCGTCCTTCTGCCAGATGTTGACCAGCATGTCGTCACCGTACAGCTCCTGGGCGGAACGCGACGGATGGACGGTGTAGTCGTAGAGGGCGAGAGTGGGCATGGGTCAGGCCTCCTCGATCTTCTTGACGGCGGCGTGGACACCCTCGGCTTCCAGGGTCTCCTCGATCTCGCTGCTGGTGCCGAGCTTGTCCTCGATCTGGTGGTGCCAGCGCACCCAGTTCTTCTGGTCGACGCTGCCGACGTACTCGCCGTTGTCGCCTTCCTGGATGCCGTACCACTTCAGCACGTCCGGAATGGTCGGGCCCCCACAGTTGCCCTGGTAGATCTGGTGCACCGGGAGCCAGGCCTGGCGGTACTTCTCGGGCTCACGCTCGAAGATCCACTTGCACCCTTCGGAGCAGAGGTTGAAGTGCTCACCTTCGTACTCGGAGGTGAACTGCGCCTTGAGGTGCGGATTGCCGTGCTGCGAGAACGTCATCGGGATCTGGCAGACCTGGCACAGCTGCGGCAGGCCAGGATAGGTGAAGCGCTTGCCCTCCTCGTCGAGTTTGCGCATCTCCTCCCACTTGTCGCGGTACAGCTCGTCGAAGGTGTCCGGGTAGGCCTGCGACAGCCACTCCATGTGCTCCTCGTCGGGCACTGTGGTGGTGAAGTTCGCGGCGTGGCTGAACTGGTAGAAGGTGTCGTGCAGCCAATGGGACAGGTGGTCCTTCTCCCAGATGGCCTGCTCGACGTGCTTCGGCGGCCTGATGCCGTACAGGGCCAGGTCGGGGAACAGGCCCCCCATCATCTGCTGCTCGAAGTACAGCTCGAAGGCCTCCTTCCAGCTCATCACCGGTCGCGGCAGCTGGTAGTCGAGCATCTGGGCGACGATGCCGGTGACCCGGTAGCTGCGCCAGAACCACTTGTCGACCCACTCCTGGACGATCGGCACGTTGGCCTCGTCCTGCTCCAGGATGAACTTGATCACCTCCAGGCCCAGGGTCATGTGACGGGACTCGTCGGACTGGGCGGAGAAGCCGAAGGTCATCGTCGGCAGGTCACCGTTGAAGCTCGCGGCCGACATGAACGGCACGAACAGCAGGTTGGTCAGCAGGTACTCGAAGGAGAACCCGATGGCGATCATGAACTCGAACGGGCCCGCGCTGAGGGCGTCCTCGAAGTACGACTTGGTCACCGAGAGGTACCAGACCCGGTCGTGCTGCTGGAGAAAGTTGTGCATGCCGGAGTAGTACTTGTTGTAGTTCGACAGCGTGTGGATCTCGGTCTGCGCGTGGCGAATCTCGTCGATCGACTGGCACAGCGCGGCGAAGCGCGGGCCCGGGCCGTTGAAGTGGCGGGCGATGTAGGCGAAGTGCTTGTGCACCGCGTACTCCCCGGGGGTTATGCCGCTCAGGAAGATCTTCATCGCGTTCAGGTACTTCGCCTCGGACAGGGTCAGATGGCCCTGTCCCTGGGCGAAGCCGTCCAGCACGGAGTAGAGGCGCTTGTCCTTCTCGGCCTGGTAGCGGTAGTACGCGTCGACGGTCAGCCGGAACGGGTCGTCCCACTTGGACCAGTCGTGGATCTTGATGCCCTCGTACTGGGTGTGCGGGTACATCTCCTGCTCGGAGACGTAGCTCGGCTCCCAGTCGAGGTCACGGGTGAGCGCACTGTAGCGCGCCTTCATGGAGAGCTTCTTCGGCTTGCCGGCCGACTTCTTGCCGGCCTGGTTCGGAGCGGTGGTGGTCATGTCAGTCCTCGTCTTCTTCCTCGTCGTCGACCCTGGGACCCCACGAGATGACGATGCGGTCCTCGTCCCACTCGGAGACGTTGCCGGACAGGGTGATGATGGCCATCTGGAACTCGTGGGTCTCCCACGTACGGCCGAGCTGGGCCTCAACGGACTCCCGGCTGATCAGCAGCCGGCCCGGGGCCTGGAGCTTGATCACGCCGGGGAAGTGGTTGATGACCAGGTCCGGGTTGTCCGCCTCGATCGCGTTGATGAGCCCGCGGTTCTCCTCGGTCTCCTGCAGGTCGACGCTGACCAGAGGCCTCTCGGTGATCTGTTCTGTCATGTCAGGCTCCCATCGGGTCGGTGATGTCCATGCCGAGGCCGCGGAAACGATCGGCCACGGCGACGGCGTGCTCCTCGACGGCGGCGATCGACGCGGTGCCGGCGAGCTCGTCGGCGCGAGAAGCGATCAGCTTGACGGCGGCGAGGGCCTGCGGCAGCCAGGTGTTCACCACGGCCTCGATCGAGGCCGTGTTGGCCGCGCCGTACTGCTCGTCGGCGATCCACTCCTTGTACAGCGGGTCCAGCCACTTGCGGTGCTCGGTCCACCAGGTGCCGATGTGCTGCGCCAGCAGCGAGTAGGCGCCGGCCCCGCCGAGGACGGCCTCCTCGTCCAGGTAGCGGTAGACCAGCGCATCGACGAGCTCGTCGACCAGGTCCAGACCGATGACGCCGACCGCCCAGTCCTGCTCGACCAGCAGCCGCTCCTCGACCGAGCGCAGACCCTGCATGCTCGGGGCCTCGGCCCACAGCGCCTTGGCGGCCTTCAGGATGTCGGCGGTCTGCTGGCCGAGGGCGATGCCGACCCGGGAGATCAGCTGGGCGTTGCCGATCCGGTCGAAGCTCTCGTAGCCGCAGCACTGCGCGATGGTCGCGCCGTAGCTGAAGTGGCAGGCGCTGGAGTAGAGCATCTGCGCGCCGGACTCGTAGTGGCGCAGCGGGATGATCACCTCGGCGATCAGCTGCTGCCAGTCGGCCGGCGTACGCTCCAGCAGGCCGTGGTCGGTGACGTAGTCCAGGGTCTTGCCGAAGGCCTCGTGCATGGCGGCCCGGTTGGTGACGTACGGCATGTAGTAGTACTGCCGCGGGTCGGTGTAGGAGTACGGGTCGGTCAGCTTGAGGGCGCTGTAGTTCGGGTCGTAGAGCTCACGCTCGGAGTCCCAGGTGGGGCGGTAGTGGAAGTTCTCCATCGCTTGCAGGCCGATGGTGCCTTCCTGGTAGCGGGTGGCGGGCTTGTTGCCATAGCGTTCGATCAGTGGCGTGAAAGTCTGGCGAAGAGGCTCGATGACCTGGGTCTTCAGCTCGTACTGCACGTGACTGACCTCCTTCCGGGTGGTTCGCCGGTCTGCGGTGACCGGGCGTCTGTGGGGTGGCCGCGTGGTGGGCCGGGCGGGGTGGTGTTCGGGTTCAGCTGAAGTGGACCGGCTGCTCGTTGTGCAGCCCGGCCGCGATGACGAGGCGGACCAGCAGGTCCGGCAGCGCCTCGGGGCCGACGAGTTCCCGGGGCTCGCCCTGCGGCAGGTCGTCGGAGATGACCTGGCCGAGCGTCTGGCCGCCCTCGAAATGGGTGGAGACCCGGGCCTGGTGGTTGCGGCAGGCGATGGTGAAGGCGAGTTCGTCGCCACCGACCTCATCGACCAACGAGAGGCGGGAGGTGGGGTCCACGATCACCGCATTGGCTTCGGAGACGAGCTGCTCGGCCAGCGAGCGGAGGGCGATCTGTCGATCGGTCCCCTCGTTCCGGGCCACCGCAACGGCCGGGCGCATCGGGGGCTCGGGGGCCGTCTCCGGCTCCTCGGCGCCGAGTACCTCGGCCAGCCTGTGCATGAAGAACGTCATGGACTCCTCCTTGAGTCGTGCTCGCTGTTGCCAATGTATGTTGCGTCACAGTGGCGCCAGTATCCGTAGAACTACCCGTTTCCCCGGCGTGGGTAGGGGTGGGCCGAGCCGGGTGGTCGAGTCCGGGACCCGTTCCTCCGCGGGGAAGCTCGCCGCGCGGCTACCGGGTGTCGCGTAGTCTCGGTGAGTGTGTCCCCAGTGTTGAGGAGCAGACGTTGACCGATTCCGCGCCGCAGGTGTTGGCGACCCCCATGACCTCGTTCGTGGGGCGACGCGAGCTCCTCGACCAGGCCGGGGAGCTCATCCGGGTCCAGCGGCTGGTGACGCTCGTCGGGGCCGGCGGCATCGGCAAGACGCGGCTGTCGATGGTGCTGGCCGAGGAGCTGAGCGGCTCCTTCGCCGACGGGGTGGTCGTGGTCGCCCTCGATGCGGTGCTCACCCCGGAGGACGTGCCCTGGCGGGTCGCCTCCGCCGTCCACACCATCGACCAGTCCACCCAGGACCCACGGACGCAGGTGATCCGCCACCTGCGCGACCGTGAGGTGCTGATGGTCCTCGACAACTGCGAGCACCTGCTCGAGGCCGCGGCGGAGCTGGTGATGACCGTGCTGCGCGAGTGTCCCCGGGTGCACGTGCTGGCCACCTCGATCGAGCCGCTGGACATCTCCGGTGAGCGGGTGCTGGCGGTGCCGCCGTTGCAGTTGCCCGATTCGTGCGCCGACACGCGGGCAGTGCGCGAGTCCGAGGCCGTCAGCCTGCTGGTCGAGCGCGCCACCCAGGCCGGCGTCGGCCTGGAGATCACCCCGGACAACTGCGAGGAGGTGCTCGACCTGTGCCGTCGCCTCGACGGACTGCCCCTGGCCATCGAGCTGGCCGCCGCCCGCCTGCGGTCGCTCACCGTGGCCGACCTCCTCGACCGGCTGGAGTACCGCTTCGCGCTGCTGAAGGCGGCCAGCCGCGACGTGCTACCGCGTCACCGGACCCTCGAGGCCCTGGTCACCTGGACGTACGAGCTGTGCAGTCCTGCCGAGCGGCTGCTGTGGTCGCGCCTGGCAGTGTTCCGCGGCGGGTGTGACCTCGAGGCCGCCGAGGCGGTGTGCGGATTCGGCGAGCTCGACCGGGTCGACGTGATCGACCTGCTGGACGGGCTGGTGGCCAAGTCGGTCGTGATCGCCCGCACGGTCGATGGCCGGGCGTCCTTCCGCCAGCTCGTAACGATGCGCGACTACGGCGCCCGGGTGGCCCAGCAGAGTGGCGAATGGGAGGAGCTGCGCCGCCGGCATGCCGACCTGGTCCTGACCCGGTCCCGGGAGATGCACACCGGCTGGGTCGGGTCGGAACAGGCGAACTGGCTACGCCGGGCCCGGCACGACCAGGCGGACATCGTCGCCGCGATGGACTGGGGCCTCGCCACGCCCGAGAGACACGACGTGGCCGCCGGTATCGCGGCGAACCTGCGCTACTACTGGGCCAGCGGGAACAACATGAGCGTCGGCCGCTACCGGCTCGAACGCGTGCTGGCGCTGCCGGATGTCGCGCCGTCGCTGCGGTGCGAGTGCCTGCTGGTCTTCGCCTGGGTCGCCCTGCTGCTGGGCGACCACAACGACGCCGTCAGCGCGCTGGAGGAGGCGCGGGTACTGGGGACCGAGCTGGGTGACCGGCGCCGGCTGGCCGAGGTGGAGACCTGGACCGGGTGCTGGCGGCTTTTCTCCGGGGACCCCGGCCTCGGGATCGAGCCCTACCGACGCGGCATGGCCGTGCTCCGGGAGGTGGGCGACCAAGCTGCCTGGCTGACCGCGGGGTTCCAGCTCGCGCTCTGCCAGATCTACTCCGGTGACACGGCTGGGGCCGCGGCGACCAGCGACGAACTCCTGCGAGAATGCCGACGCGCCCACGAGATCTGGGTCCAGGCCTACGCGCTGTGGACCTCGGCGATCGTCAAGTGGCGGCAGGGTGATCTGCCCGGGGCACGGGACGACGCCGCTACCGCATTGCGGTTCCAGTTGGTCTTCCGAGACGGCATCGCCACCCCCCACCTCCTCGGCCTGGTGGCGCGCATCGTGCTGACCGCCGGGGACGCCCGGCGCGCCGCTCGGGTGCAGGGCGCCGCCGAAGCACTGTGGACCGCCCAGGGCACCGGCTTCGAGGCCTTCGGGCCGGGCCTGGCGGGGGACGCGAACGAGACCCGGGAGCGGATCGTACGGATGCTGGGTCGGGCCGAGACCGAGGCGGTGATGGCCGAGATGGCAGGTGTTGACCTGGGGGCGGCGGTCGAGATGGCACTGTCCGAGCTCGAATCATTGGAGATCGCCGCGCCGTCGGGCGTCAAGCTGACCAAGCGGGAGGCGCAGGTGG
>JBIQIQ010000134.1:0-3900 GCA_044507975.1 Deinococcaceae bacterium
TGAGCAGCTCGACGAGGATGCTGAAGCCCATCGCGAAGTAGATGTAGCCCTTGGGGATGTGCTGGCCGAGGCCGTCGGCGATGAGCGTCACGCCGATGAGGATGAGGAACGAGAGCGCCAGCATCTTGACCGTCGGGTGCTCCTCCACGAAGCGCGCGATCGGGCCCGCCGACACCATCATCACGAGCACAGCGATCACGACGGCCGCCACCATCACCGGGATGTCGTCGGCCATGCCGACGGCCGTGATGACGGAGTCGAGAGAGAAGACGATGTCGAGCAGGACGATCTGCGCGAGCACTGCGCCGAAGCTGGCGACGGCCTGCTTCGCGGCCCCGTCCTCGTGCCCGGGTCCCTCGAGCCGCTCGTGGATCTCGGAGGTCGCCTTGTAGATCAGGAACAGGCCGCCGAGGAGGAACACGAGGTCGCGGCCGGTGACGGCGTGACCGGCGACAGTGAAGAGGACGTTGGTGAGGCTGGCGATCCAGCCGATCGCCAGTAGCAGCGCGATGCGCATGCCCATCGCGAGCCCGAGCCCGATCCGCCGCGCACGGGGGCGCTGATGTTCGGGCAGGCGGTTGGTGAGGATCGAGATGAAGACGATGTTGTCGATGCCCAGGACGATCTCGAGGACCGTCAGGGTGAGCAGGGCGATCCAGGCCTCGGGGTTCGTGACCCATTCCATGCGCGCCATTATGGGGGAGCGGCCCGTGAGTGTTGCTCACGTTCCGGCCCTGCTGGTTCGTGCGTCAGTCGACGTCCCGGCGGCGGAAGAGCCAGAAGAGCAGCAGGCCGAACGCCAGGGCGTAGCCCGCCATCACGGCCGAGGAGTGGCCCAAGGACGTCGCACCGCCCAGCAGCTGCTGCAGTGGCCCCAGTTCGCCTGGCGACACGTCGGTAGAGGCCATCGCCTGCTGCGCGATGTCGCTCAGGGGTGAGCGTCCGGGCGCGTAGAGGTTCGTCGTGAAGAAGTAGCGGGGCGCCGCCTCCCAGACCTGCTGGAGCCGAAGAGCCTGAAAGAAGGCGTTGAAGCGGGTCAGGGGCTGCAGGTTGAACAGGGTGTTGAGGACCGCGTAGACGCCCTCGATCAGGCCCGGCAGCAGCAGCACCATGACGATGCCGAGGACGGCCGAACGTACGAGGAACACGAGCAGGAACGCCAGCAGGGTGGGCGCGAGCAGGTGGGCCCACTGCCAGAGGTAGAGGCGGAGGAGGCCGAGCCAGTCGCCCGAGAGGTCGGTAGGGAGGAAGGCCATCCCGACGGTGCCGAACACGATCGAGCTGAGGAACGCTCCCAGCATCAGCGCCAGCAGGGCTCCCATCGCGACGATGAGCTTGCCTGTCAGGACGGAAGGCCGATGCGGCTGCACCACCAGGACCGTCTTCCACATGTTCTGCCCGCGCTCCTCGCCGATGAACAGGGCCGCCAGGAGGACGACGGCGAAGATATAGGGCGTCGGCGACATGTAGGCGGGGCCGGCCAGCGCGACCGTCGCCAGCCCGTGGGCGGAGAAGAGCGCCTGGACGATGTCGTTGACGGGCAGCCCCTCACGCGCCAGCTCGGAGATGTTCCGGTTGACGAGCCTGCCGACCAGCAGCCCGAGCGCGGGGAGCAAGGCCCAGTACAGGAACGCCAGCACGTAGATGCGCCGCTTGCGCAGCAGCTTGAACGTCTCGGCCCTGACGACCGACATCACGGCGCTCACGACGGCCTCCGGCTGGGGTCTATGAGGCGCAGGTAGGCGCCCTCGAGGTCCTCGCCCCGCTGGGTCGCGGAGGTGACGCGTACGCCCTTGCCGGTGAGGCGCTCGATCAGGAGGTCGGCCTCCTCCGACGGCAGCGTCACGACGGCGCCGTCGTCGCCGGCGGCGGTGGCGGGGTAGCCCAGCTCCTCCAGCGCCGCGAGGAGCCCGGCCTGGTCGCGGGCGGTGACGGCGTAGGTGACGGTCTGGGCGCCCATCCTAGCGACCAGCTCGCGCAGCGGGCCGTCGAAGACGATGCGACCGGCCTCGATAGCCAGGATGCGGTCGACGAGCTTCTCGATCTCGGCGAGGATGTGGCTGGAGACGAGCACCGTCACGCCGCTGGCGGCCACGCTCCGCAGCGACTCCCGCACCTCGGCGATGCCGGCCGGGTCGAGCCCGTTCGTCGGCTCGTCGAGGAGCATGACCCGCGGCTTCCACAGGAGGGCCCGCGCCAGCGCGAGGCGCTGCCGCATGCCTTGCGAGTAGGCCCTGACCTTCTTGTCGGCGGCGTCCTGGAGGCTGACGAACTCGAGCACCTCCTCGACCCGCTCCACCGGCACGCCGCCGTGGAGCAGCGCCGCGTGCCGCAGGTTCGACCGGCCCGTCATGTACGGGTAGAAGCTCGGCTCCTCGATCATCGTGCCGACCTGCCTGAGGCTCTCGCCGGGCACCGCCTCGCCCAGGAGCGTGCAGCTCCCTGACGTCGGCGTCACCAGGCCGGCGAGCATGCGCAGCGTGGTGGTCTTCCCGGCGCCGTTGGGGCCGAGGAAGCCGACGATCTCGCCTTGCTCGATGGCGAACGTCGCGTCGTCGACCGCGGCCTTGGAGCCGTAGCGCTTCGTCAGCGCGGTGGCCGTGATGGCGTTCATTCGGCCTTCCTCTCGCGGGACATCAGGGTGAGGATCGCCTCGCGAGGGCTCTTGCCCTCGTACGCGACGCGGTACACCTCGGTGGTGATGGGCAGGTCGATGTCGTGCGCCTGCGCGTGAGCGTGGACGGCCGCCACCGTCAAGATGCCCTCGGCCGTCAACGCCGCCATCTTCTCACCCCCGGGCCTCTCGCCGTGCGCGAGCAGCACGCCCGCCTGGTGGTTGCGCGACAGCGGGCTGACGCAGGTAGCGACGATGTCGCCCAGACCTGCCAGGCCGTAGAAGGTGCGCTCGAGCCCGCCGAGCCGCGTCCCGAGCCGGGTCGTCTCGGCCAGCCCGCGCGTGATGATCGTCGACTTGGCGTTGTCGCCCAGCTCGAGCCCGTCGCAGATGCCGGCGGCCACGGCGATGACGTTCTTCATGACGCCGGCGAGCTCGACGCCGGTCAGGTCGGTGCTGGTGTAGACGCGGAAGGTCGCCTGCTGCAGGAGGTCCTGCACGCGGCACGCGAGGTCGCTCGCGGCGCTGGCCACCGTGGTCGCCGCCGGCTTACCGGCCGCGATCTCGCCGGCGAGGTTCGGCCCCGAGAGGGCCGCCACCGGCACCCCAGGCAGCTCCTCCTCGACGACCTGCGAGAGCCGCTTGAAGGCCGGCTCGCCGTCCGCGCCCGTGCTGGGCTCGACGCCCTTGGCACACGAGACGACGCCCGAGAGAGGCTCCGGCGCCTGGCGCAGCACCTCTCGCAGGGCCCGCGCTGGCACGGCGACGAACGCGAGGCTCCCAGCGGCCAGCGCCGCGGCGAGGTCGCTGGTGGGGGCCACCTCGGGCGGCAGGGCGAGCCCGGGCACGTAGCGGGGGTTGCTGCGCGTCGCGGCCAGAGCGCGGGCGGAGTCCGGGTCCCGCGCCCAGAGGCGCACGCGATGCCCGTTGCGAGCCAGCAACCAGGCCAGCGTCGTGCCCCAGGCGCCGGCTCCGAGGACCGTCACGGGGGCCGCGAGCGACATGGGGAGAGCGTATCAGGTGATGTAAGATGGCACTCGGCGTCCGGGAGTGCCATGCTTCGCGGGCGTCTTGTTCTGGGGCTCGGCGCCCAGGAGCGCCTCAGCCACTCCAGCATGGCGTGCAGGAGGACCGATGCCGGTCTACGTATATCGGAACCTGGTCACCAACGAGACCTTCGAGCACCAGCAGGGGATCACCGAGGACCCGCTCACCGTCGACCCGCGCACCGGGGACCCGGTCAAGCGCGTCATCCAGCCCGTGGGCATCGCCTTCAAGGGCTCGGG
>JBIQIQ010000134.1:4000-6804 GCA_044507975.1 Deinococcaceae bacterium
GGGACCCGGTCAAGCGCGTCATCCAGCCCGTGGGCATCGCCTTCAAGGGCTCGGGTTTCTACGTCAACGACAGCCGCAAGAGCGGCGGCGCCTCGACATCGAAGAGCTCGGACGGCGTCGGCTCGAGCGGGCCCGCCGCAAGCGGGCCCGCCACAGGCGGGGCCGCCACGGGCGGGGCCGCCACAGGCGGGGCCTCCGCCGCCAGCAGCTCCAGCGCCCCGGCGAGCTCCTCGGCAGCGAACGACTGACCCGCCGCCCGCCAGGCCCCGGACCTCAGGGAGCGGCGGGCGTCACGGCACGGTGACGAACCGGACCTCGAACGAGGCCGGCCAGAACTTACCCGTCAGCAGGAACACGCCGTTCTCGGCGTCGAAGGCGATCCCGTTGAGCACGTCGACGGCCACGCCAGCCGGGAGGCGCTCGCGTAGCGCCGAGGCGTCGATCGTCGCCGTCACCCTTCCCGAGCTCGCGTCGACCCGGACGATCTCGTCCGTGAGCCAGACGTTCGCGTAGACCTCGCCTCCGACGCACTCGAGCTCGTTCAGACGCGGCACCGGCTCGCCGGCGCGGCGAACGTCGAGCGTGCTCTGCACCGCGAACGTCTGCGGGTCGCGGCGCGTCAGCCGGCTCGAGCCGTCGCTCATCCACAGGCCCTCTCCGTCGTAGCAGAGACCCCAGCCCTCACCCTCGTAGGAGGCGCTGCCGGTCGGCTCGAACGTGGCCTTGTCCCAGCGGTAGAGGATCCCCTCGGTGTAGGTGAGCTGCAGCAGCTCGTCACCCACGACCGTCAGGCCTTCGGCGAACACGCCGGGCAGGGCTCGGCTCCGGATCACCTCCCCGGTCTCGCGGTCGACCTGCCTGAGGCTGGAGCGCCCTACCAGGCCGGTGCTCTCGTAGAGGACGCCGTTGTCGAGCTCGAGGCCCTGGGTGAACGCGCCCGGGTCGTGAGGCAGCTCCCTGATCACCTCGACGGTGAGGGTCTCGGCCGCCGCGGGCCGGCACGCGCTCAGCAGCAGCGCGAGGCAGCAGGCGATGCGGGCCGTCGCCCTCACCTCTCGCCAGCCGGAGCCCGCGCGCCGGCGGCCTCGCACCTCAACCACCGGCTGCCGCGCTCGACGCCTCGAGCAAGGGCCCGACCCCCCGCCACACCGCCTCAGCGACCTCGTCGACGCCGGCGGCCGCGTCGACGACGAGCCAGCTGGGGTCGGCCGCCGCCAGGGCGAGGTAGCCCCGGCGCACGCGCTCGTGGAACGCGAGGTCGGCGGCCTCGAGCCGGTCGCGTTCCCCGCGCGCCGCGACCCTCTCGAGGCCCGTCCCTGGCTCCACGTCGAGCAGGACGGTGACGTGGGGGGTGAGGCCGCCCGTCACGCGCTCGTTGAGGTCGGCGATCAGCCCCAGGTCGAGGCCGCGCCCATGGCCCTGGTAGGCGACGCTCGCGCCGGTGAAGCGGTCGGACACGACGTCGCGGCCGGCGTCGAGCGCCGGCCGCACGACCTCGGCGACGTGCTGCGCGCGGGAGGCGCTGAAGATCAGGAACTCCGTCAGCGGATGGATCACCTGAGCCGGGTCGAGCAGCACCTGCCTGAGGGCGTCGCCGGCCCTCGTGCCTCCCGGTTCGCGCGTGAGCACCACCTCGCGGCCCAGAGCGACGAGCCGCTCGGCCAGCCGCGAGACCTGCGTCGACTTGCCGGCACCCTCCGGGCCCTCGAAGACGACGAAGAGGCCGCGCGGGCGGTCGGCGAGGTCCGCCGCGCTCACAGGCCGGTGGGGAGCATCACGAAGTCCGTCTGCAGGCCGAAGGTCGCCTCGAGCTTCTCGGCCAGCAGCTGCACGCCGACCGTCTCGGTCATGTAGTGGCCCGCGAAGAGGGAGCTGACGCCGCGCTCGAAGGACTCGTAGAAGGTGTCGTGCTTCGGCTCGCCCGTCAGGAAGGCGTCGAGGCCCTCCGCTGCAGCCCTCACGACCTCCCCGGCCGCCCCGCCGGTGACGATGCCGATCGACGAGACCGGGTCGGGGCCCCCGGCGTGGACCATCACCTGCTCGCCCAGGGTCTTCTCGATCAGCTCGGCGAGGGCGTGCAGCCCGATCGGCTCGGTGAAGCGGCCCTTGACCCCGAGGTGCGTGCCCGCGAGGGGGACGAAGCCCTCCAGGTCGTCGAGGCCCAGCATGCGAGCGAGGCCCCAGTTGTTGCCGACCTCCTGGTGGGCGTCCAGCGGCAGGTGGGACGCGTAAAGGCTCACCCCGTGGTCGAGGAGGTACCTGACCCGGCGCGCGTGCGGCCCCACCAGGGGGAGCGGGCTGCCCCAGAAGAGGCCGTGGTGGACGATCAGCAGGTCGGCGCCCCTGGCCACCGCCATCTCGAACGTGTTGTAGCTGGCGTCGACCGCCACGACGACCTTGGCGACCTCCTCGCCCCCTTCGACCTGCAGCCCGTTGAGGGACTTGTCGGGGATCGCGGACGTCTTCAAGTAGTCGTCGAGCCAGGCGACCAGCTCGTCTCTGCGCATGGCTAGAGCCTAACCGCCGCCGTGACCTACTGCGAGGAGCGCGTGCCCGACGGCGCCACGGCCCCACGTAGCGCGACCCACCGGCAGGTGGGCCGCCCGATGTATCACGGGGCTTGACAGGGTCCCTCTCCATCTGGCATACTTGGAATTCGCGCCCCAGGGTGCGAGGTCCTTGAAAACCCGGTAGCAGAGAACTACGAAACCTGTCGATTCTCCACAAGCCAGGTCCGCCAGAACCATAATCTGGCATCCATCTTGGAGAGTTTGATCCTGGCTCAGGATGAACGCTGGCGGCGT
>JBIQIQ010000135.1:0-6758 GCA_044507975.1 Deinococcaceae bacterium
TTGCCGGCCCCGATGAGCCCGAAGACGCGCTTGCCCTGCCGCACGTCGAACAGGCGCATCGCCAGCGGCCACACGACGAGGTTCGCGAGCGTGACGAAGATCTGGAACCAGACCGGGAGGAGGAACGTCGCGGCGCCGTGCCAGGGCGACCGTAGGCCCGCCCACAGGGCGAGGCTGCCCAGCGCTAGGAAGGCCAGGTTGGCCGTGAGGAGCCGCTCGAAGCCGACGCGCGCGCCCAGCCGCAGGTAGCCGAAGCTCACCGCGGTCGCGAGCCCGGCGATCGCCAGGTAGGCGTAGGGCAGCCGGCCGGAGCCGAACTCGGCGATGAACGTCCCGAACGCCATCGACTGGATCAGGACGAGCGCGCCGATGAGGACGAGGTAGAGCGCGAGCATGCGGCCGACGAGGCGACCCTCGCCGCGCCGCACTCCCAACACCGTCAACGTCCGCTCCCAGAGAGGCATGGGAACGCTCCCTCTCGCAAGTCCGCGCGTTAGCCGGATGCCGACGTCGCGCGACTGGATGGCGCTACGCTCCGGAGTGTACTGCCGCCGCCGCGCGAGGCACTATGAACTCGCTTGGGGCCATGGTCGGGCCGCTGTAGCCGGGGCAAGGAAGGAGCGGGCATGCGAAGGAGCATCCCTGGGACCATCAGTTGAGCGCCGCCGGCTCCTGCTGCCGCGCCGGCCCCTGCGAGGAGATGTTCGGCACGGAGGACGCGCGCCGCGACATGGAGGACTACCTACAGCGCGGGCTGGCCGACATCGAGCGCCGGACCCTGGCGGCGCTACCTCCGGGCGTGGTGGGGGGCGCACGTGTGCTCGAGATCGGCGGCGGCGTGGGCGCGGTGCAGGCCGAGCTCCTCATGCGCGGGGCAGCGAGCGGCGAGGTGATCGAGCTGGTCGGCGCGTACGCGCCCTTCGCGCGGAAGCTGGCGGAACGCATCGGCGTCACCGGCCGGACCTCGTTCCGCGTGCACGACCTCCTCGCCGACCCGGACGGGGTGGCGCCCGCCGACGTCGTCGTTCTCGGTCGCGTCGTGTGCTGCTCCGCCGACGGCCCCGAGCTCACGGCCGCCGCCGCCCGCCTGGCGAGGCGAGCGCTGCTCCTCACCCTCCCGCGGGCCAACGCGCTCTCGAGGTTCGTCGCCGCAGCGCAGCGCTTCGCGTTCAGGCTCGTCGGCCGGCAGTACCGCATGTTCGTCTGGCCAACCGAGGTGATCGTCGCGGCCGCTGAGAGGCAGGGGCTCCGTCCGGTCGCCCAGGACAGGAACCGCATCTGGCAGTCCCTCGTCCTGCTGAGGACGTAGTTGTCCCGCACCCGCCTGCTCTGCGAGCTGCTCGGCGACGAGCCACATGCGCTGGCCGGCGCCCTGGAGGGCTGGCTCGGTTCGCGCCGCTTCGCGGCGTTCGCAGCCGAGCATCTGACCAAGGTACGCAAGAAGCTCCGCAGCGCACAGGACGATGACAGCGCCCGTGACCTGCTGCTCGAGCTCGACACCGCCTACCGCCTCGTGGGCGACAAACGCGTCTCCGTCACGTACGAGCCGACCCCGGCCGGCTCGACGCGCGGCCCCGACTTCTCTGTGCGTTTCACCGATCGCCTGGAGGTCATGGTCGAGGTCACGAGGCTCCGCCGACCGGCGGACGGAGGCGCAGCGTCGTCCGCCGGTCTCGACGCTCGCCGCCTCGCCGGCGTCCTGGCGCTCAAGCTCGGGCAGACGGTCGCGGACCGCCCCAACGCGCTCGTCGTCGGGCTCCACGACGAGCCTCCCAGCGACGACGGGTTGTCCGCGCTGCTCAAGGAGGTGCGCCACGACGCCGAGACCACCGACGCCCAAGCGCTGCTCAAGCGGGGCTTCCGGCACAGGGGCGAGTACCTCAGGCGCCTGGCGAGGCTGAGCATGGTGATCGTGAAACGGGCTCCCGACCTCGGGAACGACACGGCCGCAGGGCCCGGTGCCCCCGTGCCGGTCGCGTCGTGGTCGAACCCACAGGCCCGCACGCCGCTGCCGAACGACGTTCGCGCTGCGCTGCTGACGGCCCTAAGGGCATCCGGACGATAAGGCTCGGCCCTCCGCCGGCGACAGGCGTGGAGGCCCCGCCTCTACCTCAGGCCGGGGCGCTCGACAGCAGCGGCAGGAACTGGCTGTGGAAGAGCATGACGACCACGCCGTAGACGACGTGCCCGATGATGAACGACAGCAGCAAGGGGAACGGCTCGCGCTGTTCCCTGACCGGGTGGAAGTCGACGACGACGAAGGTCGTCAGCAGCGACACGAAGACCCCGTGCGCGAGCCCCATCACCGCGCCCATGAGCGGGAAGAACAGGTTGACGGGCACCGGCAGGCCCGGCAAGACCGTGTAGTCGGGAGGCTCGAGAGGTCCTCTCAGCGTCTGCACCGTCCAGCCGTAGAACAGGGCGAAGACCATGCCGCCCAGGCCGAGCAGCAGCGCGCCGATCAGGCGTGAGCGCCCGTCGGCCTTACCGGTGAAGATCCCGCCGAGCGCTCCGAGGGAGTCGTAGTAGACGCCGCCCCACAGCAGCGGCAGGTACAGGAACACCGTCATGACCGCCGTGGCGAGCAGGCCAGCCCCGATCGAGGAGAGGATCAGCTCTGTCGACATCAGGTCACCACAGCCTCAAGCCGCCGACCGGCACCTGGTTCAGGAGCATGTCGACGAGCACGGGAGCGTAGGCGATGAGGACGAGGACCACTGCGATCACGATCCAGAAGCCGAGCCGGTCGAGGAACTTGGTGATGCCGGTGTCGTGGATCACGACGTTCTGGGCCCAAGGGATCTCGGGCGTCTCGGCCTCGGAGAGGTCCCGCTTCGAGAAGAGGGTGCCGAAGAGGACGGAGAAGTAGAGGATGATGGCGACGAAGAGGATCACGCCGCTGACGCCGGTGATGAAGAAGGGGACGGCGGCGTCGGCGTATGCGCCCTGGAGGTTCTCGGCGAGGTTGGAGATGTGCGCGCGGCGCGGGACCGAGAGGAGCCCCTGCCAGTGCATGCCAAGGGCGAAGACCATCATTCCGCTGAACCACAGCCAGCTCGCCCACAGCGCCTGGCGGTTCGAGAAGAGCCGCTTGCGGGTCAGGTGGGGGACGAGCCAGAAGGTGATGCCCATGAACGTCAGGGCGGTGGCGGTGCCCACCGTGATGTGGAAGTGCCCCGGCACCCAGGTCGTGTTGTGGATGATGACGTTGAGGTTGAACGCCGCGTTCACGAACCCGCCGGCCCCGCCGAAGATGAACGAGATCATCGCCAATACCTGGGCGGTGAACGACGCGTTGCCCCATGGCAGCTTCGGGATCCAGCCGAACACCCCCCTGCCGCCTCTGCGCCGTCCCCCGAGCTCCAGAGAGGCGGCGACCGTGAACGCCGTCAGGAGGCTGGGGACGCCGACCATCATCGTCATGAGCGAGTGGACGAGCTTCCACGCCGCCGGGATGCCAGGGTCGGTGAACTGGTGGTGGAACCCGACCGGCGTCGAGAAGAGCAGGAACATCAGGAACGCCAGGCGGGCGAGGCCGTCGGAGACGAGCTCGCCGCCCGCCTGGCGCGGCACGAGGCCGTACCAGGAGACGTAGGCGGGCAGCAACCAGAAGTAGACGATCGGGTGGCCGGTGTACCAGAAGAGCGTGCGCGCGAGCTGGGGATCTACGCCGTCGATGATCCCCAGTGACCAGGGGATCAGGAAGAAGACCATCTCGACCGTGAGGCCCACGACCGCGATGAACCACATGTACCAGGTGACGGCGCTCATGTACGCCACGATGGGCGTCGCCTGCCCAGGGTGGGCGCGCTTCCACATGTGCCGCAGGTGGACGACATGCCCGCCGACGATCAGGCTGCCCACGACCACCAATGTCAGGCCGATGTAGAACGCCCAGTGCCCCATCAGTGGCGGGTAGAACGTGTACATGACCGACGAGGTGTTCGTCACCACCGCGATGCCAGCCATGACGAGGCCGCCGAGCATCAGCCAGTAGGCGCCCCACATCAGGGTCATGTTCGGCCTGATGTCGAGCTCGCGCGCGGGCAGGTAGAGCATCAGCCCGCAGATCGCGAAGGTCGTGAAGACGAGCGCGTTCAGCACGCCGTGCAGCGTGAGGCCCTGGTAGTAGGAGGCGAGGAACGGGAAAAACCCGTACAGGTCGACGCCGGCGTAGTTCAGAGCCTGCAGTGGGCCGAGCAAGGCTCCGACCAGCAGGGCGGCGAAGCCCGTGACCACGAAGGCCAGCGTGACCCGCTTCTCGGGGTGCGCCAGCGCGGTCCTGGCGCGCGCGACCGCGACGGTCTCCGTCGTCACGTTGCGGCTTCCCCTCTGCGCTCCCGCTCGCTCACTCTCCGACCCTCCCGCTCGCGCCCGATGGGCGCGGGCACTTCGCCTCGCCCGTCACTGTTCCAACCCCAGCTGGCCCCTCTGGCCGAAGACCTGCTCTGGCGACCTGACGTCGCCGCGCAGCGGCTCGATGTCGCTGGCCTGGTAAGGCAGGTCCTCCACTCGCCCAGCGTTATCCCAGGAGGCCAGGACGTAGTTGAGGACCGCCGCGAGCTGCTCGTCGGAGAGTTGGCTCCAGGCAGGCATCACGCCGTTGTAGGCGACCCCATCCACCTGGATCGCTCCGACCAGCCCGTAAAGCAAGACCTCGACGAGGTACTCGGGACCGCCCTCGAGCTCGTGTATGTCGGCCGCGTGGCCGGACAACGGCGGGAACACCGCGGGCAGGCCGGCGCCGTTCGCCTGGTGGCATGCCACGCAGTTCGCCGCGTACACCTGCTCGCCAAGCGCGACGCTCGGGCCCTCCGCCGCCTCCCCGACCGGTGGCGCCGCAAGCTGCTCCCGTAGGGCGGCGAACTCGGACTCTGGAAGGACGCGGATGGTGCCGAGCATGTTCTGGTGGCTGATCCCGCAGTACTCGTTGCAAGCGACGCGGTACTCGCCGGGGCGGTCGAAGGTGTACGTCCAGGTCGCGACCTCGCCGGGGATCAGCTCGACGTTGATGCTCGTGTTCTGCACGTGGTAGCCGTGCAGGACGTCCCGGCTAGACGCGAAGAACGTGACCTCGGCGCCGACAGGAAGCTCGACGAGGGCGGGCGCGAACGAGAACGCCTGGCCGACCACGCTGACCCGGAACTGTCCCGGGGCCGTCTGCATCACCCCGGGCGACTGGAACATCTCGAGCCGGTTGAGGTCGGCGGGCGCGCCGCGCTGGGCGCTACGCCCGATGTGCCCGCCCTCGAGCGCCAGCGAGTACACGATGAAGATCACGAGCACTACCAGCAACGCGCCCATGATCGCCATCCAGAGCCTCTCCCACCGGGCTATCGCCTCGTGCTGCGCCTCGTGCACGGCTCAATTCCTCGCCATCAGGAGGGCCAGGACCCCGAAGAACATCACCAAGATGGTCACGGCCGTGACAGCCGTGACCATGATGGCGCCCGTGGGCCGCGCCTCTTCCGGGAGATCCGTGGCATCGCGGTCACGCTCGCCCCGGACCGGACCGGTGGGCGCTGCGCCTATCGGCGTGTGCCCGGGGTCCGCTTCGATCGCGTCGCCCCGCGCCGCCCGACGTTCGTCGGGCGAGTCGTCTTCCATGTCCAGTACGGTAGAACAAGGCGAGCCGGAGAATGTGGCCGACTTCACATAACGGGAGTCGAGTTGCTGGATCCGTATGCCATGTATGGTCTGGTCGCCTCCCGCCGGTCAGCGCCAGCCCAACGCTGGGGCTACGTGGACCAGCACCGCCTCGATGACGTGCGCGCAGTAGTCGACCCCCAGCTGGTTCGGCAAGGTGAGCAGGAGCGTGTCGGCCGCGGCTACCGCGCCGTCCTCGGCGAGCTGCTCGATCAGGGCGTCGGGCTCCGCGGCGTAGCTGCGTCCGAAGATCGCGCGCGTCCGCTCGTCGATGTACCCGACCTGGTCGACCTCCGACTGCCCCCGGCCGAAGTAGGCGCGGTCGCGGTCGTCGACGAGGGGGAAGATGCTGCGGCTGACCGACACGCGCGGCTGGCCTTGGTGCTCGGCCTCCGCCCACGCCTCGCGGAAGAGACGGATCTGCTCGGCCTGCTGCACGGAGAAGGGCTCGCCCGTCTCGTCGAACTTGAGGGTCGAGCTCTGGAGGTGCATGCCTTTGCCGGCGGCCCAGACGGCCGTGGCGTTGGAGCCCGCTCCCCACCAGATCCGCTGGCGCAGCCCCTCCGAGTGAGGCTCGAGCCGCAGGAGCCCGGGCGGGTTGGGGAACATCGGCCGGGGGCTGGGCTGGGCGAACCCCTCGCCGCGCAGGACGTCGAGGAACACCTCGGCGTGGCGCCTCGCCATATCCGCGTCGGACTCCCCCTCCTTGGGCGCGTACCCGAAGTGCCGCCAGCCGTCTACGACCTGCTCTGGCGACCCGCGGCTGATCCCGAGCTGCAGACGGCCGCCCGCTATGAGGTCGGCCGCGCCGGCGTCCTCCGCCATGTAGAGCGGGTTCTCGTAGCGCATGTCGATGACGGCCGTGCCGATCTCGATGCGCTTGGTTCGCGCGCCGATGGCCGCCAGCAGCGGGAACGGCGACGCCAGCTGACGGGCGAAGTGATGGACCCGGAAGTACGCGCCGTCGGCGCCGAGCTCCTCGGCTGCGACGGCCAGGTCGATCGACTGCAGCAGGGCGTCGGCCGCGGACCTTGTGTGCGAGTGCGGCGAGGGGCTCCAGTGCCCGAAGGACAGGAAGCCGATCTTCTTGGTCATGGGCGAGTCTGGCATGT
>JBIQIQ010000136.1:0-6654 GCA_044507975.1 Deinococcaceae bacterium
GGTTCGTGGTGTTCGTGGCCTCGGGCGTCCAGCTGGTCCTCGTCCCGGCCGCCGACCCTCTGCCCCGCGGGCTGGCGGCCGCCTTCTCATCGGCCGTGGCGCTGTGGCTGGCGCTGCCGCTGCGCGTGCGCGTGCCTCCGGTCCACCTCGACCGCCGCGACCTGACGCGCCTGGCCCTCGCTCCCGTACCTCCGCGGGAGACGATCGGCTACAAGCTCTGGCTGCGCCGCGTGGCCGCGGGCCTGGGCGGGGCGGCCCTCGGCGGCGCGTGGTCGCTCCTCGCGGCCTCCTACCTGCACCTGCAGGCGCCCTGGGCGGCCGTGACGCTGGCCGCGCTGGCGATGACGCGGGTCGACCTGCTGTGGCTGCGCTACGCAGGGCCCACGCACGACGTCCGCCCGGGGCTCGGCGCCGGCACCATGGGATCGATCCTCGTGCTGTTCGCGGCCCTCTCGGCCGCCGTGCCGCTGGCCGCGACGGTGCTGGCCGGCGGCCCCAACTGGGGAGCGGCGGTCACGGGCGGGCTCGTGTCACCTAGCCCCTGGGCGGTGGTCGCCCCGGTGGCGCTCTTGGCGCTCGCGTGGTGGTCCGGGGGACGCACGCGCGCCGAGTCGTGGCCGCCGCGCTTCGCGCCGCAGAGCTTCGTGCTCTCTCAGCTCAGCGGACTGCGGTCACTACAGCTGATCTCGCAGGTAGCCGGTCTCGACCTCGGGGGCGGGGCGGAGGGCGCCGAGCGTGAACGCCTGCTGGCGGCGCTGCACGACCGGCCGGGGAGCCTGCGCCCGGCCCGGTCGCTGCCGCGCCCGCGCGCGGCCGGCACCGCGTGGCCGGCGCTGGCCTGGCGAGGAGCCTCGGCGGCGTACCGGCGTCCGATGGTGCAGTGGCTGCGCCTTGCCCTGCAAGCGCTGGCGGCCGCGACCGCCGGTTTGGCGGCCAGCGGGGCTGCCGCCGCGCGCCTGCCCGGTTCGGGCCTGGGCGGGGCGCTGGGCGGCGCGGTCGCGGTGCTGTTCACCGGCTTCCTGCTGGCGCAGGCCGTGGCGGCGCTGCTGGGCCCGGCGCCGCCCTCGCGGCTCGCCCCCCTCGCGCCCTCCGCCCGTACCTGGGGGCGGCTCGCGACCCCGCTGGCTGTCCTGGCGGTCGCGACCGCGGGGGCCGGCCTCCTCCTGGGCGCCCTCCCGGCCCTGGGCCTGGCGGGGGGCGGCGCGAGCGCGGTGACCGGGTTCGTCTCCCTGGCTCTCACCGCCGGGCTGGTGCTGGAGAAGTACTCGTCGTGGACGGGCGCCTCTCCGACGCGCTTCGAGCCCCAGGCGGTGGCGGCGATCGTCGTAGCGCTGCCCGCGCTGCTGTTGGAGGCCCTCGGCTACCCGTCATGGACCGTGGTCGGCCAGTGGGTGCTGCTCGTGGTGGTGACGTTGATCGACGTGTAAGCCTAGGGCGTCTCCAGCCAGGCGTAGGCCCAGTTCAGGCCGTTGGTGTTCGAGCAGGTGCCGTCGCCGGTCCAGTCGACGTCGAGGGCTTCTCCGGCTGGGGCGAGCGAGTCGTGGCTGAGGCGCAGCGGGCGGCGGGAGCCGTCGGGCGCGATGAGCGCGGCCGTTACCCGGTAAGGGCCCGCCGGCAGGTCGCGGACGTCGTAGTCGCGCGCGGGGTCGTCGATCACGCGCGTGAAGGGCGCCACCGTCGAGCCGTCGATGCGCGGGCCGGTGGGCGTGAACGACAGCTCGATGCGGTGACCCGGGTAGTAGCTCGTGTTCATCACGCGCAGCATCCCGCCGAAGCGCTCGTTGAGGTCCCGCAGGTCCTCGATGGGCCCGGTGAGCTGCCAGCGGAAGTTCCGCACCGCTCCCTGCGTGGGCACGAACGAGTCGTAGTCGACGGGCGAGTCCATGCCGAGGCGCAGGCAGAGCTGCCGCCCCCGGTACTCGACGTACGTCCAGGCCTTGGCGGTGTAGGGCACGTCCACGAGCCCCTGCGCCACGTAGCGGCCGTTCGCGTCGGTCCTGACCTCCACGAGGCCGGTGGTGATGGACGGCTGGACCCACACCCGCGCGCCGGCGATCGGCCGGCCTTGGGTGTCCACGACCGTGCCGGTGACCGTGCGGGGTTGGGTGGCCGCTGGGGGCTGGGGCTGGGGCGTGGACGCCGGTGGTTGGGGCTGGTTCGCGGGCGGGGTGGGCGAGGGCGCGCTGCCCGCTCCCGCCGCGGCGATCGTGAGGCTGTAGGCGCCGGTCTCGTTGGGGAAGGCGGTCGTGACGACGACCGTGTAGAGGCCGCCGGCCGGCAGCTGCACCGTGGCGTTCACGCTCAGGCCCTCGCCCGGGCTGTCGTCCTCCTGGAACATCGGCTGCTCGTCCGTGCCGAGGACGATCAGGAAGGGGTCGAAGTCCGTCGACGTCAGCCGGATGACGACCTGGTCGCCGGCGTTGCCCACGAACGTGACGCGGTCGAAGTACTCGCCGGTGGCGAGGCGCTCGTCTCCCGGCCCCAGCCTGCCAGCGCCAGCCGAAGCCGTGCTCAACAGGACGAGGGCCGAGGTGGACAGGGCCGTGGCGAAGAGGAGCCGAAGCGATCCGGGTACCCGCATGTCCGACCTCCAGGGCCGTGCGATCTGGTTGCTGCCGCGGACGATGTTAGCTCCCTGGCGGGCGGGGCCGGTGAGGGCCGCCTGCCCGGTCGGAAGAGAGCCGCTGTCGCTAGCGGGAGCCCGTGGCCCTCGCCAACGCGGCGTCATGGACACGGTTCAGGCCGCCTCGAGCCCGTACCCTTCGGCCTCGCGACCGTACTCCTCGGTGTAGCGCTGCCCAGGCCGGCGGGCGGGGAGCCGCTGCGCGGCCTGACCGTTGGGGCCGGCCTGACCCGAGGGGAGTTCGGGCGCGTCGGCGCGCTCCGCCTCGACCAGCGCCCAGCCGCCGGTGAAGAGCGCGTCGAGGTGCTCGGCGGCTGCCGTGGTGCCGCGGTCGGGAGCGGAGGCGGGGTGGCCCTGCGGGCCGGCGACGTCCGCCGCCGGGAGCGGCCGCGGCTGGGAGGAGCCGGCGAACAGCGGCACGGAGGCCGCCTCGACGGCGGTGGGGACCGGCTGCCTCAGGCCGCGGCGCTCGCGCCGAGCGAGCGCGGGCGCCCCCCGCTCCGCCACCGAGGCCGAGTCGTAGGCTCCGCCCTCCTGCGCGTAGCTCTCCCAACGCCAGGCCAGGTCGGTGGCCTGGCCGTGAGGGTCCTGCCACTCGAGCCGGCGCTGAGCGCGGGGGAAGCGCTCCAGGGTCGCCTCGAGCGCCTGCCGCCGCCGCTCGCGCTGCGGCCAGAGGCCGTCCTGCACCCCCAGCCTCTCGGGCGTGGCGAGCTCGAGGGTCAGGCCCGCGATCGGCTGACCCTGGGCCCGGCTGTCCTGCAGGGCGAAGAGGGCCTGTTGACGGATATGACGCGCCTGGGTGAGCGGCCGCTTGCTCAGGCGGCTGGCCCGGCGCGTGCCGCCGGGCAGGCGGGCGGTGAGCGTGAGGCGCCGCGCCGCGCGCCCGCCCAGCTCGCCGGCGAGCTCGCCCGCCAGGCGGTCGAGGGCGGGGAAGAGCTGGCCGGGCTCGAGCACGGGCTCGGTGAAGGTGAGCGAGCGGCTGACGGTCGGCGGCGCCTCGAACGGCCGCAGCGTGGTGCGGCGCGGGCCGTGGAGGTAGGGGAGGAGGAGCTCGCCCTCCTCGCCGAGGTAGGAGGTGACCTGCGACGGCGTCCAGGAGGCGAGGTGACCCACCGTGCCCAGGCCCAGCCAGGTCAGGCGGGTGAGGTTGCCCTCCGACAGCCCGACGCCGCGCAGGAAGCGCAGCGGCAGGCGTGCGAGGAAACCCGGGACGTCGTCGACGCGCCGCGCCGCGCCGGGACGGACGCTGAGGGCGGCGAGCTCCGCCGTCTGGCAGTCGGGCGCCAGGCCCGCGCGGACCCCGTAGCCGGAGGCGAGCGCCTCGGCCTCGCCGGGCTCGAGGCGGACCAGCACCCTGCCGCGCGAGGCGCCCTCGACCCAGGGGGTGTGGCCGCCGAGCTCGCGCACGAGCTCCTGCCAGGCGTGCTCGAGGTCGGGCTCGGTGAAGGTCACGACCTGCAGGCCCTCCACCCGCATGCGGGCGCCGTCGAGCCGCATGCCCGGGGTGACCCCGTGGCGCTTGGCGGCCGCGTTGGCGTGCGTGACGCGCTGCTCGTCGGCGCTGACCAGCGGCGCCCGGGACAGCTCGGGGTCGGCCCTGGCCGCAAGGAACAGCGGTAGCGGGTCGAAGCAGAGGGCGGCGATCACGCGCGCCTCCCCTTCGCCCGGGGCAGGGGCGGGCGCCCGGCGGGCGGCCGGCCGGGCCGCGGCGGTGTGCCGCGCCGCGAGGGCGGTCCAGCGTTCCTTGCGAGCGGTGTTAGCATGAGAGAGACCTGAGTTACGACCGCGAACGCGGTCGACTATGGGCGGCGAAAGGACACATTCTCTTGCTTGGCGGCGGTGGATGTGTCCTTCCGTTTTGGGTTCGCCGGCGGGCCGGGGCGACCTCTAGGCCGTCAACCGCCCCCTTCCACCAGCAGGTCCTGCACGACGTCGCCGCGTAGCAGGCCCCGCATGACGCCGTCCACGTGCAGCTCGGATGCCGGCACCGTGATGACCGGGTAGGAGGCGTTGTGCGGCCGGAGGCTGTAGCGCTCCGGCCTGTCGCCCCAGCGGGGCTGGCTCCACTCGAGGTACTTGAGCGTGGACTCGTCCTCCCCGACCCTGACGGCGCACACCTCGCCGGAGCGCTGAGGCTCGACGCGGTGGAGGAGGACGACGTCACCGTGCTCGATGCGGTCGGCCATGGAGTCACCCCGAACGCGCAGGGCGAAGTGATCCGGCTTGCCGCGCAGCACCAGGTGACCCTCCGGCTCCGGATAGGTGCCTACCGGCAGGCCGGCGGCGATCTCGCCGAAGAGCGGGACCCCGACGTTCACCCCCAGCAGCGTGAGGCGAGGGGGGCGGCCGGGGCCGCGGCTCTGCAGGACGAGCTGACCCTTGGCCTCGAGGGACTTGAGGTGCTCCCTCAGCGTGGGATAGGTGATGCCGAAGCTGCGCGCCAGGGACGAGAGGTCGGGAGTGGCGCCCGTGCGCTCGAAGGCGGCCTTGAGCGCCTCGAGGATCTGGGTCTGCTTGAGCGGCCGTGGCGGCATGGAGCCCGCCTCCCTCCGTTACCCTTAGATAATAAGGGTATGGCCACAGGATAGGAGCGCGCTCGGCGGCTGTCAAGCCGGTCGAGGGCACGCCCGGTCCTCCACTGGTGGAGTATGCTTTGTCCAGAACTGGAGGGCACATGGCGAGCATGAGGTTCGTGCCGAAGCGCTCACCCGAGCCGGTGCGCGGCGCGAGGGCGCTGGGGATCGACGACGTCGACGAGTTCCGGATGGCCGAGCGCGTCCATGACGGTCTGCCCACCGCCACCGTGCAGGTCCTGGCCAGGCAGCTAGACGTCTCCGACAGGTACATACTCGCGGTCACGAGCATCCCCGAGAGCACGTTCCACAGCCGCAGGAGCGACAAGAAGCCGTTGTCTGCCGAGGCCTCGAGCCGCCTCTACCGCATCGCCAAGGCCGTCGAGGCGGCCGAGGAGTACTTCGAGGGCGACAGGAACGCGGCCCAGAGGTGGCTGACGCACCCGAAGGTCGCGCTCGGCGGCAGGAGGCCGCTCGAGTTCGCCCGCACGCCCGAGGGCAGCGACTACGTCATCAAGCTGCTCGACAGGATGGCGCACGGGGTCATCAGCTGAGCGCCGTCACGGCCTACCGCCTCAGCCAGGCGCGCTACCGGGACTCGACGATGACCGGCCTCGGCGCCTACCGCGCCGGCGGCCGCTGGAACAGCCAGGGTCGCTACGCCGTCTACGCGAGCGGGCACCTGAGCCTGGCCATGCTCGAGCTCCTCGTGCACATCGACGACGCCGAGAGGTTCAGGCGCACCCCGCACGTCTACCACCCGGTCTCGTTCGACACGGCGGCCGTCGCCATCCTCGAGGAGGGCGACCTGCCAGAGGGCTGGGACTCCCGCCCGGAGCAGCGCGCCAGCCAGGTCGCCGGAGACGAGTGGCTCGACGCCCTCCACAGCCCCGTGCTCGCAGTCCCCAGCGTCATCGTGCCGCCGGAGCTGCGGTACGCGCCGACCTACCTCAACTACGTCGTCAACCCGAGGCACCCGAGCTTCGCGGCGGCCGTGACCGTCGGGCCGGTCCGCCCCCTCACGTGGGACCCGCGCCTAGCGCGTTGAGGAAGGCGACCGGCCCGCTACGGGCGTCGCCCTCTCGCCACGCCCCGCGCTCGCGGCCGACCACCGGGCCGCCTCGGCCTCGGTGGCCACCAGGCCCAGCAGCAGGGGGAGCTCGCCCAGGTTGACCAGCAGGTCCGAGGTCATCACCGCGCTCGCGGCGAGCATCGCCACCGACCCGACGGCCAGCCAAGGCCAGCCGGGTTGACGCCACAGCAAGATGCCGAAGGCGATCAGCGCCAGGACCGTGACGATCGCGGGCACCGGGACCGTGGCGGCGGCGTTCGAGTAGCTGACGACGCCGGCCTCGGAATGCGGCTCCAGCTCGAGCCGCAGGACGTCGGCCACTAGGCCCCAGGCCACCATGGCGAACGTCAGGGCCCCAACCGCCCAGACGACCGCGAAGGTGCGGG
>JBIQIQ010000137.1:0-6609 GCA_044507975.1 Deinococcaceae bacterium
CTGATGACCCTGCGGCTGCCGACGCGCTCGGCGATGCGCCGGGCGGAGACGCCCGCCATGAGCGAGACGAACGCGGCGTCGCGCCGCGCGACGAGGGGCGCCACCCGGGCGAAGGACTGCGGCTTGACGGCGAGGAGGGCGTAGGCGGCTCGCTTGAGGCCGTCGTCGCCGACGAAGGCCACGCCGTGGCGCTCCGCCAGCTCGGCGCCGCGGCGCTCGTTGGGGTGGTAGATCGCGACCTCACCCGCCTCGAGCACGCCGGCGCGCAACGCCCCCTGCAGCACCGCGCCGCCCATGCGGCCCGCGCCGACGATGACGAGCTCGAGGTGGCCGCCTGGCGTCACGCGGGCCATACTACCCGCCTCCTCGCGCCCCGCCCGGGCGGATACCCCACAAGGCGGTCGCCCTCCTGAACTACGTTCACGTCCCTCGTCGGGGCCGCCTGCGGCGACCGAGGGCGCGCCCCACGAGCCACGCCCCGACCGCCGCCCCGAGGGCGTCGGCGAGGAGGTCGAGAGGGTCGCTCCAGCGCCCCGGCACGAACGCCTGGTGGACCTCGTCGGTGGCGCCGTAGAGCGTCGCCAGCGCAGCGGCGAGCAGCGGTCTCTCGGTGGCCAGCGTCAGCATCGCAGCCAGCAAGGCGAACGCCGCGAAATGGCCCACCTTGTCGGAGCCAGGGGGCAGCGAGCCGAGGAGGCCGCCGACGTCGGCCGTGCTCGACTGCCAGAAGATCAGCCCGGCCCACGTCGCCGTCGCCAGCCAGCCGAGCAGGCGCCGTCTCCTGCGGGGCCCGGGCACAGGCCCTTCCTGTCGCGGTGCCTCAGGCGCGGGCTCGCGCGACCTCAAACGCTCAGCTCCCCGCGGAGGTCGCGTGCGACGAGCTCCCTGACCTCGTCGGGCGCGAGCCCCTGGCCGAGCAGCCAGATGAGCTTCGCCAACGCGGCCTCCTGCGTCATGTCCGCGCCCGAGACGACGCCGGCGTGGCGCAGCGCGGAGCCGGTGGCGTAGCCGCCCATGTCCACGCCGCCGCGCAGGCACTGCGTGGTGTTGACGACGACGACCCCTCGGGCCGTCGCCGCTGCGATCGCCCCGAGCAGCGCTCCGTCCCGGCTGGGCGCGTTGCCGGCGCCGTAGGTCTCGAGGACGAGGCCCGTAAGCGGAGGCCTGAGCACGTTCTCGACGAGCCCGGGCGCGATGCCGGGGAACAGCCGCAGCGCGGCCACGCTGACGGCCTCGAGATCGGCCACCCTTAGGGGCCCGGCCTGAGGCGGGCGCCTCTCGCCCGGGCCGGCCTCGACCCTCACGCCGAGGCGCGCGAGCGGGGGGTGGTTGGGGGAGTCGAAGGCGTCGAAGCCGGTGGAGGAGACCTTGGTGACGCGGTTGCCGCGCAGGACGACACCCCCGAAGCAGACGCTGACCTCGCGCACCTCGCCGGCCGCTGCCACGAGCAGGGAGCCGATCAGGTTCTCCCGGGCGTCGCTCCTGAGCTCTCCGAGCGGCACCTGCGAGCCCGTCACGACGACAGGCTTCCCCAGCCCCTCGAGCAGGAACGAGAGCGCCGACGCTGTGTACGCGAGCGTGTCGGTGCCGTGCAGGACGACGAACCCGTCGAACTCCGCGTAGCGCAGCTCGATGAGCCGCGCCAGCGCCAGCCAGTCGCTAGGAGTGGCGTCGGAGGAGTCGAGGAGAGGCTCGAACTCGACGAGCTCTGTCTCGGGCAGCTCGGGAGAGGCGAGCTCGACCAGGGATGCCAGCAGGGTGGCGAGGTGACCGGGCGCCGGCTGGTAACCGGCGGGGCCGCGCCGCATGCCGATCGTGCCGCCCGTATGCGCCAGCAGCACGCGCTTGCGGGTCATGGCACCGAGTATCGCCCAGACGAGACGGGCGGCGACCGGCCCTAGCGGATGCCGGGGGGCACCTGCGCGGGTGGCGGCTCCGGCAGGTTCGCCGGCATCGGCACCCCGCTCAGGCGCTTGACGACGCCGTTCTCGTTGCAGCCGACGTAGAACGGGCAGCGCAGGCACTCCGACCACACGCGCGGGTGGAGGTCGCGCGTCTTGTCGATGAGCGAGAAGCCGCAGCGCTCGAAGAACTCGACCTCGTAGGTCCAGGCGAACAGCACGGGTATGCCCACGCGCCTGGCCTCCTGCTCGCAGGCCGAGACCAGTGCCCGGCCCACGCCCTTGGCGCGCACCTCGGGCGCCACCGCCAGGCCGCGCACCTCGGCGATGTCGCCCCAGAGGATGTGGAGGGCGCCGTTGCCGGCGAACCGCTTGCCCTCCGGCGTCTCGACCTCGGCGACGAAGAAGTCCCGCAGGTTCTCGAAGATGTTCTGCATCGGCCGCACGAGCATCCGGCCCTGGCTCGCCCAGTAGCCGATGTTCTCGAAGATCTTGGGCACGTCCTCGGCGCGCGCGGAGCGCACCGTCACGTCGGCGGGTACCGCTGCGGACGGCGAGACGGCCTCAAGCGCCACGTTCCAGCTCCTCCTTGGCGGCCGCGACCGCCTCTGCGACGCGCGCGGTCGCCGTGCCGCCCTGGCTGGCGCGCGCGTCCACCACCGCCTCGAGGCTGAGGGCCGCGAAGACGTCCTCGCCCACGCGCTCGTCGACCGAGCGCATCTGCTCCAGGGTCAGGCCCAGGAGCCCCACGCCCTCGTCGAGGGCCAGGGCCACCAAGCGGCCGACGGCGTGGTGCGCATCCCTGAACGGCACTCCGCGGCGTACGAGGTAGTCGGCAAGGTCGGTGGCGTTCGAGAAGCCGCTCTCGGCGGCCTGGCGCATGCGGGAGCCGTTGAACTTCACCCTCGGCAGCATGCCGATGTAGAGACGCAGGGCGTCCTCCGCGGTCGAGAGGGCGTCGAAGAGGCCCTCCTTGTCCTCCTGCATGTCCTTGTTGTAGGAGAGCGGCAGGCCCTTCATCACCGTCAGGATGCCCATGAGCGCCCCGTAGACGCGGCCGGTCTTGCCGCGCACGAGCTCGCTGACGTCGGGGTTCTTCTTCTGCGGCATCATCGAGCTGCCCGTCGTGTAGGCGTCCGGCAGCGTCACGAAGCCGAACTCCTGGCTCGACCAGACGATCAGCTCCTCCGAGAGGCGCGAGAGGTGCATCATCAGGATCGCCAGTGCCGAGACCGTCTCGATGACGAAGTCGCGGTCGGACACGGCGTCGAGCGAGTTGGCCGCCACACGCGAGAACCCGAGCAGCTCGGCCGTGCGGCGCCGGTCGATGGGGAACGTGGTGCCCGCCAGGGCGCCGGCCCCCAGCGGCGACTCGTCGGCGCGCGCCAGGGCGTCCTCCAGGCGGCCCCGGTCACGCCCGAGCATCTCGAAGTAGGCGAGCAGGTGGTGAGAGAGCAGCACGGGCTGCGCTACCTGCAGGTGCGTGTAGCCAGGCATCACGACGCCGAGGTGCCGCTCGGCGAGCTCGACCAGCACGGCCCTGAGCTCGGCGATGAGGGCGATGACGTGACCGCCGCGCCGCCTCACGTGCAGGCGCATGTCGGTCGCGACCTGGTCGTTGCGGCTCCGCGCCGTGTGGAGCTTCCCGCCGACCGCCCCGAGGCGACGGGTCAGGTGGTGCTCGACGTTCATGTGGACGTCCTCGTGCTCCTCGCTGAGCTCGAGGCGCCCGGCCTCGACGTCCTCGAGGACGGCGCGCAGGCCCTGCTCGATGGCGGCGCCCTCCTCGGGAGTGAGCACGCCCTGCTCGGTGAGCATGCGGGCGTGTGCGAGCGATCCCTCGACGTCCTCGATCGCCATCGCGCCGTCGACCGAGACCGAGGCGTTGACGCGCCGGACGAGGTCGTCCATCGGCTCAGCGAAGCGCCCGCCCCACATGGCCGCGCCCTTGCCCCGCTCGCTCACGACGCGCCCCGGCCGCCCTGGGCTGGGCCCGCCCTCATTGCGCCACCTGCCGCTGCCACACCCCTCCGACGCGCTTGCTGAGGAGCAGCGGCGAGGCGCCCGCCTGCCGGTAGCCCATGCGCCGGTAGTAGGGCAGGAGCCGCTCCTCGTGGACGTCGAGGTCGAGGAGGGGCACGTTGCCCTTGATCGCCAGCGCCTCGAGCTTCGTCATCAGCCAGCGGCCGTAGCCTTGGCCGCGCTCCTCGGGGCGCGTCGTTACGCGCTCGACCGACCAGCCGGCGTCGGACGGGGTCCAGCGCACGGCCGCCAGCACGGGCCCACCCTGCCGCTCGACGACGAGGGAGCCGCCCTTGGCGAGCCACGCCCTGACGGTGAGCGCGTCCTTCTCGGGGGAGCCGGCCGCGGCGTAGAGGTCGGCGAGCCGCTCGGCGTCCGCGACCGTGGCGAGGCGCATCCTCACGGCGGGCCGGGCGGCGCCGGCCTCGAGGGGCCAGAGCGAGGTGGAGGGCAACTCAGGCGACCCCTTCCGCGGGTGCGGCGGCCTCGGCGGTCTGCTCGCCACCGGCGCGAGCCTGGTCGAGCTGCGTGCGTATGCGCAGCCGCAGGGCGTTGAGCTTGATGAAGCCGTCGGCGTCGCCCTGGTGGTAGACGTCGTCCTCCTCGAAGGTGACGACGTCCTGGCGGTAGAGGCTGTTCGGCGACCGGCGCCCGGTGACGTTGACCGAGCCCTTGTAGAGCCGCAGGCGCGCCTCACCGGTGACGGGGCGCTGGACGTCGTCCATGAGGCGCTGCATGGCCTCGCGCTCGGGCGAGAACCAGAAGCCGTTGTAGACGGCGGCGGCGTACTTCGGCACCATCTCGTCGCGGAGCTGGAGGACCTGGCGGTCGAGCGTCAACGACTCGACGGCCTTGTGAGCGTGGAACAGCAGCGTGCCGCCAGGCGTCTCGTAGCAGCCACGCGACTTCATGCCGACGAACCGGTTCTCCACGATGTCGACGCGGCCCACGCCGTGGCGCCCGGCGATCTCGTTGGCCCGAACGAGGAGGTCGTAGGGCGAGAGCCTTTCGCCGTCGATGGCTACCGGGGTGCCGCTCTCGAACGCGACGACGACCTCGGCGCCCTCGTCGGGGGCGTCCTCAGGGTCGACCGTCAGGCGCCACATGCCCTTGGGCGGAGCGGCCCAGGGGTCCTCGAGGACGCCGCCCTCGTAGCTGATGTGGTACGCGTTGGCGTCCATCGAGTAGGGCTTCTCCTTGGTGACCGGGACGTCGATGCCGTGCTCGCGCGCGTAGGCGATGCAGTCCTCGCGGCCCCTCAGGTCCCACTCGCGCCAGGGAGCGATGACGCTGACGTCGGGCTTCAGGGCGTAGGCCGAGAGCTCGAAGCGCACCTGGTCGTTGCCTTTGCCGGTGGCGCCGTGCGCCACGGCGTCCGCGCCCTCGGCCTCGGCGATCTCGACCATCCGCTTGGCGATGAGGGGCCGAGCGAAGGAGGTGCCCAGCATGTAGTAGCCCTCGTAGATCGCCCCGGACCGCAGGACGGGGAAGACGTAGTCGGCGACGAACTCCTCGCGCAGGTCGTCCGCGTAGGCGGCGCTGGCACCGGTGCGCAGGGCCTTCTCCTTCGCCTCGGTGACCTCGTCTCCCTGGCCGATGTCCGCCGTGAACGCCACTACCTCCGCGCCGTACTCGGCCTTCAGCCAGTGAAGGATGACGGAGGTATCCAACCCGCCCGAGTAGGCGAGCACGACCTTGTTCACTTGCTTGCTGCCCTGCTTCATCCTGGTGATCATCCTCTGCGGCGGGCCAGTATCTATGCACCGGCCCTGAATAAGGATGCAAGATTATCACCGAGCTCGGCGGCGGGCAAGCGCTCGGCGGCGGACGGCCGCCGCGGGCACGCCCCCGACCGACGCCATCACGGCGGCGGCCAGCACCAACGCCCCGCCCAGTAACCCGACCGCTCCCAGGCGCTCGCCGAAGAGCAGCGCGGCCAACGCAGCCGCCAGCAGCGGCTCGAGCGTCGCGACCAGGACGGCACGCGAGGCCTCGACCGTCCTCAGGCCCGTGTAGTAGGCGAAGTAGGCCAGGTAGGTCGAGAGCACCGCCATGAGCGCGAGGTCCAGCCAGGCCGCCGCCCCGACCTCGATGGCCTCGAACCCCACCAGCGGTAGGAGCCCGACGGCGCCCACCGGCATGACGTACGCGAACACCGTCACGGGCGCGTAGCGCCTCAGCACCCACTTCCCGAAGAGGTAGTAGCTCGAGTAGGAGAGGCCGGCCGTGAGGCCCCACAAGACCGCCGCCGGCGTCGCGCTGACGCCCTTCCCGCCAGCCGTGCTCACCAGGGCAACCCCCACGACGGAGAGCAGCACCAAGGCGGCCTTGGCGCGCGTGAGCCTCTCCCCGAGTAGGGCGGCCGCCAGCAACGCTACGAACGCCGGTGCCGTGTACAGCAGGACGAACGCCAGGCTCACGCCTCCGGCGTCGATCGCCAGGTTGAGGCTCGCGTAGAAGAGGGTGACGCCCACCAGCGCGAAGCCGGCCAAGGCAGGCAGGTCGCGCGGCCGCACCGCGAGGGCGCGCACCCGGGCGGCGTGCGCGAGGAACAGGGGGGTCGCCAGCGCCGCCCGCCAGAACGCAACCTCGGTCGCCGGCACGCCGGCGCTCAGCAGCCTCTGCGAGAACACGCCCAGCAGCGCCCACAGCGCTGCGGCGAGCGCGACGAGCCAGATGACGATCA
>JBIQIQ010000138.1:0-6583 GCA_044507975.1 Deinococcaceae bacterium
GCAGCCCGGCTGTTACCTGTACGTCGACCCTGGCGGACGCGTCATCTACGTCGGCAAGGCGAAGAACCTGCGCAGCAGGGTGCGCAGCTACTTCAGCAAGTACGCCGGCCAGAAGGCCCGCCTCCTGACGCGCGACGCCGCGTCGCTCGAGTTCATCGTCACGGCCGACGAGGTCGAGGCGTTGATCCTCGAGGCCAACCTCATCAAGGAGCACAAGCCGCACTACAACGTCCTCCTCAAGGACGACAAGTCGTACCCGTTCCTGAAGCTGACCAACGAGCGCTACCCGACGCTCGTGCTCACGCGCCGCGTCGTCAAGGACGGCGGCGTCTACTTCGGCCCCTACCCCAGCGCAGGCTCGGTGAGGCGGGTCATGGACCTCGTCTACAGCGTGTTCCGGCTGCGCAAGAACTCCGGCGTGCCGATGCAGCCTCGCAAGCGCCCCTGCCTCCGGTACCACATGGGTCGCTGCTTCGCGCCCTGCGCCTACCCGGTCGAGGAAGGCACCTACCGAGAGGTCGTCTCGCAGGTGAAGGCGTTCCTCGAGGGGCGCGTCGCGGACGTCGTGGCCGAGATGGAGGAGGGCATGCGCCAGGCCGCCACCCGTCAGGATTTCGAGCTCGCGGCCACGTACCGCGATCGGCTCGAGGCGGTCAAGCGCGTCACCGGCTACGACTCGAGCGTCGTGCACGGCGACACCGCCGACCTCGACTTCCTCGGCGTCGCCAAGGCCGGCGACTTCGCCATGGTCCAGCTGTTCCAGATGCGAGGCGGGCGGGTCGTGGGGCGCGACAAGCGCTTCCTCCAGAACGCCGAGGGCGCCACCGACGAGGAGGTCCTCGAGGCGTTCATGGCCGACTACTACGGGCGCGCCATGCAGGTGCCGCCGCTCGTGCTCGTGCCCGCCAGCGACCTCGAGCTAGGCGTCTGGGCCGAGTACCTCTCGGGGCGCGCCGGCCGGAAGGTGAGCGTCCGGGTACCCCGCCGCGGGGACAAGGTCGAGCTCATGGAGATGGCCGAGCGCAACGCGGCCACGGGCGTCGAGGCCGAGATCGCCCTGCTCGAGCGCCGCGGCGAGGCGCCGGGCGTCGGGGAGCTGCAGAAGCTCCTCGCGCTCGAGAGCCCGCCATGGCGCATCGAGGGCTTCGACATCTCCAACCTCATGGGCGAGCACACGGTCGCGAGCATCGTCACGTTCGAGGGCGGTCGCGCCAAGCGGAGCGACTACCGGCGCCTGCGCATCCGCAGCCCGCAGCGCTCTGACGACTACTTCGCGATGAACCAGGCCGTGCGGCGCCGCTTCGCGGGGACGCTCGCCGACAAGATGCCGATGCCCGACCTCCTCCTCATCGACGGCGGGAAGGGGCAGATGAGCGCCGCTCGGCGAGCCCTCGAGGAGGCCGGCGTGCAGGTGCCTCTGGTCGGCCTGGCCAAGAAGCAGGAGACCCTGATCCTCGAGGACGGCGAGGAGGTGCTCGTGCCCGTCTCGCACCCGGCGCTGCGGCTGCTGATCAACGTGCGCGACGAGGCCCACCGCGTCGCGGTCGGCTACAACCGGCAGCGCCGGGGCAAGGCGCTGACCCGCAGCGTCCTCGACGACGTGCCCGGCATCGGTCCCAAGCGCCGCGACGCCCTGCTGGCGCACTTCTCGAGCGTCGAGGAGATACGGACGGCCGACCTCGCCACGCTGGCGGCCGTGCCAGGGGTGGGCCAGGCCGCTGCCAAGGCGGTCAAAGACTACTTCGAGGGCGAGAGGGAAGCGGTGGCGACCTGAGCGTCAGCCCGCGTGCGCGGCGGGCCGTTGGCCAGGCTGCCGCTCGCGCCAGGCCGAGCGGGTCAGCTCCATGAAGACGTCGACGCGGCCGTTCTGGCCGACGCGGCGGCGCACCTCGCAGAAGCCGACCTTCCTGAAGGCCGCCTGGGCGCGCTCGTTGTCGCCGAACGTCTCGAGGCGCACCAGCTCGAGGCCGAGGTGGGCGAAAGCGAATGACAGCAGCGCGCTCATGGCCTCGGGCCCATAGCCCCGCGACCAGTGCGTCTTCTCGCCGATGATGATCCCGAGCGTGGCCGAGCCGCCGTGCACGTCGTAGAGCTCCGTGGTGCCGATGAAGTCGCCGAGCTCGTCGAAGATCCCGAAGGTGGCGCGGTCGTTCCGCTGCGAGTCGGCCTTCAGCAGCCGCTTGAGCAGCCACAGCGGCATGCGGTTCGGCGGGGTCCCGTTGAGGTAGGAGATCTCGGGGTCGCGGAAGTGGTTCTGCAGCCGCCGCCAGTCCTGCTCCGAGAACTCCTCGAGCGGGCGCAGGGTGACCCTGCCGCAGGACGGCCTCATGGAGGAGAGTCTACTCGCTGCCCGGCCGGCGGCGAGGTGCTGCACGTATACTCCTCATGACATGACGACAGGACCCGCGCTCGGCGACGCGAGCGAAGCTTTCCGGGAGAGCTTCAAGCGCATCCTCTCGGGCATATCCAACGTGATCCTCGGCCAGGAGAGGGTCGTCGAGGAGATGCTGGTCGTCGCCCTGGCGCGGGGCCACGCGCTCGTCGAGGGCGTGCCGGGGCTGGGCAAGACGCGTCTGGTCAAGGCGTTCGCCGAGGCGACCGACCTCTCGTTCTCGCGCATCCAGTTCACGCCCGACCTGATGCCCGCCGACGTCACCGGCACCACGGTGTTCGTCGAGGGTCGGCAGGGCTTCGAGTTCCAGCCCGGGCCCGTCTTCGCGAACGTCCTCCTCGCCGACGAGATCAACCGCGCCACGCCGAAGTCGCAGTCGGCGCTGCTCGAGGCGATGCAGGAGCACGCCGTGACGGTCGCAGGCGAGCGCCATGCGCTGCCCGAGCCGTTCATGGTGCTGGCGACGCAGAACCCGCTCGAGATGGAGGGCACGTACCCGCTGCCCGAGGCCCAGCTCGACCGCTTCATGTTCAAGATCCTCGTCGACCGGCCCGACGCCGCGACCCTGCGCCGCATCCTGGTCGTCACCACCGGCTCGTCGGACGGCGCGGTGGGGAGGGTGCTCGACCGCGAGGAGCTCGTCACGCTGCAGCGCATGCTCAGGGCCGTGCCCGTCGCCGACGCCGCGCTCGACTACGTCGTGCGGCTCATCGAGGCCACCCACCAGCACCCGTACGTCCGCCTCGGCGCGAGCCCTCGCGGAGCGCAGGCGATCACCCTCGCGGCGAAAGGCTTCGCGCTCGCGGCCGGCCGCCCGAACGTCGAGCTCGAGGACATCCGGCGCGCCACCCTGCCGGCTCTGCGCCACCGGCTGATGCTCAGCTTCGAGGCCGAGGTGGAAGGCGTCGACGCCGACTCCGTGCTCCGGGAGGTCGTCGACGGCCTCGAGAAGAAGCGTTGAAGCCTCGGGCCTGACCCGTGCTCAGCGCCCGCAGCCGTGCCCTGCTGGACCGCTACGCGCTGGCTTCGCGGGCGCTGTCGGCGGTGACCGGCGAGCGCGTGAGCCGCGAGCCTGGCCAGGGCGTCGAGTTCCACGACTTCCGCCCCTACCAGCCCGGCGACGAGCTCCGCTACGCCGACTGGAACGTCTACGCCCGCACGGGGCGCCTCTACACCCGGCTCTACCAGGCGGAGCGCGCCGTGAGGCTCCATCTCGTGGTGGATGACTCGGCCAGCATGGCGGTCGGCGGGAAGCGCGCGTACGCGCGGGTGCTCGCCCAGTTGATCAGCTACGTGTCGCAGCGCGACGCTCCGACCCAGGTCCACCGCGTGTCGGGCGGCAGCAGCCGCCCCCTGCAGGGTCGGGCCGCGATGCGCGCCACCTGGGCGTTCATCGACGAGTCGAGCGGGGCGCGCGGCCACGGTCCGGTCAGCGGGCTGAAGACGTTCGCGCTCTCGCTGCCGCAGCAGCGCGGCACCGGCCTGGCCCTGGTGGTCTCGGACCTCTTCGAGGACGCCTCGCTCCGGCCGGCGCTCTCCGCGCTCAAGGCGCGCGGCCTCGACGCCGCGTTCCTCCAGGTCGTCGCCTCGGAGGACCTCGACCCGCCGCGAGGGGAGCTCGAGGTCGTGGACGTCGAGACGGAGGAGAGGCGGCCCGCCGGGCCCGACGAGGTCGACGCCTACCGGCGCGAGGTCAGGCGCTTCCTGGAGCGCACCCGTGAGGCCGTCCTGCGAGCGGGCTTCAAGCACCTGCTGCTCGTAGCTCCTCCCGAGGCGTCCGGCCCCGAGCACCTCAGCCTGGAGAAGGAGGCGTTCGCCGACCTCCTGAGGGCGGGGGTGCTGGTCAAGAGATGAGAGCGATAGGAACGCGTCTGGCGGGCGGCCTCCAGGTCCTGCGCGAGCTCGACCGAGGCGTCTCCGCGCGCGTCTACCTCGCCAGCGACGGCAAGCGCGTCGCGGCCCTCAAGCTCTTCCGCCCGCAGGACGCCTGGCGCGCCGAGCGCGAGCTCGCGATCGGGCGCGGGCTCGACCACCCCCACCTGAACCCCGTCGACGCGGCGGAGTCCGTGCTCGAGCGGCCTGGCCTGCTCATGCCGCTGGTGCTCGGCGTGAGGTACACGCGCTGGTCCGACAAGGGCGCCGACATCGGCCAGCGACTGGCGGCGCTCGTGGGCGTGGCCCAGGCGCTCGCGTACCTGCACGAGCGCGGCGTCGTCCACCGCGACGTGAAGCCGGAGAACGTGCTCGTCGACGCTCGGGGCCACGCGAAGCTCATCGACTTCGACCTCGCTGCCCGTCCTGGCGAGCCGGCGGGGTCGACGCCGCCGGTCGCGGGCACCCTGGCTTACCTCAGCCCCGAGCAGGCGCGCGGCCGGCCCGCCACGCCGGCGTCGGACGTGTACGGCCTCGGCGCCGTCGCCTACCGCGCCGTGACCGGCCAGGCTCCCTTCACGGGCGACGCGGCCGAGGTGGTCGCGGCCCACGCCGGGCTAGAGGTCCCTCCTCCCTCGACGGTGGACGCGCGCCTCTCCGGGCTCGACCGCCCGCTCGCGCGGCTCCTCGCCAAGGACCAGGCCGACAGGCCCACCGCCGCGGAGGCCGCGGATTTGCTGTCTCAGGCGTCTCGTATGATGGCCGTCGTGAAGCTGTCATGAGCGACAGGGTCGCCGTCATGGCGATGGCGGTGCTGACCGCCCTGTCACTGGTCCTGGCCCCCTGGGGCGCCGTGAACCGCGAGACCGGCGCCCGCAGCGCGGTCCTGCTGCTGCCCGAGCGTTACGTCGACTTCACGGGCCGCACGCCGCCCGTCGAGTTCGACGCCGGCGGCACGGTCCTCGCCGTCACGGCGGTCGGCCTCCTGCTGGCCGTCTCCGGCGCCTTCACCGCTGGCCGGTCGAGGCACTGGCTGTGGCTCGCCGCGGCCGTCCTCCTCGTCGGCGCCAACTCGTGGGGCGTGTCGCGCCTCGGCGCGGCGGTCGACGACGCCCGGTCCGCGGCCGTCGTATCCGAGGTCGAGGCCGCCATCGCCGACCCGAACCCGCGCCAGGACCCGGAGCTGCTGCGCGAGGTGCTCTCCGGGTTCGAGGAGCGCACCTTGGCGGAGAACGTGGCAGCGCTGCGCCCCGCCGGCCTGAACATCAGGCGGCTGCCGTACACGAACGTAGGGCCCGGCTGGGCCGCCTTCCTCGCCGTCGTCACCGGCCTGGCGGCCGCGCTCGCGGGCCTGCGGGCCTGGGCGGGGCCGCGGCGGGCCATCGACGCCTTCCTGCGGGGCGCAGCGGTGCCGGCGATCTCGATCCTCCTCGCGCTCGGCGCCGCCGCCGTGGTGATCCTCCTGCTGCAGCCCACGCCGCTCGGAGCCGGCGTCGAGCTGACCCGCTTCGAGCGCTTGGTCGGAGGCGTCGACACCCTCTGGCACGCCTACTACACGATGTTCCACGACGCCCTCGGCACCGTCGGGGGCTTCGCTGAGTCGCTCAAGCTCGCGACGCCGCTGATCTTCACCGGCCTGGCCGTCGGCTTCGGCTTCCAGGTGGGGCTCTTCAACATCGGTGCGCCGGGGCAGATGGTGCTGGGCGCGATCGGCGCGGCGATGGTCGGTATCTACATGCCCGGCCCGGCGTTCGTGGCGCTCCCCGCGGCCGTGCTGGGCGCGTTCCTCGGCGGGGCGCTGTGGGGAGCTCTGCCCGGCTGGCTCAAGGCCCGTTTCGGCGCCAACGAGGTCATCACGACGATCCTCCTCAACTTCGTCGCGGCCTCGGTGCTCCTGTTCATCCTGTCGTCGAGCAACGTCTTCGCCGCCGCGGCCATCCGCATCCTCACCGTCATAGGCGTCTTCGCCCTGGCCGCGACGCTGCTTCTGCTCGTCCCGCCCGTGCGGCGGGCGGTGCGGCGCGCCCCGCGCGTCGTCCTAGCGGCCGCCGGCATCGCCCTGCTCGCCGCCTGCGTGGTCGCCGGCCAGCCGCGGCCCGGCGACGCCCCTGTCACCGTGAGGATGCCCTTCAAGGTGCCTGGCAACGAGCCGAAGTCGCAGCCCCTGAGGGTCGAGGCGCGCCTGCCGCAGCTCCCCGCCATGGTCGGGATCGACACGCGCTCCTCGCCCGGCACGAACGTCGTGCGCATCGACTACGCCCGGCTTCTCGCCCCGCTCGTCGCGCTGGCCTCGCTGTTCTTCCTCGGTAGGTTCAAGGC
>JBIQIQ010000011.1:0-18688 GCA_044507975.1 Deinococcaceae bacterium
AGGTCCAATCGGCCCGCCGGGAAACGGCGCTCGAGCTCGTGACGGAGGAGCTGCGGGGCTTCCCCGGAGGCGTGTCGCGCTTGGAGCTCTCCGAGCGCGCCGCGCGGCAACGCCTCCGCGAGGTCGAGGCTGCTCTCGAAGCGCTCGGGGCGGTGAACCACCGGGCGGCCGGCGAGCTCGAGGAGGTCACGGCGCGGAGGGAGACCCTGGAGGTCGAGGCGGTACAGGCGACCCTGGCGGTGGCCGAGCTGCAGACGGCCCTCGACCGGATCGACAGGGAGACAAGTGACCTGCTGGACGCCGCGCTCGGCCGGCTGAAGTCTTCGTTCGGGCGCCACGTTCAGCACCTCTTCGGCCCGGACGGACGCGGCGCGATCGACGTCGAGATGGACGGACGCCGTCCCACCGGGGTGCGCATCCGCCTCACGCCACCGGGGAAGCAGACGCAGTCGCTGCACCTCCTCTCAGTTGGCGAGCGGACGATGGGCGCGCTCGCGTTCCTCTTCGCCCTGATGGGCGACGGCGGCAGCGGTCTGCCGGTGGCGGTGCTCGACGAGGTCGACGCGCCCCTAGACGAGGCCAACATCCGCCGCTTCGGCACGTTCCTCGCCAGGCTCGCCCGGCACGGCACCCAGTTCGTTCTCATCACGCACCAGAAGGCGACGTTCGAGGTGGCGGACGTCCTCTGGGGCGTGACCACGGAGCGCGGGGTCAGCCGCGTGTTCAGCGTTCGAAGGCCCGAGGACGAGGGCGCGCTAGCGGACCGAGCCGCCCTGGCCGGAGCCGCGGCCGATTGACGCCGCTGAGCTTCGAGGTCCTCAGGCTGGGGACGGTCGTCTCGACGCAGGACGAGCTGCGGCGTCGCGTCCGTGAGGGTGAGGTGGTCCTCGGCCTCTGCCTCCGCGCCGAGGCTCAGACCGGTGGGCGTGGCCGCCGGGGTGCGCTCTGGACCTCGCCTCCCGGGGGCAGTTACCAGTCGGTCGGGATCGGGCGTGGCTACCGTCCGTGGCTGACTCTGGCGTTGGGAGTGGGGATCGCCGGAGCGCTCGGCAGGCTGCCCGGCGGCCCCCAGGTCCTCGTCAAGTGGCCCAACGACCTCTTCCTGGGCGGATCGAAGCTCGGGGGCATCCTCACCGAGGTGGTGGCCGGTCAGGTGCTGGTCGGTGTGGGCGTGAACGTCTCCAACCCGCCTTTGCCGGGTGCGGCGCGCCTGGAGGGCCAGTCGGTAGACGTGGTCAGCGACGCCGTGCTGGAGGGGATAGCGGAGGGGTTCGAGCTGGCGCTCGCCGGCGGGGAGACGGTGGCGGCGGCCTTCGCCTGGTTCGACCTGTTGTCCGGTCGAGAGGTCGAGGTCGTCGTGCAGAGCGAGACGCAGGCGCTCGAGGACGTGGTCCGCGGCACGGGGCGGGGGATCGACGCCACCGGGGCGTTGCTGCTCGAGGACCTCACCACCGGAACGGTGCGCGAGGTGGGCATCGGCCACGTGACAAGGTTCGGCCCCAGGGCCCGACGCGACCGCGCCTGAGCGCGTCCACGACGTTGGTTGTGGCTTTCACCCCGCCGCGCGACGGAGGGCGTACGTAGCATCCGTCCATGCACAACCTGCCTGGCGGGGGCCACGGGGGGGACCCGGCGGGGGCCGGTGGCGTCAGCGAGCGTCGGACCGTATGGGTCGTCGACGACAGCGAAGCGGTGCGCCTCTTGGCCCGCAGCGCGTTCGAGCGAGCAGGCTGGCACGTCGAGACGTTCGCCGACCTGGCGGCCGCCTTCCGGCAGCTCGCCCGCCCGGCCGCTCCGCGTGCGGTGCTGCTCGACATCCACCTTCCAGACGGCAACGGCCTCGACCACGTCGCGACCTTCGCGAGGGCCGGCGCCGCGGTCGTGATGGTCTCGAACGTCGCGGGCCCGGACCAGCTCGAGACGGCATTCGCGGCCGGGGCCGCGGACGCCATCCAGAAGCCGTTCGACCTCCGCAGCCTCGTGGCGAGGACCGAGCGCGCGGTGAGGGTGCCTCCAGCCGACCTGCCCGGCGCGAAGCCGGGGATCGACCTTCTCGGTAGCTCCGATGGGGAAGAGCTTCTGACCCTCGGCCCTTCCTGGCAGTGATGCGACAGGCGCGCCTGGCACCCTTGTTCGTGGCGGTGCTCGCCGTCGGCGCCGTCGTGGCCGTGACGATGATCGTCATGCTCGTGTGGTTCGTCGGCTCCAGGGGCCAGGCCGACGAGGCGGCGTGGGCGTCACTCGTGACCGCCCTGACGACGGCGGCAGCGGCGCTGGGGGTGATCCTGCTCCTGCACCTGCTGCTCTCGGCGGCCGGGCGCGGCACCGACGCCCGCCGGGAGCGCGCCATCGCGATGTGGACGATGCTCTGGAGCGAGGTGAGCGCAGGCGCGGACACCCCCTTCGTCCCCAGGGAGAGGCGCAGCGCTGCGGCCGAGGCCGCCGCCCGGGTACTCGTGCACCTGGAAGGGGAGGGCGCCAAGCGCCTGCGGGCGGCGCTGGAGGAGTCAGGGCTGATCGAGTCGCAGATCGCGGCTGCCGCGCGTGGCCTGGGGGCGCCGCGCAGTCGCGCGACCGAGGTCATGGAGCGGTTGGCGTGGATCGCCATGCCTCACGCCATGTCGGTGTACCGGCGCGCCGCGCGCTCCGGCGACGAGCGCGCCGCCAGGGCCGGGGTGCTGGGCGCCATCAAGGTCCTGGCCGGCCAAGACAGGCCCGACGAGCTCGGCCCCGAGGTCGTGGCGACCATCGAGGACTACGTGCACGCCGCCGCCATCCCTGCCGGGACGCGCTCGTTCCTGGCTGCGGCCCTGGTGGACGCGGGCGATCACCTGCCTTGGCTGTGCCGCACGCTATTGAGGAGGGCGGAGCACGAGGCCATACACGTCGCTGCCCTCGATGCCATCGGGATCTCGCGCCGGCCGGAGGCCGTAGGTCTGGCGGCCGAAGCGCTTCGCGACGCCGTCGAGGACGAGACCGAGGCGGCCGCCTTACGGACCCTGGCTCGGCTCGGAAGCGTCCCGCCGGCCTCCGTCCCCAACGTCTTGGAAGCAGCCGACGAGCCCCACGCCGGCACGCGGGTGCAAGCGGCCTACGCCCTCGTTTGGACGGACCTCTCGGTCGCGCTCCCAGCCCTGTGGAGACTGTTGGGCGACCTGTCTTGGGAGGTCCGCCAGGCGGCTGCCTACGCGCTGCGGAGCTGCGGACCGAGCGGCCTGGAGACGCTGAGGCGGGCGGCGGAGGGGCACCCGGACGCCTTCGCCCGCGACGTCGCTGCCATCGCCGGCCGGTCCGCGCCCGAGCCCACGGCATGAGCCTCGTGACTGGCGTGCAGCTCGCCGTTCTGGTGGCGTTCACGGTCATCAACGCCGCTCAGATCGGCGGGCTCGTGCTGGCGGCTCGGACCATGCTCCTCCGTGATAGGCGGGTGTCGCCGCTCGAGGCCACCGTCATGACGCGCGCTTCGACGTTCCTCCCCGTCAGCTTCATCGTCCCGGCCTACAACGAGCAGGCGACGATCGTCAGCAGCGTCCGCAGCCTCCTGGCCATGCACTACCCGGAGTTCGAGGTGATCGTCGCCAACGACGGGTCGCCAGACGCCACCCTCGCCGAGCTGAAGCAGGCCTTCGACCTGCGGGCCATCCCGCCGAATCCCCATCGCTTCGCCCAACACGCGCTCGTCCGGGGGGCGTACCGCAGCCGCACCAACCCGAGCCTGGTCGTCGTGGACAAGGAGAACGGGGGCCGCGCGGACGCCCTCAACGCGGCCATGGAACAGGCACGCTACCCGCTCATCGTCGCCATCGACGCCGACAGCCTCGTCGACCCCGGCGCGCTCCAGCTGGCCGGTACGCGCTTCCTCGACGACCCCAGCCTCGTGGCCCTGGGGGGCAGCATCCGGCTGGTCAACGAGGCGGAGGTCACGGAGGGCACGGTGAGGACGGTCCATACCCCCAGGAACTTCCTGGCTCGCTGGCAGCACCTCGAGTACGTCAGGGCGTTCACCGTCGCCAGGGCCGCGATGAGCCACATCGGGTGCCTCACGCTCATCTCGGGTGCGTTCGGCGTGTTCAGGCGCAGCGCGCTGATCGCCGTCGGCGGGTACCGCACCGACACCGTCGGGGAGGACTTCGAGCTGACGGTGCGCCTCCACCGCCACTTCAGAGACAGAGGAGAGCCCTACCGCATCCAGTACCTCATGGACGCCGTCTGCTGGACGCAGGTGCCCGAGGAGGCCAACGTGCTGCGCAGCCAACGCGACCGTTGGCACAGAGGCCTCTGGGAGACGTTGTGGACACACAAGGACATGCTCCTCAACCCTCGGTACGGCCGCATCGGGATGGTCGGGCTGCCATACATGTGGTTCGTCGAGGGCATGTCGCCCGTCATGGAGGTAGCCGGCTACCTGTTGGTGCTCGTGCTCGGCCTGTCCGGTCACCTCGACGCGAGGTTCGCCGTGGCGTTCTTGGCCCTGGCGGTACTGTACGGTCTGCTCATCAGCCTGGGGAGCACGGCACTCGACCTCATGATGCCGCGCTCACCCCGTCGCCCGATGGACCGGCTGCGACTGTTCAACGCCGTCGCCACCGAGAGCCTGTGGTACCGCCCGTGGCTGGCCTACGTGAGGCTGGTCGCCACGTTCGGCATCCGCGCCAAGCGTGGCAAGTGGGGGGCGATGACGAGGCGCAGTTTCAGCTGAAGCGCCTCTCCCCCGGGGCACCCGGAACATAAGCTGTATTATGTTCTCCATGCCCTCACATGGATGAACGACTCCTTCGTCTACAACGGCACTCGCACCATGTACGAGGAAGCCGGCTTCGAGTTCGTGCGCTCCAAGGGATTGAAGAACACCGTGATGCGCCGCACGATCCTGCCTACCTGAACCGACCTGCGGGTGCGCAGCGTGAGCCCATCGACCTGAAGCGTGGCTAGCCGACCTCCACCCGAACGCATGCCCTAGACTCACCGGATGGGACTCCTCACCTTCAGCCTCAACGTCACCCTGGACGGCTGCATCGACCACCGCGAGGGGATCGCCGACGACGAGACGCACGCCTACTTCACGCGGCTGATGGACGAGGGTGGGGCGATGCTGTGGGGCCGCGTCACGTACGAGATGATGGAGAGCTACTGGCCGGCCGTCGCGCGCGGCGACGAGGAGGCGCCACCCGCGGTCCGCGAGTGGGCGGTCAAGCTGGAGGACAAGCCGAAGCACGTTGTGTCGTCGACCAGGACCGACTTCCCATGGACGAACAGCCACCTCGTCACCGGCGATCTACGGGTGGCCGTTCAGAGTCTCAAGGACGCTTACCCGGCCGGCGTGCTCCTCGGCAGCGGCAGGCTCGCGAACGAACTCGACCGACTGGACCTCATCGACGAGTACAGGTTCCTCGTCCACCCCAGGATCGCCGGTCACGGCCCGACCCTGCACGAGCGCGGGTTGCCCAGCACGCGGCGCCTCGAGCTGGTCTCGGCCGAGCCGCTCAGCAACGGCGTGGTCGCCATGCACTACCGGCGCGCACGATGACGCGGCGCCGACGGCCCGCGAGCTCCCGCCGCTCCGCCCCCCAGCCGCCGGTGAGCACTACTATCCAGTCATGAGGCGCATAGTCGTTCAGGAGTTCATGACCTTGGACGGGGTCATCCAGGCCCCGGGCGCGCCCGACGAAGATCCTGCCGGTCGGTTCCCCTACGGCGGCTGGACGGCGCCGTACTCCGGGGGCGGGGATCAGGGGCGGGGGTTCATGCAGCAGGTGCTGGCTCCCTCCGACCTGCTGCTCGGCCGCAGGACGTTCGAGATCTTCGAGGCCTACTGGCCGGACCACGCCGACGACTGGCCGGGCGTCATGGACGTCACCAAGTACGTGGTGAGCACGACGTTGGACGAGGCGCGGGCCAAGGGCTCGCGCTGGCCGAACTGCAAGCTGCTAGGGAGCGTCGAGGACGTCGCGACCCTGAAGAGCTCTGAGGGCCTTGACCTCAAGGTCTGGGGCAGCAGCGTGCTCGTCCAGTCGCTGCTGGCCGGCGACCTCGTCGACGATCTGGTCTTGATGATCCACCCAGTTGTGCTCGGTACCGGCAAGAAGCTGTTCGCCGCCGGTGCCGCGCCGCGTGCTTTCACGCTCCGGGAGGGCGTGGTGAGCTCGAACGGCGTGTTCCTCGCCCACTACGTGAAGTCCGGGGACGTTCAGACAGGCACCGTGGGCGGCTGAACGACGGCCAACCTGCCGCGGCAGAGCGGCACGCTACGACGGGAAGCACGGGAGGACGCCATGGACGAGGCACCGTTCGGCAGGACCGGTCACATGAGCAGCCGCGTCATCTTCGGGGCCGCTGCGCTCTCCGACGTCGGTCAGGGCGTCGCGGACAGGGCCATCGAGACCGCCGTGCGCTACGGCGTCAACCACTTCGACACGGCGGCGTCCTACGGCGACTCGGAGAAGCTCCTCGGTCCATGGTTGGAGCGCAACCGCGGAGAGGTGTTCCTCGCCACCAAGACCGGCGAGCGACGGAGTGGCGCCGCCCGCGACGAGCTGCATCGCTCGCTCGAGCGGCTGCGCACCGACCACGTCGACCTCTGGCAGCTCCACAACCTCGTCGACGAGAAGGAGTGGGAGGTCGCGCTCGGACCCGGCGGCGCGCTCGAAGCAGCCGTGGCGGCCCGGGACGAGGGTCTCGTGCGCTTCATCGGCGTCACCGGGCACGGTCTCGAGGTGGCGGCGCGGCACAGCGCCAGCCTCGAGCGGTTCCCGTTCGACTCGGTCCTGCTGCCCTACAGCTACGTGATGATACAGAACCCTCGCTACGCCGCCGACTTCGAGGCGCTCGCCCGCACCTGCGAGGAGCGCGGTGTCGCGGTGCAGACGATCAAGGCCATCACGCGCAGGCCATGGGGCGGCCGGCCCCAGGACCGGGCGACCTGGTACCAGCCATTGGAGGACCCGGAGGCGATCGGACTGGCGCTGCACTGGGTCCTGGGTAGGGAGGGCGTGTTCCTCAACACAGCGGGTGACGTCGACCTGCTGCCCCGGGTGCTGGAGGAGGCGTCTCACTTCGAGCGCCGGCCCGACGACGCGGCGATGGAGCGGCTGGTGCGAGACGAGGAGATGTCTCCCCTGTTCGTCTAGCCCGTAACGCGCCGGGAGCGGGCGCACGTGAACGGCATCTGCTCACCGCTAGTGTCCAGGCGCACGCGGGCTGGTACGTATCGTGTGGCGATGACCACGACCGGAGACGTCACCCTGTATCTCGTCACCGTCGAGAACGCTCACCTCCTCGACCATATAGACCCTGACGTCTTCGACCACGAGGTACGTCCCGACCTGCTGAGCCAGTTCCTCGGCAACCCGATGAACCATCTGGTCGTAGCCGTCGTGGAAGGAACCGCCGTGGGCATGGCCTCCGCGATCAGCTACGTGCATCCAGACAAGCCTCTGCAGCTGTTCGTCAACGAGGTCGGGGTCGCCGGCGGGTACCGGCGCCGCGGCATCGCTCGGCGGTTGATGGAGTTCATGCTCGACCACGGCAGGCGCCTCGGCTGCACCGAGGCGTGGGTGGCCACGGAGGTCGGCAACACGGCTGCCCTAGCGCTCTACCGAGCGACCGGAGGTGTCGAGGACGAGGAGAGGGCCGTCGTGTTCACGTACGCGCTGGGTTCCAGGAGCTAGCGGGCCCGAGCGATCGCCGGCCCTTAGGATGCGAGGGAGCACCGCGCTCTCCTAACATGCGAAGGTGAACCACGTACTCCTCGAAGCATTCCGACATGGCGCGTGGGCGAACAAGACCTTGATCGCTGCCCTCAGAGAGGCTCCGTCCGCGGAGCGCACGAGACCGAGCTACTTGGGGCCGCTGAGGACGCTCAACCACCTCGTATCGGCGGACGCGGCCTCCGTGCACCTGCTCCGCGGCACGAGCCCGGAGTGGACGTGGCCGAAGGACGAGACGAGCGACCTCGACGAGCTGGAGGCGCGCGTCGACCGACTGGCGGCGCTGTGGGAGGAGGTGCTCGCTGCTCCCCTCGACGTCGAGAAGCGCCTCGTCATGGGCGATAACGACTACGAGTTCACGGCCACCACGCTGATCCTGCAGGCCCTCCACCTCGGCCACACCCAGCGCGAGCACGTCAACCGCGGAGTCGGCGACCTATTGCAGGTCGCCCGGCCGAACCTACAGCCGTACCGGTTCGCCATGGAGACCGGGCGGGGCCGGGCGTTGCCCGGCGCCTTCCCGTCGGGTCCGAGCGGCAGCTGAGGGGACCACGAGCTGCCGACCCGGCCGCGCGTCAACCGTTCTGCTCGTACGCCCGCCTGAGGAGCTCCTCCACCTCGTCGGTGAGCTGCTCGGGCCGCTCCAGCGTCAGCTTGTGGGTCCCCATTCCAGGACCCTTGGACGGCACCAACAGCTCGGACTCCGGAGGCGCCGAGAACCTCAGTCCCACGTCGAGACGGTTGCGGGTCGCGGCGACGGCGGCGAACTGCCTGGCCCTCACGAAGGGCGTGTAGCCTCCCCTGCCCTGGACCGTCACGTCCTCACCCAGGTCCTCGATCGCGGCGCGCAGCCGGTCGAACAGAGGCCGCATGCCCGCCTTGGAACCGGCGAACTGCTGGTCGACGAACGCCTCGACGCTCGGTCTCTGCCAGCCCGCGGCTCTCGCGGCGGCCTCGGCGACGTGCCAGCGGGTGTTGACCTTGGCGCCGTGCTCGTCCTTGAGCCAGCGCCTCACGGCCTTGAGGTCGTGCGGGTCGAGGCCGCTCCCCTGCACCAGCCGTATCCACTCCTCGAGGCTTCGTCCCGTGCGTTCCTCGAGGTTGGCGAGGGCGGCATCCATCACCTCGCCCATGTCGCGGCTCCCACTTGAGTCGGTCATCGTCCTCCCCCGATGGCGCTCTCGAACCCGGGCAAGGACCTCGCGATCATCTCGTCCGAGGCCGTCAGCGAGATGCGGAAGGTGCCGGGTAGCTCGGCCACGCTGCCGGGCAGGACGAACACGCCTTCGGCCGCCAGGCGTTCGCTGAACGCGATGTCGTCGGGCTCAGGCGAGCGAACGAGGAGGTAGAACGTGCCCTCGGGCGCCTGGAGCTCGTAGCCCATCGCGCGCAGGGCGCCGACCATGGTGTCGCGCTTGCTCTGCAGGTGCGAGAGGTCTATCGAGACCTTCTCGAGATCCGGCAGCGCGTGCTGGAGCAGAGCGTTGGGGAACGCCCAGCCGGCCACGACCTGCGCCGCGAACAGCGCCTCCCGGAGCGGGCCCCGGTCCGCCATGGTCGGAGGCAGGGCGATGTACCCGATGCGCTGCCCGGGCGTCAGCAGCGTCTTGCCGTACGTGTAGAGCAGTAGCGAGTCCGGGTAGAACGCCGTGGGGCTCGGGTACTCGCGACCGTCGAAGACGATGCGGCTGTAAGCCTCGTCGGAGAGCAGGTAGACGGGCCGGCCGTTCCGTGCGCTCGCCTCGGTGAGGATGCGCCCGAGCTCGGTGAAGGTGGACGGCGGGTAGATCCTGCCGGTCGGGTTGTTGGGCGAGTTGACGATGATGGCGCGCGTGCGCTCCGTTACGGCGGAGCGAATCGCCTCCAGGTCGAGGTCGTAGCTCGCCGGGTCGACCGGGACGCGAACCGGCGTCGCGCCCTGCGAGACGATGATCGCCTCGTAGAAGAACCACGGTGGCGAGATGTAGATGACCTCGTCTCCGGGGTCGGTCAAAGCGGCGATGGACACGGACAGGGCCGAGAAGCCGCCGTTGGTCATGAAGACGTCTGCCGCTTCGAACGGCATGCCTCTGTGCGCGTTCAGCGAGCGGGCGACGATGTCGCGCGACTCCGGCTCGTTCTCCTTGTACCCGAACCACAAGACGTCGCGCGGGGTGAGCCCGCGCTCCAGGGCGCCCACGAAGGCCGGCAACGGCATCTCGTGCGGGTTGCCGAACACGAAGTCGGAGATGCCGGGATCGTCGCGGTGGTGCGCCCAGGTCGACTCGCTGAAGAACCGCGAGAAGGGCGCCATGGCCCGCAACGTCGCTTCGCTACGAGCAGACCGTGCTGGTCTCGCCATGGCCGGGACGGTAGCACGCCACGCGCGGGTCGTTGGGGCGAGGCTCAGCGGCCCCGGCGGTCGATCCGCTCCCAAGGCCACGACCTCGCCAGCCAGTCGGCGACCGCGTCGGCCAGCGGCCCATCGAGCTCCGCGCGGTCGGCTCGGACCCAGGACTGCACCTCCACGTCGTAGCCGGGGGACTTGCTCGGGTAGAGGTAGACGCAGCCGATGACGCCGCCGCCGCCCGGGTCGAGGACGGTGAACGTGAACCCCTTCCTGGCGGCGAAGTCCGATGCGTGGCGCGTGAGGTCGGCGAGGTTCTCCTCGAGCGTCATGCCCCCGAGGGGCGGCCACCGGCCATCGGGGTAGCCGGGCGTGGAGCGGATGTGCTCGACGCTCGACGTCCAGGCCTCGTGATCGGATTCGTTGTGCTGGGGCCCAAGGGGTTCGAGACGGAACCGCGGGGTGGTCAACTCCCGCGGAGGGTCGAAGTCGGACGGTACGAACGGATCGATCGACATGGCCGAACTGTAACCATGCTCGCCCTGGGCACCGCGCCGGGAACTCGCAAGCGGGCGTAGGCTGTCTCCGTGCGCAGAGCAGGGCGAACCTCGGGGCCTGTGTCTCACGCCGCCCGAACGGCGCCCGCGCCGACCGCAGGGGTCGACCGATGATCGAGCGCCTGGACCTCCTCCGCCGTCACGCCGCGTGGTCCGACGCCCGGATGCTGTCAGCGCTCAGGGCGGCGCCGGTCCCTCCGGCGGACGTGCTGCGGGAGCTGGCTCACGTACGCGGGGCGCAGGCCACGTGGCTGGCCCGGATCGCCGGCGTGCGGCCTTCACTCGCGATCTGGCCCGACCTGAGCCTCAGGCAGCTCGAGGAGGTCGGTGAAGAGCTTGACGCGTCGTCGCGTGAGCTGCACGCGGGGTTTCGGCCACATGACCTCGATACGCTCGTCGACTACACGAACAGCCGCGGGGAGCGGTTCGAGACCCCGCTGGTCGACGTGCTCGTGCACGTCGCGCTGCACGGCCAGTACCATCGCGGCAAGGCCAACGTCGGCCTGAGGGCGGCCGGCGCCGAGCCCGTAGCCGTCGACTACATCGTCTGGAGTAGGCTCGGGTGCCCATGATGGAAGTGGGCGGGATACCCAGGAGCACAGCGAGGGAGCAGATCGGGTGAGCGCTCAGAAGTGGGACGCCGGCACGTACCGGCGCAACGCCAGCTACGTGAGCGACCTGGCCACCGAGGTCTTGGCGCTCCTCGACCCGCGTCGGGGCGAGCGCATCCTCGACCTGGGCTGTGGGGAAGGCACGCTTGCGCGCAGGCTCGCCGAGGCGGGCTGCGAGGTGACCGGGGTCGACGCGAGCGAGGACCTCGTGAGGGCCGCGAGGGCGGCAGGCGTGGACGCTTCCGTTCAGGACGCCCGGCACCTCCCGTACGCCGAGCGGTTCGACGCCGTGTTCAGCAACGCCGTCCTCCACTGGATCAAGGAGGCGGACCTCGTCATCGCGGGCGTGTTCGCCGCGCTCAGGCCGGGCGGAAGGTTCGTCGCGGAGTGCGGCGGGCATCGCTGCGTCGGCGCCATCCACGACGCCCTCGTAGCGGAGCTCGACGTGCGCGGCTACGACGGAGCGGCCGCGTCCCCTTGGTACTTCCCCACCGCGGAGGAGTACGGCGGTCGACTGGCGCGGGCCGGCTTCGACGTGGCGCACATCGTCGTGGTCCCGCGACCGACGCCCCTGCCCGCCGGCATGGCCGGGTTCATCGAGACGTTCGGCGGCACCTTCGTGTCCGTCCTGCCGCCAGCCGAGAGGGACGCCTACGTGGCGGCCGTGTGCGCCCGGCTAGAGCCCCAGCTGCGAGGCAGCGACGGCGCATGGACCGCCGACTACACGCGGCTGCGCTTCGCAGCCTACAAGCCAGAGCAGGCGTGAGCCGGAGCGAGCGGTCCTCGGTTCGACACAGCCCTCCTCGACCACCGGGAGGCCGGTGAGACCCTAGGCCACGGCGGACGCCACGAGCGCCGCCTTGCGCTCCGGCGCGAGTTGGCGTGAGTCGTACACGCTGGTGAGGGACGTGACGCGACCGTCGCGGTCGAGCTCGATCGCGGTGATGCCGACGAGGCCGTCGGCGGACGTCCACTCGAAGCCTCCCCCACTGGCGCTGCCCAGGGTCCGGCGGAAGAGGCTGGAGCGGCCGTACGGGACGGTGTCCAGCACTCGGGCGAGGTAACGCCCCGTCTCGATGCGGCCGAGCTGGCAGGCGCGGAGGCTCATGTCGTGGAGGACGACGTCGGGGTGCAAGAGCTCAGTGGCCGCGGCAGCGTCCGCACGGGCGAAGGCCCCGTGAAGCTTCTCCGCCGCCGCGGTCAGCGCCGGGTCGGCCGTGGAGGCGACCTCGCCGTCTCTGAGGTCGGACGAGAACCGCGCGGCCGGTGTGCGCAGCTGCTCGTAAAGCGTTTCGTCGAAGCTCGCGCCGTCCCAGTAGTCGATCCACCGGACGATGCGGTCGTCGACGAAGTCGACCGCAGCCAGCGCACGCAGCTCGCCGCCGAACAGCTCCGGCGTATCTGACATGTGGACGATCGCGCTCGTCCCGTTCGAGAGCACCGACGTGGCGTAAGAGGCGGCTGGCGCCCTCCAGGTCGGCATGTACTGCACGAACAGGTCCTTGAGCACCTGGTAGCTGTCGAAGTGCCAGCCGAGGGTGGCGTCGACGTACGTCACCATGTCTGGCGAGAAGTACGCCATCGTGCCGTCGACGTCGGCCGACGTCTTGATGGCGAAGTACCGCTCGAACCTCTCGGCGAGCGGTGAGGCCCGGGTCGCGACGTCGGTCATGCTTGGCTCCCTCTCTCTCCGATCGGCGGCAGCACGAAGTCGTACGAGCACCTCGCGCGCTGGTCGGCGGCGTCCTCTGCGCTCCTCACTACCTTGGTGACCAGTGGAGCCCTGACAGCGCCGATGACGTCGTCGTCCAACCACGGGTCGCCCTCGAAGTAGACCTGGGTGGTCAGCGGCCGGGCGGACGCGTGCGAGATCTTGAAGTGCATGTGGGCGGGACGGAAAGCTGGGCGACCGGTGGCTGCGAGGAGGTGGCCGGTCGCGCCGGACTTCGGGATCTCATAGGCCACAGGCATGACGGTCTCGAGCTCGAAACGACCGTCCGCGTCGGTGACGAGGCGGCCACGCAGGTTGTTCTCGGGTACGTCCGAGTGGAAGTGCGAGTACTCCCCCGCGCCGTTGTCTTGCCACACGTCGACCAGAGCACCAGCGAGCGGAACGTCTTCGGTGGACGTGACAGACCCCGAGAAGACGAGTACCTCCCCTGGCTCGTCGACCCGGCGAGGGAGGACGTAGGGCAGGGTGAGCAAGGGGGCATCCGGGATGTAGAAGGGGCCCTCCGTGTTGCTATCGGTTCCCCCGAGCATCGCAGTCTGGACGTCGTCCACGGTGGCCGCTAGGTAGACGTCGAGGAGCAGGGCGATCTCGGCCTCCTGCTCCCCCGCCCAGGTCAGCCACGCGACGGCGGCTCGGTACTCGTCCGCAGTGACGCGATGCTTCCTGATCACATCGCGCAGGGCGGCCGCCACGTCGTCTACGATCTCGACGACGCGCGTCCTGCGGGCCAGGCCTTCCTCGCTCATGGTCAAGGCGGTCCCTCCTCAGGCTGCACTACGGTTGCGGGAACACCTTAGCCGAACCAAGACCGAGGACGTCGCGGTGCGCGGCGCATGACCCCCCAACCGGAGGCCCGGCGGGCCGGACCTGAACGCGGGCGATCAAGTTGCCAGAGGGTCAGGACGTGTGGGACATCCTCACTTCTCGGTCTTGTCAGGCAGGGATCGAGCTGCGTTCTCGATAGCCGAGCGGATCGCGTTGCGCACGGCGTAGTCGACGATCGTCGTGCCGGTGCGCCCGACCCTCAGGTTCGTCATGACGTTGGCGATGTCGACGGAGACGTTGCGCTGGGATACCTCCGAGACCCCCCTGCCGATCGCCATGATCTCGGCGGTGTTCGTGTCCACGAAGCGGATCTCTACCGCGACACGCGCCGTGACGGTCTCGGCCGCTCCACCGAACATGCCGAGGACCCTGCCTCCCCCACCCGTCGTCTGCACGCCGAACTCGGAGACGCTGCCGAGCACCAGCATCTCGGCCCCTTCGATGCGGCCGACCGCGGCGGCTGTCGCCGGGTTCACCCGCCCGGACTGGGCCAGGTCCTGCTCGAAGAGGACCTTGTCGATCTCCGCGCGCTCGGTGATGCGGAACTGCTGGCTCTCGTACGCCTCGGCGATGAAGATGTCGGCCACGCCGGACCCGAGCTCGCGGAAGAAGTCCTCGCCCTCTCCGGAGAGGTCGACGGAGCCTATCCGCACGCTCCCGGCGCCCACGGTGAAGCTCGGCACCGCGATGATGTAGCGCTGGTCGCGCGTCACCGGCCGAAGGGTGAACTCGGTGAGGTTCGCGCCCGTGTCCTCGACCGTGACGGCGGGCGCGCAGCCCACCAACAAGATGAGCCCGATGAGAGCGAGACGAAGTAGGAGCCGCACGTCGAGGAATATAGCGTGATGGCTCGCGGCCGGCCGTCGTGCGACGCTCCGGCCACCCTGCTCGCCCGGCGAGCGGCACCGAGGAGCCACTATCCTGAGAGGCACTCGACACGTGCGGCGAGAGCGGAGCGCTGGACGATCCGGGGAGGAACGAGATGCATCCGGACACCGTGAGCTACAACGAAGCGCTGGAAGACGGCGACCGCCAGATCGCCGACCTCCTCGCGAAGGTCATCGACGAGCGTCTGCCGGACGCCGAGAACAAGATCTGGCACCGACACCCCGTCTGGTTCCTGGACGGCAATCCCATCGTCGGATACAGCAAGCTGAAGGGCTCGGTCCGCCTGCTCTTCTGGAGCGGTCAGGGGTTCGAGGAGGACGGCCTCACGCCGGAAGGCACCTTCAAGGCCGCCGAAGCCCGCTACGTATCGGCCGACCAGGTCGACACCGAAGCCCTCGAGCGCTGGCTGACGAAGGCACGGGTCGTCCAGTGGGACTACAGGAACCTCGTCCGCCGCAAAGGGCGGCTGGAGCGGCTCAGCTAGCTCGCGTACCAGTCCAGCACCCGGAGCGCGCGCAGCGTGTTCCAGCGGCTCGGCCGGCCGTCTCCTTCGTCGAGCTCGAAGTGGACCCTGCCAGGGTGCGTGTTCTCGAGGAGCCAGCGGCCGTCGGGCTGCTGCTTGCTCTCCACAAGGGCGATGGCTTCGGCGCACCTGGGGTCGGGCTCGGCGCCTGCCGCGCGCAGGTAGTCGAGACCCCGCAGCACGTCGTAGTGCCACCGGGGCGGGTACGAGAACTGGGTCCACTCTGGCTTGATGACCTCGCCATCGGACAGCCGGCGGAACATGCGCCTCTCGAGCATGTACTCCTGGGCCCTGAGGCGCGCCGTCTCGACCTCCGGCGGCGCACCGTTGGCGCCCTCGTACTCGAGCAGTCCGTCGAGGACCTCTATCGTCGAGTGGAACGACGACCGCACCGAGCCGTTCTCGGCCTCGCAGTTCCAGCCGCCGTCGTCGAGCTGCTCGCTCAGGAGCCTGTCGACGATGGCGCTGACGTCCTCCCCGAAGTACGCTCCCAGCGCCACCGTCTTGCCGTTGATGCAAGGCTCCACCTCACCCGCGAAGTAGTCCTGACCATCGTGGTCCCATTTCACGTGCTCCCTCACGAGCGCGATCGCCCGCTGGGCCTCCGCGCTCGCCGGGTCCAGCCCCATGTCCCGCAGGAGGATTAGGGTCGGCGTGGTGGCAGTCCACTCCGGCTTGAGCGTGCCGATGTTCCACATCCAGTCGACCGCCGAGCGGTAGCGCGCCGACCGCTCGTCGGACGGGTCCGGCTCGCCCGCCTCCCAGCCAGCCAGGGTGGCCGCGTCGACGCCGAGGAACGAGCCGAGGCGCTCCAACGAGATGCCGTGCAGCTCCCGGAGCACCTTCCTGGTCGCGGGATCGGTGGCCCCGTCGGCGGGCCTGCCGCTCGCCGGCAAGGAGTCCCTCCCCCACTGGCCTCCGGCGTCCTGCAGCGCCAACAGGCGCGCCCCCCAGCCCTCGGTCGCCACCCTGGACCGCTCGACGCTCACGTCCTCCGGAGACGCACCTTGCAGGTCCCGCATCACCTGCCAGCGGATCGCGGGGTCACCGTCCAACAGCCACTGGATCACGTCCATGCGCCGACCTCCGTCCTAGGTTACGCAGCGATCGTCGCCTACGACCCGGACAGCGACCGTCAGGTTAGTTGGGTCAGGCGAAGGTCCGACCGCTACCGAGCCCCCGTCCCGTCTCCGGCACGGTCTATAGTCCCGCCATGCGAGTTGACATCCGTCCGGCCACCGGACGCTTCGACGACTTCAAAGCCGTGGTGGGCCCGAAGACCGGGATCGACGGCTGCTGGTGCATGGCCTATCGCCACTCCGGCCTCGGCGCAGAGGATCGCATCGCCTACATGCGCCGTGAGTGCTCGTCTGAGCCGGGCCCAGGCGTCCTGGCCTACGTCGATGACGAGCCGGCCGGCTGGTGCTCGGTGGCGCCGCGCTCCACGTACCGCCGCCTGATGAACTCGCGCACCATCCCGTTCGTGGACGACCGCGACGCCTGGTCCGTCGTCTGCTTCGTCGTGCGCGCTGGCCACCGCCGCAAGGGTCTCATGCATTACCTGCTCGAGGGTGCGGTCGACCACGCCGGCCGTATGGGAGCCGAGGTCGTCGAGGGCTACCCTGCCGACGCGGGCGACGGCCGGGTCGACGTGATATCCGGCTACGTGGGCACGACACGGCTGTTCGAGGCCCATGGCTTCCACCGGGCCGTCCAGACCACGGGCGTCAGCGGCGGCAAGCCGCGCTGGGTGATGCGCCTGGAGGTCTCTTGAGCCCGGGTCGGCCGGGGATGGCCACGCAGCCCAGGGCGCCAGCGGACTAGGCTGTCGTCATGCGACGTTCGGCAGAAGAACTGGAGTCGGTGGTCGCCCAGACGCTCGAGGAGCTCGAGGCCCATGGCGGGGAGAGGGTACGGGCCCGGAACGCCAAGCTCGGCGCCGGCGAGGACCAGTTCGGGGTGCGGCTGGGCGACATCCGCAAGGTCGCTTCCCGTCACAAGGACGCTCACGACCTCGCCCTCGCGCTCTGGCGGACCGGCAACCTCGAGGCCCGCCTGCTCGCCACGCTGTTGGTGAAGCCCGCGGAGCTCTCGACGGGCGAGCTCGACTCGTGGGTACGCGCCGCCTCCTTCTCGCAGCTCGCGGACTGGGTCAACGCCTACGTGGTGAAGCGCCATCCCGAGAAGGAGTCGCTGCGTGAGCCCTGGATGGACGCCGACGACCCATGGGTCGCCCGCGCCGGCTGGAACCTGACGGCCGAGCGGGTCGCCAAGGAGCCTGACGACCTCGACCTGGACGGCCTCCTGGACCGCATCGAAGCGGAGATGCCGGGCGCTCCCCCTGAGCAGCAGTGGACGATGAACAACGCCCTGGCCGGCATCGGCATCGGGTTCCCGGAGCTGCGGGAGCGGGCCATCGCCATCGGGGAGGCCCTCGGCGTCTTCCGGGACTACCCGACGCCCAAGGGCTGCACCTCGCCGTTCGCGCCGACCTGGATCGCCGAGATGGTGAGGCGCCAAGAGGGCGACGCCGCCTGACGTGCGGCACGGAGCGCGACCTCGTCCCACGGACAGCGTCGACTCGGGAGAAGGCCTCCTCCAGGAGCGCACCGGCCTCTCTAGCGTGCGCTGGGGCTTCATCGGGGCCGGGGACGTCACGGAGGTCAAGTCGGGCCCCGCTTTCCGGCACGTACCGGGCAGCTCGGTATCCGTCGTAATGCGCCGCGACGCGGTCAAGGCCCGCGACTACGCTATGCGTCACGGCGTGCCGCGCTGGACCACCGACGCGCGCGAGGTCGTCATGGCCGAAGACGTGGACGCCGTCTACGTCGCCACGCCGCCGTCGAGCCACGCCGAGTACGTCGCGCTGGCAGCGAGCGCCGGCAAGCCCGTCTACGTCGAGAAGCCGATGGCGCGCACGGCAAGCGAGGGGGAGGCGATGGTGCGCGCGTGCCAGGAGGCCAGCGTCCCCCTGTACGTGGCCTACTACCGGCGTGCCCTCCCGCGCTTCGAGCACGTCAGGGAGCTGGTGCAGGGCGGCAGCCTCGGCGCGCCGACGATGGTGAGGCTCGACCTGGCGTGGCCGGCGCCGCCTGGACGCGAGGACGCCGGCTGGCGCTGGGACCCGGTGATCGCCGGCGAAGGCCTCCTCCTCGACCTCGGCAGCCACGCGCTCGACCTCCTCGACCACTGGTTCGGCGAGGTCGCCGAGGCGAGCGGCTTCACCGCGACCAGGCTCTCCTGGGCGCAGGTGCCGGACCAGGTGGTGGGAGCTCTACGGTTCGCCAGCGGCCTCCTCGGCGTAGCGAGCTGGGACTTCGCAGCCGCCGCCCACCGCGACGCCCTGACCGTCACGCTCGAGGGCGGCAGCGTCAGGGTTCCGGTCTTCGCGGACGGACCGATCACCGTGACAGACGCTGGCGGCAGGGTCACCGACCGGCACGTGCCGCATCCACAACACATCCAGGAGCCGCTGATCGCTGCCGTCGTCGACGACCTGCTCGGCCGGGGCGGGCCATGC
>JBIQIQ010000011.1:18788-34885 GCA_044507975.1 Deinococcaceae bacterium
TCAGAGCAGCGTGCCCGTCAGCACCGACTTGGCGGTGAAGAAGAAGATGATGATGCCGACGACGTCGACGACCGTCGCGACGAACGGCGTGGAAGAAGCGGCCGGGTCGGCGCCGAGCCGCTTGAGCACGATCGGCAGCAACGAACCGACGAGCGAGCCCCACAGCACCACCCCGATGAGCGCCAGCAGCACGACGAGCCCGATGAGGGGCCACTCCGGGCCGTAGGCGTCGAAGAACACGCCCCATATCCCCACCCGGAGGAAACCGAGCACGCCGAGCAGGACGCCGAGAGCGAGGCCGGCGACCATCTCGCGCCGCGCGATCACCCACCAGTCGCGCACCGTCACCTCGCCGAGGGCGATCGCGCGCGTCACCAGCGCGGCCGCCTGGGAGCCCGAGTTGCCGCCCGAGGAGATGATCAGCGGGAGGAAGAGGGCCAGCACCACGGCGTCGGCGATCTCCGACTCGAACAGCCCCATCGCCGTCGCGGTCAGCGTCTGGCCGATGAAGAGCACGACGAGCCAGAACGCGCGCTTGCGGATCACGCCACGGAGAGAGATCTTCAGGTACGGCTCCTCGAGAGCCTCCACCCCACCGAGCATCTGGATGTCCTCGGTCGCCTCCTCCTCGGCGACATCGAGCACGTCGTCGACGGTGACGATGCCGACCAGTACCCCCTGGCTGTCCGTCACCGGCAGCGCCGAGCGGTCGCGCTTGCGGAACTCCGCGACGGCCACCTCCTGGTCGTCGGAGGCCTGGAGCGCGTTGAAGCGCTCGTCCATCAGCTCCTCGATGCGGGTCTCGGGGTCGACGAGCAGCAGCTCGCGCATCCGCAGGTCGTCCACGAGCACGCCGCCCTGGCCCGTGACGTAGACGACGTTTAGGGTCTCGGAGTCCTTGCCGTAGACGCGCACGTGCTCGAGCGCCCGCGCGACGGTCCAGTGCGGCTTGACCGCCACGTAGTCGGGCGTCATCAGGCGACCGATCGACTCCTCCGGGTAACCGAGGAGCTGCGTCGCCACGTGTCTCTCGTCCTCGTCGAGGAGGTTGAGGAGCCGCTTGGTCACGGCGCCGGGCAGCTCCTCGAGGAGGGCAGTGCGGTCGTCGGGCGACATGCCGTTGAGCACCGCCGCGACCTCGCTCTCCCCCATGCCGCGCATGAGGGCCTCCTGGTCGCCGACGTCCAGGTACTCGAAGAGCTCGCGGGCGAGCTCGCGAGGCAGGACGCGGAACGCCACGGCCTCCACCTCGCGGTTCAGACGGTGGAAGACCTCGGCGATGTCGTGCACGGGCAGGCCGACGAGCAGGCGCCGGATGGGAGGCAGGTCCCGGGCCTGGACGAGCGCCTTCACATCGTCGGCCAGCGCCTCGGTGTCGATGACGATCTCCTCCGGCATGCTGGCGGGTATGCTACCGCCGCCGGCCCCTACCCGCCCCGTCGTGCCGGAGCCGTGTGGGAGGGCTATGAAACAATGCATTGACTCGCGGGGGCGGCGTTCATACGCTCGCGCTTAGGAGGACTTCAGTGAAGCGTCTCGCCTGGTTGACCCTCGGCCTCGCGGCTCTGGCCCTGAGCGCCTGCACCCCGCAAGCCACCGTCCGCAACGAGGTGATGCCGACCCTCATATCCGTGACCGTGCCAGACGATCCAGGCGGCACCGTGGTGCTCCAGGGCCGTTACTTCGGCGACGGCTTCGGCGGGCAGGCTGACGACTCGTTCGTGCTCGTCGGCGCCAGCATGAACGGCGACGGCGGCATCCAGGCCTCCGTGACGTCGTGGTCCCCGACGCGCATCGAGTTCGTCGCGCCCGAGCGGTCCGGCTCCGGCTTCGTGTTCGTCGTCGTGGGCGGCGTGAGGAGCAACGGCCTGCCGGCCAGCCTCCCCTGATCCGACTCTGAAGCTGAACGAAGCGGACGGCCACTCGGCCGTCCGCTTCTTCGTGCCGTAGACTCTCCCGTCATGAAGCTCCGTTCCGTCAAGGGCACCAGCGACGTCCTCCCCGAGCAGCAGGCCGCTTGGCGCAGCGTCACGTCGGCCGCCGCCCGCGTGCTCGGCAACGCCGGCGCAGGCGAGCTGACGATCCCCGTCTTCGAGTACGCAGAGGTCTTCGCGCGGAGCGTCGGCGAGTCGTCCGACATCGTGGTCCAGAAGGAGATGTACGTCTTCGAGGACCGTGGCGGCCGCGACCTCGCCCTCCGCCCGGAGTTCACGGCCGGCATCATGCGTGCGTTCGCCGAGCACGGCATGCACACCCGTCCCCTGCCGGTGAAGGTGTGGACGTGGGGCCCGGCGTTCCGCGCCGAGAACGTCCAGCGCGGCCGCTACCGGCAGTTCCACCAGGTCGACTACGAGGTCGTCGGCACCGACTCCCCGCTGGCCGACGCCGAGAGCGTCCAGCTCATGTACGAGGTGCTCGCCGCCTGCGGCCTGACTCGCCACGTGATGATGGTCGGCTCCGTCGGGGACCCCGAGGACCGCGCCGCGTACAACGCCTACCTGAGGGAGCAGCTCGAGCCGCGCCGCGAGGAGCTCTCCGAGGTCAGTCGCGAGAGGCTCCGGCTCAACCCGATGAGGGTGCTCGACAGCAAGGACCAGGGCGACCAGGCGCTGATCACCGAGCTGCAGCGGCCGCTCGACCGGCTCGCCGAGCCCTCGCGCGCGCACTTCGAGGCGGTCCTGCGCCACCTGGCCGCCTGGGGAGTGCCTTACGAGGTGGACCCCGGCATCGTGCGCGGCCTCGACTACTACCGCCGCACCGCGTTCGAGGCCCACCACGCCGGCATAGGAGCCCAGTCGGCGCTCGGGGGCGGAGGGCGCTACGACGGCCTGCTCAAGCTCCTCGGCGGCCCCGACCTGCCGGGCATCGGCTGGGCCTTCGGCGTCGAGCGCGTGATCGACGCGCTCGCCGAGGAGTCGGCACCCGACGCCGCCGGCGCGCAGCGGCCCCGCCTCTTCCTCGTGCCGCTCGACGACGAGGCCGTCGCCGAGGCCGCCGACCTGGCGGCGCGGCTGCGGCGCATCGGCCCGGTCGAGTTCGCCTACCAGCGCAGGGCGCCGGGCAAGGGCCTGGGAGACGCCGACAAGCGTGGGGCGACCCACGCGGCGCTCCGCGGCGCGAGCGAGCGCGCCCAGGGGGTCTGGCAGATCAAGGACCTCGCCTCGGGCGACCAGCGCCCGGCGTCCGAGAGCGAGCTCACCTCCCTGCTAGAGTTCACCGCATGACGCGCACCCACATGTGCGGCGAGCTGCGCGCGAACCACGTCGGAGAGAGCGTCATCCTGCAGGGCTGGGTCAACCGCCGCCGCGACCTGGGCGGGCTGGTCTTCGTCGACCTCCGCGACCGCACGGGCCTGGTGCAGGTCGTCTGCGAGCCTGACGCCGCGGAGGCGTTCGACGTCGCCAGCAGCCTGCGGAGCGAGTACGTCGTGACGGTCGAGGGCACGGTGCGAGAGCGGCCGCCTGGACAGAAGAGCGACGCGGCGACCGGCCTCGTCGAGGTCGTGGCCGATCGCGTCGAGGTCCTGTCGGCAGCCCGGACGCCTCCCTTCCTCGTCGACGGCAGCGTCGACGCGTCGGAGGTCTCCGAGGAGCTCAGGCTCCGCCACCGCTACCTCGACCTGAGGCGGCCCGAGGCGCTGCGGCCCCTGCTGCTCCGGCACAAGGCCACCAAGGCCGTGTGGGACTACCTCGACGAGCGCGGCTTCGTGCAGGTCGAGACCCCGCTGCTCACTCTCTCCACGCCCGAGGGCGCGCGCGATTTCGTGGTGCCGGCGCGCACGGCGCCGGGCTCGTTCTACGCGCTCCCCCAGTCGCCGCAGCTCTTCAAGCAGCTCCTGATGATGTCGGGCGTCGACCGCTACTTCCAGGTCGCGCGCTGCTTCCGCGACGAGGACCTCAGGGCCGATCGGCAGCCCGACTTCACGCAGGTAGACATCGAGATGTCGTTCGTGGGCGTCGACGACGTCCTGGGGCTGAACGAGGGCCTGATGGCGCACGTCGTCGAGGAGACGCTCGGCGTGAACGTCGCCACGCCCTTCCTGCGCATGCCGTACCGCGAGGCGATCGACCGCTACGGGTCGGACAAGCCCGACGTCCGCTTCGCGCTCGAGCTCCAGGACCTGACCGATGCGTTCCGCGGCTCCGGGTTCCGGGCCTTCTCGGGAGCGGTCGAGGGGGGCGGCGTCGTCAAGGCGCTGGCCGTGCCGGCGCGCGAGGCCGAAGCCGTGACACGCAAGGTGCTCGCCGACCTCGAGGGGCTCGCCAAGAAGCACGGCGCCGCCGGGCTCGCCTGGCTGCGCCGAGGCGACGACGGCTTCACGGGCCCGATCGCCAAGTTCCTGGGCGAGAGAGAGCTAGCCGAGGCAGAGCGCCTGGCGCCGTCCGCCGGCGACCTCCTGCTGCTGGCGGCAGGCCCGTGGACGACCACGTGCACCGCCGTGGGCGCCGTGAGGGTCGGCCTGGGGGGTCTGCTAGGCCTGGGGCCCGGCCCGGACGTGCTCAGCTTCCTGTGGGTGGTCGACTTCCCACTCCTCGAGCGCACGGAGGACGGCGGCTGGACCTACATGCACCACCCGTTCGCTCGCCCCCACGACGAGGACCTCGACCTCCTCGAGACCGATCCGGGCGCCGTGCGGGCCTACGCCTACGACCTCGTCCTCAACGGCAACGAGGTGGGTGGCGGGTCGCTGCGCATCCATCGCCAGGACGTGCAGGAACGCATGTTCGCGGCGATCGGGATCGCGCCGGAGGAGGCGCGGCAGCGCTTCGGCTTCTTCCTCGACGCCCTTTCGTACGGGGTGCCGCCCCACGGGGGCATCGCGTGGGGCTTCGACCGCGTGATCATGCTGTTGGCCGGCGTGAGCTCCATCCGCGACACGATCGCGTTCCCGAAGTCACAGCGCGGCCACGACCCCCTGACGGGCGCCCCCGCCGCAGTGGCGGCCGAGCAGCTCTCCGAGCTGGGCCTGGCGACCCTGCGCCCAGCCGGGGAGACGCCGGCCCGGTGATCCCCCTAGCGGTCCTCGACCTCGACGGCACCGTCGTGGGCGCGGACGCTCAGGTCCTGGCCTGCGTGTGGGAGGCCGCCCAACGCGCCCGGGAGGCTGGGATGAAGGTCGCGGTCTGCACCGGCAGGCCCGCGTTCGGCGTCGCCCTGCGGATCGCCGAGCGCCTCGGCCCCGACAACCCTCACGTGTTCCAGAGCGGTGCCCACGTCGGCTACACCGACGGCCGCACGATCCAGGTCACGGCCGTGCGCGAGGACGACCTGAGGACGCTGATCGCCAACGCGCGCAAGCGTGGGGCGCTCCTCGAGCTCTACACCCCCACGGAGCTGTTCATCGAGCGCCGCACGAGCCTGGCCGACCAGCACGCGAAGCTGCTGGGGGTCACGCCCATCATCCGCGACCTCGAGGAGGTGGCCGCCAGCGAGCCGGTCGTGAGGGCGCAGTGGGTGGCGCCGTGGGGCGAGCACGAGGAGCTGCTCGTCGGCATGCCGTCCGGCATCGAGTCGGCCACGGCCTCGAGCCCGGCGCTTCCTGGCATCGCCTTCGTGAACATGACGCGGTCCGGCACCTCGAAGGCTAGCGCGGTCGAGCAGCTCGCCAAGCACCTGCGCGTGCCGCTGAAGGACATCATGGCCGTCGGCGACAGCGCCAACGACGTGCCGATGCTGGAGATCGTCGGCCATCCGAGGGTCATGGCCAACGGCTCGCCCGCCGTGATCGCACGCTACGAGCACGTCGTGCCCTCGGTCGACGAGTGCGGTGCCGCCGAGGCGCTGGAAGAGGCGCTCGGCATCCCGATCGCCTGAGCACCGGTCGGCGCGCCCCGCGGGGGGCGTCGTAGACTGCCCCCCATGTCGCATACCCCCATCGCGGACCTCCACGCCCACGTCGGTCGAGAGGTCGTCGTCGCAGGCTGGTTGACGGGAGTCAGGTCGAGCGGGAAGATCGCGTTCCTTCAGCTGCGTGACGGCAGCGGGTTCGTGCAGGGCGTCGTCGTGAGGAGCGAGGTGCCCGAGGAGCAGTTCGAGCTCGCCAAGGGCCTCACGCAGGAGTCGAGCGTGCGGGTCACGGGCCTAGTGAGGGCCGACGACCGCGCGAAGGGCGGGGTCGAGCTCGGTGTCAGCGGCGTCGAGCTGGTCTCCCCTGGCGGCGACTACCCCATCACGCCCAAGGAGCACGGGGTCGACTTCCTCTTCGAGCACCGCCACCTCTACCTGCGGCACCGCGGTCCCTGGGCCGTCATGCGCGTGCGGGACCTCGTCGAGCGCGCGATCCACGACTTCTTCGCGGAGCGCGGCTTCGTGCGCTTCGATTCGCCGCTGTTCATGCCGACCGCCGTCGAGGGCACGACGAACCTCTTCGAGATCGACCTCTTCGAGGAGGACAACGCCTTCCTCTCCCAGTCGGGCCAGCTCTACGCCGAGGCCGGAGCCATGGCGCTCGGCAAGGTGTACACGTTCGGCCCGACGTTCCGGGCCGAGAAGAGCAAGACGAGGCGCCACCTCCTCGAGTTCTGGATGGTGGAGCCGGAGGTCGCCTTCCTCGATCACGACGGTAACGTGAAGCTGCAGGAGGAGTTCGTCGCGTACCTGGTCGGCAGGGTCCTGGAGGAGCGCGCCAGCGAGCTCGATATCCTCGAGCGGGACGTCTCCAAGCTCGAGCCGGCCGCCGCGGGCGGCTTCGAGCGCCTCACCTACGACGATGCGCTCGACTACCTGCGGGGCCGCGGGGAAGCCCTGGAGTGGGGCGACGACTTCGGCGCGCCGCACGAGACCATGCTGGGAGAGCGCTCCGACAAGCCGCTGTTCGTCGAGCACTGGCCGACCCAGGCGAAGGCCTTCTACATGGAGCCGGTGCCGGGCGACCCGACGCGCGTGCTGGCCTCCGACCTGATCCTGCCCGAGGGGTACGGCGAGCTGATCGGCGGCTCGCAGCGCATCCACGACCTCGCCCTGCTGGAGCAGCGCATCGCCGAGCATGGCCTGCCTCGCGAAGCGTTCGAGTGGTACCTCGACCTTCGTCGGCACGGCACCGTGCCCCACTCCGGCTTCGGCCTCGGCCTCGAGCGCCTGCTCGCCTGGCTGGTGGGAGGGAAGCACCTGCGCGAGGTCATCCCGTTCCCTCGCATGCTCACGCGCATGTACCCCTAGTCGACCAGAGCGGCTTACAGCGAGGACGGCGCGGCGACGTGCCCCAGGAGCGTTGACGCTGGCTCGCCGTCGCGCAGGAAGACGACGGTCTCGGCGCCCGCGAGCTCTGCGGTGCCCGTGACCGCCCGGTAGATGGCCAGCTCCTGAGCGACGCTCACGCCCAGACCGGGCGGTGGCCGCAGGTCGACGACGGCTACCTCGCGGCGCTCGATCGTCTCGAGGAACGCCCTCGGTGCCGGCAGGTCCTCGGGCCACACGCCCTCCGCCACCAAGGCCGACCGCAGGGCCGCCATGACCGCCGTCAGGCGGGCCGAGGCGCCGGCTGCCGATCGGACGCGTTCGGACCTCTGCCACTCGAGTCCGCTGGCGTCGACGAGCACGAGGCGGACGTCCGCGGCGACCAGCCGGTCCTCCGGGCTGGCCAGCTCGATCGGTTGGGAGGGCGGCGCCTCCTGCTGGCCGGAGCTCAGGAACAGCGCCAAACCAGCCACCGACGCCAGCGCCGCGGCCAGCACTTGCGGCGTGAGCAGCGCGGCCCACAGCTTGCTCGGCGCCGTCCTGCTCACCTCTGGTCGACCCTCCGCTGGGCGATGAGGTCCGCCAGCGCCTCGGCGAGGAGCACCGGCAGGTCGGCGCCCATGAGGTCGTCCGGTGAGAGCTCCAGCAGCAGGCCCCGACCGGCGGCCCCTCCCAGCACCTGGAGAGGGGCGCCGCTCACGCCGTCGGCGCGGAGACCAGCCAGCGTGAAGAGGCGAGCGCCGAGGCCCTCCGCGAGCTCCCGTCCGGCCGCGAGGTCCGGGACGAGCCCGAGGAGCAGCTCGCGCCGCAGTCGGTCGGTCTCCTCCGCGGCCGCGCCCTGCGCGTTCTCGCGGATCGCCATGTCGAGGCTGACCACCCCGTCCGCCTCGCCGAGGTAGTAGGCGTTGTAGGTCCCAGCCGGCAGGCTGGCCGCGTGGAGCGAGACGAACAGGTCGGCCCCGATCCCGGCAGCCGAGCGCGTGGCTACGGGCACGGCGTAGTCGCCGTCGCGAGTGAGAACGACCTCGTAGCCGCGCTGCCTCAGGGCACCGGCCAAGCGCTCAGCGGCCGCCAGAACCAGGCTGCTCTCGCTGCCCCCATCGCCGACGAGACCGGTGTCCTGGCCCCCGTGGCCGGGGTCGAGCACGACCCTCACCCCGGCGGCCAGCGGGCTCTGGCCCGCCTCGCCCAGTGCGATCACGACGCGGAAGCCGCGGCCGTCCGGCACCTGGTAGACGTCGTAGGTCGTCCCCTCTTCGAGCCTCACCCTCACGTCGACGCCGCCGCCGGCGGCCACCGCGCTGGCGATCACGAAACGCTCGCCTTCCAGCTGGGGGAGCTGGACCTCCTGGTCGGTGCGCTCGAAGTGGACCTGCAGGGTCTGGACGGGCGCGTTGAGGAAGGTGCTGTAGCGGACCGGCGCGCTCAGGCTCAGCTCGATCCGCTCCGGGTTGGCGAGCCTGCGCATACCGGTCAGCCGCGCCCTCGGCTGCACCACTAGGACCGTGTTCTGCCCCTCGAGGAAGGTGACGCTGGCGCCCAGGGCCTCGGCCACCTGCTTGACCGGCAGGTACACGTCGGAGCCCGACACGACCGCCGCCGGGCCCGGCACGGGTGCGCCGTCGAGGCGTATCGCCCCGGCCACGCCCGCGGCCTCCTGAGCCGAAGGCGCGATCGCCACGTGGAGGAAGCGGCCGCCGGCGTCGAGCACGACCAGTCCGCTGGACCTGTCGACGGCGGCCGTCGCGCCCAGCGCCGCCGCCAACGGCGACGCCGGCGCGTAGCTCGAACCGCTCACGAGCGCGGTCGTGTTGCCTTCGACCTGGCGGCCGTTGACGATCAGCAGGGGCTGCGCGAGCGCCGACTGCCAGAAGAGCAACATGACAGAGAGGAGACCGACCAGCTTCAGGGCCCGCGCGGTCATCCGTCGAAGGAGCCCTTCATGGCCCGGTCCATCTCGCGCTTGGCGTCCTTGGCCGCGGCGTCGCGGCGCTTGTCGTGGAGCTTCTTGCCCCGACCGACCGCGAGGTCGAGCTTGGCCCAGCCGTCCTGGAAGTGGAGGCGCAGCGGCACGATCGTCAGCCCCTTGCGGCTGACGGCGCGCTCGAGCTCCTCGATCTCCCTGCGCTTCAGCAGCAGCCGGCGCGGGCGCGTAGGCGTGTGGTTGTTGTAGCTCGCGTCCTTGTAGGGCGGGATGTTCATGCCCTCGACGAAGACCTCGCCGTTCCTGACGAGCGCGTACGCCTCGGCGATCGACCCGCCGCCCTGTCGGAGGGACTTGACCTCGCTACCCGTCAGCTCGATGCCGGCGGTGAAGCGGTCGAGTAGCTCGAACTCGTGGGAGGCGCGACGGTTGACCAACATGCCGCTGACGATGTTACCCCTCGCACCCGGCTCACTCGAGGAGCTCCCCGACGTCCACCGGGTCGACGTCGACGGCGACCCTCGCGGCCGGAAGCCGGTCGGGGAGGGCTGTCAGCAGCGCCTCGAGCCGGGCCTCGTCCGAGGCGCGGATCAGCATCTGGTAGCCGTAGCGCCCCTTCACCCTGGCCACCGGCGCGGCCTCGGGACCGAGCAGCTCGCCGTCTCGCGCACCTGCCACGCGCAGCCTGTCCGCAGCGGCCTGGGCGCCGGCGTGCGCGGAGGCCTGGTCGCGGGCGGTGACCTGGACCTTGGCGAGCGTCGTGAACGGCGGGTAGCCGAAGCGTCGCCGACGCTCGAGCTGCTGGCCGAGCACGGCTCCGACCGCCTCGTCGGGGTCGTCGCTGGCGACGGCCCTCAGAACCGGCGACCGTGGAGCGAACGTCTGCACCAGCACCAGAGGGCGCCTCCCCACGCCGAGCTCCGCCACCTGGAGGAGCATGCGCAGGGCCTCGTGCTCGGCCCGGAAGTCGGCGAGTGCGAGGTGTACGTCGAACTGCGTGACGGCCACGAGCGCGAGCTCTGGCAGCGGCGCGAGGCGCAGCACCGCGGTCGTCCCGACCACGAGGCCCGGCTCCCCGGCGTAGAGGCTGCTGAGGTCGTCGCGGCGGTCGGAGTCGTAGCGGAAGCTCGGGAACCCCGGAGCGGTGCGTTGGAGCTGAGCCAGCACCCACTGCGTGCCGGCCCCCTTGAGGGCGCCCAGGTCCGGGCTCTGGCACGAGGGGCAGGTCTGAGGGAGGCGCTCGTCGTGCCCGCACTGGTGGCAGCGCAGGCGGGCGTCGTCCCGGTGGAAGCGCAGCGTGAGGTCGCAGTTCGGACAAGGCGCCTGCCAGCCGCAGGCCATGCAGCCGTACGCGCCCGAGAAGCCGCGGCGCGGCGCGATCACGACGGCCTGCCGCTCCCGCTGTACGACCTGGCTGAAAGTGAGCTGCAGGTCGGGATGCAGGGGCCAGCCGGCGCTGACGGACATGTCAGAAACGTGCACTCGGAGCCGCGGCAGCGGTAGCGGCGTCGCTTCGAAGGCCTCGCCGAGCGCCGCGAGCTCCGGGCTGGCGACGACGTCAGTGGCCGTGAACCTCGCCCCGACGGCCAACGCGACCCTCTGGGCGGCTTTCGGCACGAGCAACCGCCCGCCCGACCTGAGCTTGTGCGCGTGGTTGGCGGCCTCGAGCACGACCACCCGCCCTAGCTGGGGCACGGGAGCCAGCAGCACGAGATGCGTCCCGACCAGCACGACGGGCCCGGCCTCGGGCAGCTCCTCGAAGAGCGCGGCGCGCTGGTCGTCCGTCGCCTCGCCGGAGAGGTACCGCACCGGCAGGCGCGTCGCCAGCAGCGCCGCGGCCTCGCGCGCCAGGACGAGCTCGGGGGCCACGACCAGCACGCTCTTGCCCGCCTCGAGGTCGGCCGCGAGGACCGGCACCAGCGCGGCGAGCCGGGCCCTGCGCGAGCCACCGGCCACGTAGCCGTCGCCGCTCGGCGCCACGCAGCCCGGCTCCGGGTCCTCGAGAGGCCCCTCCTCCAGGGGCGGCGCGGGCAGAGGTCGCGGCGGCAACTCGACCTCTTCGTAGGCCGCGTACCCCTTGGACACGAGGCTCCTGACCGCGCTCTCCGGCACCTCGGAGTCGCGCGCCAGCTCTGCGGCGCTGTCGGCCGCTCCGAGCTCGTGCAGGCGCTCGAGGGCTCGACGCTGGTTCGCCTGCCGCGGGCCGTCGAGAGCCGGGTCGGCAGGACGTCGCGGCGTGAGCACGCGGCGGGTGGGCCTGACGACGCGCACCGCCTCGTCCAGGAGGCCCTGCGCCCGCAGCAGGTCGAGGTCCTTGGCCGCGAAGCGCTCGGCCGGCAGCCAAGCGTCGGGAGACAGCCCTCCGAACAGGTCTCCAGCCCCGGTCGCCTGATGCAGCCTCACCTGGTGCTCGAGCTCTGGGGTCAGGCCCGGCACGCCTAGCGTCGCGAGCACCAGGCCTTCAGGCACGCCGGAGGCCCGCGCCATGGCCGCCACGGCGCGGAGCTGTACGGGCTGCAGGTAGGGCCACTCGTCCAGGTAGCGCAGGGCGTGCCTGAGCTCGAGGCCGCGGCCGGGATCGACGCGTCGCGCCCCGGAGACGAGGCCGACGCGCACGCCGGCCTGCCAGGGCACGACGACCCGCTTGCCCAAGGCCTCCTGCTCCCCCCCGCCAGGCAGCGGCGCCAGGTAGGTGAGGGGCCCGAGCGGCAGCGGGAAGATGACGTCGATGGCGTCTGGCACGTCCGTCGAGTCTAGCCGAGGCCGGCTGCCGGGCCCCGCGGCCGTGTGGCGTACGTCCGGAGCGAGGCCGTGGGTACCATGACCGCCATGGGTCGGACGGACGGGAAGGCGTACGAGCGGGCGGGCGTGGACCTGCGAGCGGCGGAGCGCACCATCGATTTGATAACGCGTGAGGTCGAGTCGACGCGCACGCCGGGCGTGCTGCGCGGTATCGGGGCTTTCGGCGGGCTCTTCGAGCTGCCGGCCGGGCTCGAACGCCCCGTGCTGGTCGCGTCGACCGACGGCGTCGGCACGAAGACCATGGTCGCCAGCCGCTACGCGTCGGAGCCCGGCGTCCTGCGGGGGATCGGCCGCGACCTCGTCAACCACTGCGTCAACGACGTCCTCGTCCAGGGCGCGCGGCCGCTGTTCTTCCTCGACTACGTCGCCAGCGCGCGGCTCGAGCCCGAGGCCACGGCCGAGCTGGTGGCCGGCGTGGCGGCGGCCTGTCGCGAGAACGGCGCGGCCCTGCTCGGGGGCGAGACCGCCGAGATGCCCGGCGTCTACCGCGAGGGCGAGTTCGACCTCGCCGGCACGATCGTCGGGGTCGTCGAGAAGGGGTCCATCGTCGACGGCAGCGGCGTCGAGCCCGGGGACAGGCTGCTGGGGCTGCCCTCCGGCGGCCTCCAGACCAACGGGTTCAGCCTGGCGCGCAGCGCCCTGGCCGGGCGGCTGGACGACGTCCTGCCGTCCGGTACTCCCGTGTGGCGCGCCCTGCTGGCCGAGCACCGCAGCTTCCTGCCGGTCGTGGCGCCCCTGCTCGAGCGGAGGATCGTCAAGGCCATGGCGCACGTCACGGGCGGCGGGCTGCCCGGGAACCTGCCCCGCAGCCTGCCCGCTGGCCTGGGCGCGCGCCTCGAGGGCGGCTCCTGGGACGTCCCCGAGGTGTTCGCGCTGATCCATGAGTCCGGCCACGTCGACCCCCGGGAGATGCTCGACGTGTTCAACCTGGGGCTGGGGTTCGTGGTGGTCGTGGCCGCGGAGCACGCGAGCGAGGCGTTGTCGCTCGCTCCCGAAGCGCGGCTCGTCGGCGAGGTCGTCGACGAGCCGGGCGTCTCGGTGTACTGAACGGTCTGTACGCCCTCCGAAGGCTCGCGCAGGCCGAGCACCTCTTCAGCGCGGGTTGAGCCGCCGCTCGACGAACACCGCCGGCCCTTTGCTGGCCAGCTGCGTCTCCCCCGTCTTCTTCGCGTCGAGGGCGGGCAGCAGGATCGTGAACACGGTCCCCTCGCCCAGGCGCGACTCCACGCTGACGGTGCCGTCGTGCTGCTGCACCAGCCACCTCACGATCGCGAGGCCGAGGCCGCTGCCGTTGCCGCGCGTGCTGCGCGCGCCGTCGACCCTGTAGAACCGCTCGAAGATATGGGGCAGAGCCTCGGGCGGTATGCCGGCGCCGTCGTCGAGCACCTCCAGCCTCACCTGCTTGCCCTCCTGGGCGACGCTGACGGTCACCCGGTTGGCCCCCGCGTTGATCGCGTTCGTGACGAGGTTGAGGACGACCTGCTTGAGGCGCTCGGCGTCGCCAAGCACCTCGGCCAGGGCGCGCGGGGCGCTCACGCTGACCTCGGCGTTGGAAGGGACGCGCGAGACCTCCGCCCGCACAGCCTCGGCGACCTCGACGAGGTTCATCGGCGCCTTCGTGACGGTGAACCCCGCGTCGGCGCGCGCCAGCTCGAGGAGGTCGTTGACCAGCTTGCCCATCCGCTCGGCCTCGCGCTGGATCACGTTGAGCGACTCCTGCTGGGCCGGCGTCGGCTCCGTGCGCCTGACCAGGTAGCTGGCGTGGCCGGCGATCGCCGTGACCGGAGTACGCAGCTCGTGGCTGGCGTCGGCGGTGAAGCGGCGCTGTGTCTCGAAGGACTCCTGGAGCCTGTCGAGCATGTTGTTGATCGCCACGCCCAGGTCGTGGATCTCGTCGCGCGTCTCGGGAACCGGGACCCGCAGAGAGAGGTCGGCGCCCGAGACCTGGGAGGCGGAGTCCGTGACGCGCTTCAGCGGGCTAAGCACCCTCAGCGACAGCACCCATACCCCGAGGCCGAACGCCAGGAAGGCGAGCAGGACCGTCATCACGAGGTCGCGGGCGAGCTGGTCGAGGGTCGAGGCCATCAGGCCCGCCGGGATGGACACGAACTGCGCCCCGAGGGGACGGCTGTTGAAGCCCTCGAGCTGGGTCAGCTGGCCGTGCACGCGGATGCGGTTGACGCCGGAGCCCACCGTCACCGCCACCTTGCCGTCCTGGACGAGGGTAGCGAGCGCGGAGTCGGGCAGCTGCGACAGGATCAGAGGACCCCGGACCCCGTAGGTGACGCCGTCCTTGATGGCTTGCACGCCCTCGAGGTCTTCCCCGACGTGGCCGATGAGCAGGACCTGCGCCCCGGCGTCGCTCGGCAGTCGGGAGATCCCGTTGGCGATCTGGCGCGCCCCGGCGAGCTCGGCGAGCACCTGTCCGGCGCGCTCGTCGAGCCCGGCGGAGAGCGACCGCTCCGTGAGCAGGTAGACGGAGACCGCGACCGCACCCAGGATCATCGCTATGAAGACCCCGAAGACCAGGGTCAGCTGTAGCCTCAGGCCCACCTGCCGTCCACTCCTCGCCTCGCCGCTGCCGAGTCCGGCGCCTGCGGCGCAGCGAGTACCCTACTGCGACCGCGCCGGCCGTCGCGTGGCCTGGCGCTCACTCCTCGCGCAACACGTACCCGACGCCACGCACCGTGTGGATGAGCCTACGCTCGCCCTCGCCCTCGAGCTTGCGGCGCAGGTAGCCGACGTAGACGTCGACGACGTTGCTGCCGCCCGTGTACTCGGGCCACACCTTCTCCTCGATCTCGAAGCGGTTGAACACCTTGCCGGGGTTGCGCGCGAACAGCTCGAGCAGCTCGAACTCCTTGGCCGAGAGCTCTATGCGGCGGCCGTCGCGGAACACCTCGCGTCCCTCGAGGTTGATCACGAGGTCCGCGACGCGCACCTCGCCGGTCACCGCCGGGTTGACGCGGCGCAGGTGGGCCCGGACGCGCGCGAGCAGCTCCTCGATGCTGAAGGGCTTGACGAGGTAGTCGTCGGCGCCGGAGTCGAGACCCGTCACCTTGTCGTCGACCGAGTCCTTGGCGGTGAGGATGATGATGGGCGTGTTGCTCGTCTTCCGGATGCGCCGAGCGACCTCGAGGCCGTCGAGCACCGGGAGCATCAGGTCGAGCACGACGAGGTCGGGCGTGAGCTCGCGGAACTTCGAGAGCCCCGTGACGCCGTCGTAGCTGACGACGGTCTCGTAGTTCTCGGCCTGGAGCTCCAGGTCGATGAACTTGGCGATCTCCTTCTCGTCCTCGACGATCAAGATGAGTGGTCTTCTCTCCATGCCGCGCATCTTGGCACGCGCTCTCATGAGAGACATCTGGCCCGTCCACGACGGGCATCCTACGGGGCGTTAGCGCTGGATGGGAACGGTCTCCTGGACGACGAACGTACCGTCCAGAACGCTCTGCGCCCAGGCCCGGGCCCCCGGGAGGGAGTGGTCGCGCCAGTTGCCGCACTCCAGCTCGCTGCAGCCGGGCACCGCCCCTGCGTGGCCGGCGACGCTGCCCAGCGCCGCCGCGACCGCGGACCGCACCGCTTCGTGCTCCGGCTCGCCCAACAGGGTCAGGTAGAAGCCGGTGCGGCAGCCCATGGGCGAGAGGTCGACGACGGTGGCGTCCGAGCGCGACTCGAGCTCGTCGCGCATGTAGCCGGCCAGGAGGTGCTCGATCGTGTGCAGCGCCGCCGTCGGCACCTCCGCGCGGTTGGGCTGCACGAGCCTCAGGTCGTACTTCGTGACGACGTCGCCCTTGGGGCCCTCGTAGCGCGCCGCGAGCCGGACGTAGGGGGCACGGACCCTCGTGTGGTCGAGCTCGAACGACTCCAACGTGCGGGCAGGCATGGGCCCAAGGTTACACTTGTGCCTGCCCATGGAGCCGAACGACACCAACGGACGCTCGTCACGCCCCCGCAAGCCGGAGCCCCGCGACCCCGGCGCGGCGCGCCGCTACGCCCACGCGCGCAACTTCGCCCAGGGCGAGCGCGTGGCGATATTCATCGACGGCAGCAACCTCTACAACGGCATGCGCGAGAACCTGCGCAGCACGCGCGTGAACTTCGCCGAGCTGATCCAGCAGCTCCTGCGCGACCGGCCCGTGTTCCGCACCTACTACTACAACTCGATGCTCACCGAGGACTACGACGAGGAGCT
>JBIQIQ010000011.1:34985-36984 GCA_044507975.1 Deinococcaceae bacterium
GAGTGCGCGATGTTCCGCGACCAGTCGGCGGGCATCCTCCTCGAGCACGTCGACGTCTTCCAAGGGCTCGACGAGCTCGATTGGACGCGCATCCTGTTCTGAGCGCGACGATGGGCCTTCGGTTAACCCCCGCCGCCTGAACGCCCATTGGGACGTGAGTCACGCTTGATATAGTCCTGGCGTACCCCGTGGGGGTGAAGAACTTCACGTTCGTCGAGAGGAAGTCACATGCGCAGACTGCTGATCTTGGTCGCCGCCCTGCTGGTCACCGCGGCCTCGGCCCAGGACTACGTCGTCGGGATCGTCTACGACGCCGGCGGCAAGTTCGACGGGTCGTTCAACGAGGGCACGTGGCGCGGCGTGGAACGGGCCGCCCAGGACCTGGAGACCGAGGGCTTCGAGATCGAGGTCGTCGAGTTCGAGGGCTCGCCCGACACCGCCGCTGAAGGCCAGCGCCGCATCGCCGGCCAGGGCGCCGACATCGTCATCGCCCCGGGCTTCCTGCAGGCCGACGCGATCCAGTCGGTCTCCTCCGAGTTCCCCGACACGGCGTTCGTTCTCCTCGACGCCGTCGCCGAGAACCCGAACGTCCAGAGCGTCCTGTTCAAGGAGCAGGAGGGCAGCTTCCTCGTCGGCTACATCGCCGGCACCCTGACCCGCACCGGCGTCGTGGGCTTCATCGGCGGGATGGACATCCCGCTGATCCGCGCCTTCGACCTCGGCTACCAGGAAGGCGTCAAGGCCGCCTGCGGCGACTGCACGATCATCAGCAACTACGTCGGCGTGACCGACGCCGCCTGGAACGACCCGGCGCGCGCCCGCGAGCTCGCCGCCGCCCAGAACGCCCAGGGCGCCGACATCATCTACCACGGTGCCGGCGGCTCGGGTAACGGCCTCATCGCCTGGGCCAACGAGACGAAGTGCTTCACCCCCTCCCGCCCGCTGCGCGACTCCCCGCTCGCCGCGCAGCTCGAGCAGGTCGCCAAGCCCGCCGACTACGAGGCGGCCTGCGGCGAGGGCACGACCCCCGTGTTCTTCATCGGCGTCGACAGCAACCAGAACCACTCCGGCGACACCGACGGCGACCCGTCCACGCTCAACCACGGCCTGACGAGCATGCTCAAGCGCGTCGACGTGGCCGCGTACGACGCGATCCAGGCCGTCGTCGCCGGCGAGTTCGAGGGTGGTCTCCTCAACCTCGGCCTGGCCGAGGAAGGCGTGGGCTACGCGCTCGACGAGTACAACGAGGCCCTGATCCCACAGGAGCTCATCGACGAGGTCGAGCAGATCCGTCAGCAGATCATCGACGGCGACATCGTCGTCACCGACTACCGCGCCCTCTGACGCGAGCGCACGACGCGGTAGTACGCACCTGGGAGCCGGCCCCCGAAGGGGCCGGCTCTCGCGTTCGGGAGCGGGCCGGCTGGGCCGGGCCGAGGTGCTATACTCCTAGGTCGCGGTGTGGGTGGTCTGGCCGCGGCGGGCCGGGAGGTTCGTCGAGGAAAGTCCGGGCTCCGCAGGGCAAGGGTGCCAGCTAACGGCTGGGCGCGTAAGGCGACGGCAAGTGCAACAGAGAGCAGACCGCGGCCGCCTTCCGCCTAACGGCGGCGGCGGCTCGTAAGGGTGAAAGGGTGCGGTAAGAGCGCACCAGTGCTCCTGGCAACAGGGGCAGCTAGGTAAACCCCACCCGGAGCAAGGTCCGATAGGGAGAGAGAGCTAGCCCGGCTCGTCACCATCTCCAGGCGACCGCTAGAGGCGCGCGGCGACGCGCGTCCCAGACAGATGGCCAGAGGCCCTCCCCGCCCCAGGGCGGCAGGGTCACAGAACCCGGCTTACAAGCCCACCCGCGACCACCATCGAAGTGGCCTTCTCACCAGAAGGCCACTTTTCTCATGCCGTCATGAGAACGTCCCGTGGACATCGGGCTCCTGAGTGAAGGGCGCGCCGGGCGCTCGCCGGCAGCGCCGCGATCGCGTCCAGGACGGCATCGCGGCGCGAG
>JBIQIQ010000139.1:0-6493 GCA_044507975.1 Deinococcaceae bacterium
AGCGCTCGAAGTCGATCAGCCGGCTGTAGGCCGACGCGCCGGCGATGATCAGGCGCGGGCGGAAGCTCTCGGCGACGCGCGCGAGTTCGTCGTAGTCGATGAGCTCTGTCTCGCGGTCTACGGGGTAGCCCCTGACCTCGTAGTTGATGCCGGAGAAGTTGACCGGCGAGCCGTGGGTGAGGTGGCCGCCGTGAGCGAGGTCCATGCCGAGGACCCGAGCGCCGGGCTCGAGCAGCGCGTAGTAGGTGGCGAGGTTGGCGCTCGAGCCCGAGTGCGGCTGGACGTTCGCCCAGGTCGACCCGAACAGGGAGTTGCAGCGCTGCATGGCGAGCGTCTCGACCTCGTCCACCACCTCGCAGCCCCCGTAGTACCGCTTGCCCGGGTATCCCTCGGCGTACTTGTTCGTCAGCACCGAGCCCGCGGCCTCGAGGACGCCCCGCGACACGAAGTTCTCCGAGGCGATGAGCTCGAGCCCGGCGTCCTGGCGCTCGTGCTCGCGGGCGATGAGGTCGAAGATCTCGGCGTCGCGGACCATGCGGCCGAGTATAAGTCGGGCTCTCGGCGCCCCGGCCGCCCCCGCCCGATCGCCGACCCGCGCCGCCGCTCACGAATCGGTGGCAACGTTGAGGAAGCGGCCGCCCTGGCGCGGCCGTCGCGCCGTCCGGGCCACGAGCCCGCCGACGGCGGGGAAGGGGAAGGCCATGGCACATCTCGAGGGCAAGGTCGCGCTCGTCACCGGCGGCGCGTCGGGCATCGGCAAGGCGATCGTCGACGCCTACGTCCGGGAGGGGGCGAAGGTGACCATCGTCGACCTCTCGGAGGAGAACGGCAACGCTGCCGTGGAGGACGTCAAGAGCAGGGGTGGCGAGGCGCACTTCGTCCGCGCCGACGTCGGCAGGCCGGAGGACAACGAGCGCATGGTCGCCGAGACCGTCGAGCGCTTCGGCGCGCTCCACGTGGCCTGCAACAACGCCGGCATCGGCGGCGAGGCGAACCCGATCGCGGACATGAGCGTCGCCGGCTGGCAGAAGGTCATCGACGTCAACCTCTCCAGCGTCTTCTACGCGATGAAGTACGAGATCCCGGCGATGCTGGAGGCCGGAGGCGGCTCGATCGTCAACATGGCCTCCATCCTCGGGGCGGCTGGTTGGGCGACCTCCGCCGGCTACGTGGCCGCGAAGCACGGGGTCGTGGGGATGACCAAGTCCGCGGCGCTCGAGTACGCCGCCAAGGGCGTGAGGGTCAACGCCGTCGGGCCCGGGTTCGTCCGCACGCCTCTCATCGCCGAGCTCGAGGAGAACAAGGAAGCCTACGAGATGCTCGTGTCCCTCCACCCCATCGGGCGGCTGGGCGAGCCCGAGGAGATCGCCGAGATCGCCGTGTTCCTCGCGAGCGACGGCGCCTCGTTCATCCACGGCGCGTACTTCCCCGTCGACGGCGGCTTCCTGGCGAGGTGAGGCCGCCGGGGCGGAGCGAGTAGTGACCCGCGGGCCCGGTCGCGGGCCCTACCGGAGCGAGGGGTTCGCCTACCCGAAGACCGCGAGCAGCGCCAGCGCCCGCTCGAGCTTCGAAGAGCTAGAGGGCGTGAGGGGCACGAGCGTGTCCACCGCCTCGGCTAGCGCACGCATGGAGCCGAGCGCGGCCTCGCCGTCCACGAGGGCCTCGATCTCGACCTCGTTGAACGTGACGGAGGAGGCGTCCTGTCCGGGGGCGCGGCACTCGACGGCGTCGAACGCCAGCTCGGCGACCGGCGCGCCGCCGGCGCGCGCCACGGTCCTGACCCGTTGCACCCACAGCTCCGCCAAGGGGGCGAGGAGGTCGGGACCCACGGAGCCGGGCAGGGCGGCGAGGACCTCTTCCGGCCAGCCATCGTCCTCGCCGACGGGCAGCTCGAGCTCGGGGCGCGAGTGTAGGTCGCCGTCGCGCGACGCCGCTCCCTTGAAGGTCGCGTAGGTGCCGCTGGGCCGGTACCGCCGCCGCAACGCGACGCCCGCGGCGCGCAGGCGGCCGGCCTCGTCGTCGTAGTAGACGTCGACGTAGCGCGCCACCTCCGGGGGGTCGACCGTGAGCCCGGTGTCCGCGATGGCCGCCGTCAGCTCCGCTTGGGAGGGGACGTGCTCTTCGGTCGTGGAGTACTTCAGCTCCCGCTCGAGGTCCACCTCAGGACTGTAGCGCCTCTGCTACCATGTGCCCACTCAACATCCGCGGGCCGGCAACGGCCGCCGGCACGCCGCTCTAGCGCCCTCAACCGAGGATTGGAGTCGAGATGTCCGACATCCGCAACGTCGCGGTCCTCTCTCACAGCGGCGCCGGCAAGACGTCTCTGGTCGAAGCCCTGCTCTTCCGCGCCGGGGCGGTCCCCACCCTGGGCTCGGTCGAGAACGGCACGACGGCGTCCGACCACACGCCCGAGGAGAAGCGCCGCAAGATCTCCATCTACTCGACCGTCCATCCCCTCACGTGGAAGGGCCAGCGCTTCAACCTGATCGACACGCCCGGCTACGCCGACTTCGTCAGCGAGATCCGCGGAGCGATGGCCGCTGCCGACGCCGCGATGATCGTCGTGTCGGCGGTGTCCGGCGTGGCGGTCGGCACCGAGCGGGTGTGGAGCTCGAGCCTCGAGCGCGAGCTGTCGACCATGGTCGTGGTGAACAAGATGGACCGCGAGAACGCCGACTTCTTCCGGACCATGGCCGAGATCGAGTCGACGTTGCCGGGCAACCTGGCAGCCATCCAGGTGCCGATCGGCCAGGCCGAGTCGTTCCGGGGCATCGTCGACCTCCTGAGCATGCAGGCGTACGACTGGCCCGACGGCGAGCCGCGGCCCATACCCGTCCCCGACGAGGTGGCTGGCCTGGCGCAGGAGTACCGCGAGCGCCTGGTGGAGGCGATCGTCGAGACCGACGACGAGCTGATGCTCAAGTACCTCGAGGACGCCGACCTCGACGACGGCGAGCTGAGGGGAGCCTTCGACTCCGCCGTGCGGCGCAACGAGCTCACGCCCGTCCTGCTCACCTCGGCCACGAACGTCATGGGCATCAGCCTGCTGCTCGACTTCATGCTCCAGGGCGTCCGGCAGGTCGAGGACCACATGCCCCTGCGCATGGACCGGGGCGAGTCGCCGCAGCTCGGCCCGGACGCGCCCTTCACCGCGCGCGTCTTCAAGACGGTCATCGACCCTTACATGGGCAAGGTCTCGCTGCTGAGGGTGCTCGGTGGCACGCTCAAGGCCGGCGACCCCGTCGTCGACACGACCAAGGGCGAAGAGGTCAAGACGGCCCACCTGTACGTGCCGGAGGGCAAGGACCTCAAGGAGGTCAAGGAGCTCACCGCCGGCATGATCGGCGCGCTCAACAAGGCCGACGTCGTCACGACCGGAGACACCCTCGCGCAGCCGGGCCTGGACGTGGTCCTCTCCCAGATCCGGATGCCCGAGCCGGTCATGGCCCTCGCGCTGTTCCCGAGGAGCAGGGCCGACGAGGACAAGCTCGGCGACGCCCTCCACCGCCTGCTCGACGCCGACGCCGGCCTGCGCCTCGAGCGCAACCCGGACACCCGCGAGACGGTGCTCTGGGGCATGGGGCACGTGCACCTCGAGATCGCCGCGCAGGTCCTCAAGGAGCGCTACGGGGTCGACGTCGAGACCCGGCCTCCCTCCGTCGCGTACCGCGAGACGATCGCGGGTGTCGGCGACGCGCGCTACCGCCACAAGAAGCAGACCGGCGGCGCCGGCCAGTTCGCCGAGGTCGCGCTGCGCGTCGAGCCGCTGCCGCGCGGCGCCGGCTTCGAGTTCGAGTGGGCGGTAGTGGGCGGCTCCATCCCCACCCAGTTCCAGTCGAGCTGCGAGAAGGGCGTGAGGGCGGGCATGACCGCCGGCGCGCTCGGGGGGTTCCCGGTCCAGGACGTGAAGGCGGTCGTCTACGACGGCAAGGACCATCCGGTCGACTCCAAGGACGTCGCGTTCCAGACGGCTGCCGCGCACGCGTTCAAGGAGGCGATGGCGCAGGCCACGCCGCAGCTCCTCGAGCCGGTGATGCTCGTCAAGGTGCGCGTCCCCGACCGCTTCACCGGTGACGTCATCTCCGACCTGAACACCCGCAGGGGCCGCATCCTCGGCATGGACTCCGAGGGGTCCGTCAGCGTCGTCAGCGCCCACGTGCCCATGGCCGAGCTGCAGAGCTACTCCGCCGACCTGCGGTCGCTGACGGGCGGCCGCGGCGCCTACTCTCTGCGGTTCGACAAGTACGACGGCGTGCCGCACCAGGTCGCGGAGCGGGTGCTGGCCGCCCGGGAGCAGGGCTCGGCGGAGCGCGCCGTCGGCTGAGGTCGATCGGCCCTAGATCTTCGTGAGGCGCTCGAGCACGTCGGAAGCCAGCTCGCGGCCGAGGTCCTCGGCCTCCCGGGCCTCGCCGTTGACGCTCGCCTGCAGCGTGGCGTCGCCGCTGACGACCGTGCCGACCAGGGTCAGCTCCCCGTCATCGGTGATGGTGGCCACGGCGCCCACCGGCAGCTCGCCCACCGAGCCGGCGAAGGCCCTCTCAGCCCTGACCCTGTCGTAGCTCGGGCGGTGCTGGAGGGCGTAGGCGGACTCGAAGGCGAGGTCGTCGTCCGCCCTCACCAGGAGGCCCACCGCGCCTTGCCCAGGGGCGGGCGTGAACTCGTCGACCTCGAGCATGTCGCTGAGGTAGTCGCGCAGGTCGAGCGTGATGAGCGCGGCTGCCGGCAGGACGATGGCTGACAGCTCGCCGGCCGTGACCAGGGCGAGCCGCTGCTCGGGGGTGCCGGTCAGCAGGCGGGAGGTGACGCCGGGGCGGACCGCCTGGATGAACGCGGCGTCGCGCTCGGAGAAGACCCCCACCGTGCCGCCTTCCGGCAGGTCGGCGAGCGAGGCGGAGCCCCTGGCGACCAGCGCGCTGCGCGGGTCGGAGCGCCGCCGCACGGCCGCGAGCCGCACCTCGTCCGGGATGGTGGGGGCCAGCGTGTCGAGCTGGACGACGGCGACGTCGATGGAGCCCTTGGACAGCGCGTCGAGGAGCGGTCTGGCTCCTTCGCCGCCCTGCATCGTCCTGACCGTGACGTGGAGGTCGGGCCACTCCTCGTTCAGCGCCTCCATCACGCCGCGGCCGTGGCGCACGGCCAGGGTCCCGTCGCGGTTGCCCAACACGATTCTCGCCATGCGAACAAGTCTAACCGAAGCGTTCCCGGGCCCGGAGCGAGGAACCGCGTCCTGAGCGCCCTCTTCGGGTCAAGCCAGCTGCTTGGCCGCCGCGGTGAGAGCCGCGACCCGGTCGGTCTGCTCCCACGGGTACGACTGGTCGCTGAAGTGGCCGTACGAGCTGGTGGGGGTGTAGATGGGCCGGCGCAGGTCGAGCTCGGCGATGATCGCGGCGGGCCGGCCGTCGAAGGCCTGGCGGATGGCGTCCGACAGGCGCTCGTCGGGGATGGCGCCGGTGCCGAACGTGTCCACGTACATGCCCACGGGGCGCGCGACGCCGATCGCGTACGCGAGCTGCACCTGGCAGCGGGTAGCGAGGCCGGCCGCGACGACGTTCTTGGCGATGTAGCGGGCGTAGTAGCTGCCCGACCGGTCGACCTTGGTGGGGTCCTTGCCGCTGAAGGCGCCGCCGCCGTGGGGAGCGGCGCCGCCGTAGGTGTCGACGATGATCTTCCTGCCCGTGAGCCCGGCGTCGGCCGACGGGCCGCCTTCGACGAAGCGGCCCGTGGGGTTGACGAGGTAGCGGGCGCCGGAGGCGTCGAGGCCGGCGGGCAGCGCGGCCTCGATCACGTAGCCGACCAGGTCGTCGCGCAGCCTCCTCAGCTCGACGCCGTCGTGGTGCTGCGCCGAGAGCACGACGGTGTCCAGGGCGGTGGCGACGCCGTCCTCGTAGACGAGGGTCACCTGCGTCTTGCCGTCGGGACGCAGGTACGGCAGCTCGCCTGACCTCCTGACCTCGGCCAGGCGGCGCGCCATGCGGTGCGCGAGGGTGATGGGGAGCGGCATCAGCTCGGGTGTCTCGTCGATGGCGTAGCCGAACATCAGGCCCTGGTCGCCGGCGCCGACGGCGTCGTAGAGGTCGCCGCCAACGGCGTCCTGCGCGTGGTCGACGCCCTGGGCGATGTCGGGCGACTGCTCGGAGAGGGCGATGAGGACGGCGGAGTGGTCGGCGTCGAAGCCGTACGCCGAGTCGACGTAGCCGACCTCGCGAGCGGCGTTCCTCACGCAGGCCTGCACGTCGACGTCGGCCCGCGTCGTGACCTCCCCGGCCACGAGCGCTACCCCCTTGGTCAGCAGGGTCTCGGCGGCGACGCGGGCGGCCGGGTCCTGGGCGAGGATCGCGTCCAGCACCGAGTCGCTGATGCGGTCCGCGAGCTTGTCCGGGTGGCCTTCGGTCACCGACTCTGCTGATACCAGTCTCGCCATGTGAGCTCCAGGGTGAGAGGCGCGCCGGCCGAAGCGGCTGGCGGCCCTGGCGAGGATAGCAGCCGACCGCCC
>JBIQIQ010000140.1:0-4590 GCA_044507975.1 Deinococcaceae bacterium
GGCCAGGTCCTCGAGGCGGTCGCCGAGACCGGGGTAGATCGTCGCCGTCACGGCGGTGGCGTCGAGAGGACCCGCGCTGAGGGCGGCGACGACCTGTGACTCGCGCTCGAGCCGATGCTCGATCTGCTCACGGAGCCGCCCCGCGGGATCGCTCACGACCGCCCCGTGGCCGGCGCCCACGACCGCCGGCTCGAGCTCGATGAGGCGCTCGAGGCTGGCGAGGTAGTGGGACACGTCTCCCTCCGGCTTGCCCACCCACACGGAGCCGCTCGCCGCCACCAGGTCGCCGGCGAGGGCAGCCTCGGGAGGACCGTCTGGCGAGCGCACGACCACGGAGAGGTGGCCGGGGCTGTGCCCCGGCGTGTGGATGAGCTCGACGGTCAGCCCGCCGACGGTGACGACGACGTCCGACGTGACGAGGACCTTGCGGGCCTGGACGGCGACGCGCTCGGCCTCGGAGGCGTGCACGTAGACGCTGGGGTCGTCGAAGCGCGCCACGGCCGCGGCCAGGCCCTCCCAGTGGTCCGGGTGACCGTGGGTGACGACGATGCCCTTCACCAGCCCGGCTCCGGCCTCCGCCAGCACGTCGGCGATGCGCTGGTTCGACTCGGGGAGAGGAGAGCCGGGGTCGACGACCAGCCCGACGCCGGAGTCGGCGACGACGTAGGCGTTCGTGTGGTCGTAGGGCGGCAGGGTCTCGACCGCGACAGGCACGCGCCAGACGTGCTCGGTGATCCTCTCTGGGCTCAGCGTCACTCCGGCGCTCCGATCCGGGCGAGAGCCTCCTCGAGCGCGCGCTCGCCCTCGACAGGTACGTCGGGCTCCACGCCGCGCCCCTCCCAGGTGGCGCCGAGCAGCGGGGCGAGCACGCCCGTCGCGATCCAAGCCTGCGAGCCGTCACGGAGACAGAAGGGGAGGACCGCCTCGACGTTGCCGGCGGTGCGGGCCCCGACGACGGTGGCCCTGCCGTTGTCCTGCAGCGCGCCGGCGAGGCCCTCCGCGGCGCTGTGCACGTCGCCGTCCACGAGCACGTAGAGGGGCAGGTCCGTGACAGGGTCGCCTATCGCCGGGTACGGCACCGGCAGCGTCCAGCTCAGCACCGCCCGCCACAGGAACCCGCGGGTGAAGACGCCCGCCACCTGCATCATGCTCACCAGCCTTCCGCCCGGGTTGCCGCGCAGGTCGAGCACGAACGCGTCGGCGCCGGCGCGGCGGAGCTGGACGACGGCCTGCCTCACCGCGTCTGCGACGCCGTCGGTGGCGAGGTCGGGAACGCGTAGGTACCCGACGCGGGCTCGGCCCGCGTCCGTGAGCCCGAAGGACACGTTGCCGATGCTCTCCGTGGCGGGATCGACCGGCGACTGGGCGCTAATGGCCAGAGGTGAGAGCTCGAGCCAGCGGGCCGACGGCACGCCGGGCTGGCCGGCTTCGAGGCCGAACACGGCGAGGCAAGGGAGGTCGCCGTACTGCCTCCTCACCTCGGCCACGCGCTCCGGCCGAACGTAGACCGAGTGCTGGTCGCCGATCTCGTCGTACATGGCCTCGAGCAGGTCGTAGAGGTCGTCGTCGGACCGGACGTCGGCGAGGCGCGCGCGGTAGCGCTCGCCAACCTCCTCCCAGTCGACCGCGAGGGTGCCGAGGTCCCAGTACCGCTCGGCCACCAGCCGCCAGGCACCTTCGAAACGGCGCTCGAGAGCGTCGCCCTGCACGGGGACCAGCGCGGCGTCGGAGACCGGCGCAGGACCGCCGGAGACCCCTGGGGGGCAGCAGGCGACGAGGAGCAGGGCGAGCGCCGCGAGGCTGAGGGACGCGGGCCGCAGCGGCCGACTCACGCCGGCGCCGTGGCCAGCTCGGCGCCGGCCTCCTCGAGCCACTTGGCGTCGAGCACCACGGACTGGGCTCCGACCTTGGTCGTGTTCAGCGCGCCCGCGACGTTCGCCATGCGGGCGGCGGTGAGGAGGTCGTGCCCGCTCATGACGGCGTGCGCGAAGGCGGCGGTGTAGTAATCGCCGGCGCCGGTGCTGTCGATGACGCCGTCGACGTCGTGCGCCTCGACGAGCTCGGAGTGCTCGGCCGTGAAGAGGATCGAGCCGTTCTCACCGACCTTGACGACGAGGTTCTCCACGCCGGCCTCGTGCAGCTGCGCCACCGCCGCCGTGATCGTGGGCTCCTCGGTTATGGCGTAGAGCTCGTACTCGTTCATGAGCAGGAAGTCGGCCTCCGCGACGTGGTCGAGGAGCTGCGCGCCCAGCGCGTGGACCGCGGCCGTGCCGAGGTCCACGAACACCGTCAGCCGATGCTCGCGGGCCAGCTCGAGGGTCCGCAGGGCGTACTCCTTCTGGCGTCCGCCGATCAGCGAGTAGGCGCTCATGACCAGAGCGTCGCGGTCGGAGACGTCCTCGGCCCGCAGCGCCGCCGAGTCGAGGTACCGGCTGGCGCCGGCCGCGCTGATCATCGTGCGTTGGGCGTCTGGCGTGACGAGGAGCGTGACGCTGCTCGTCTGGTGCAGGTCGTCGTGCTGGACGAGCCGCAGGTCGACTCCGGCGGCCGCGGCGTCTCGCAGGGCCAGGTCGGCGAACGGCCCGACGCCGACGCGCGTGGCGATGCGGGTGTCGTTGCCGAGGCGTGCGAGGACGGTCGCCACGGTGCCACCCGACCCGCCCGGCACGAGCACGGCGCGGTGGGCGGTCACCTCGGTGCCTGGCTCGGGGAACTCGTTGACGAAGTACATCTGGTCGACGGTGGCGTCACCGACCACGAGGAACTTAGGCATCTAGGCTCGCTCCAAAGGCCGCAGCCAGCGGCATGCGCAGGCAGCAGGCCGGGCCACCGGCCGCCGAGCCAGGCGCGTTGGTTGACGGACCATTCTACTCCCCACGGGCGCGGGGGCCGTCACCCGAGGGGACCGGGCCGAGCTGGGTCAGGAGGGCCCCGAACTCGGGGAGGCCGAGGCGCTCGGCGCGCACCTGGGCGTCGAGCCCGGCGGCAGCGATCGCGGCGCTGACGGCGCCCGCTGGGTAGCCGGCCATGATGAGGTTGCGCTTGAGCGTCTTGCGCCGGTGCGCGAACGCCGCCGCGATGATCGCGAACAGGTCCGGTCGCGGTTCCGCCGTCGGGTCCACCTCGAGCGCGACCACCGCGCTCCGAACCTTGGGCGGCGGGACGAAGGCGCCTGGCGGCACGACCTTCACGACCTTAGCGCTGGCGTAGTGGGCGACGAGCAGCGACAGCGCGCCGAACGCGTCGTCCCCCGGAGCGGCCGCCAGGCGCTCGCCCACCTCGAGCTGCACGAGGCAGGCCAGCCTACGGAAGCGCCGCGACTCGAGCGCCCTCGCGATGACGGGCGTGGCGACGTTGTAGGGGAGGTTCGAGGCCAGCACGCTGCCCACGGGCAGCGACCCGAGGTCGTAGCGCAGGGCGTCGGCGCTCACGACCTCGACGTTGTCGAGACCGGCGAGGGTCTCCGCCAGGACGGGCATGAGACGGACGTCGAGCTCGACGGCCACGACGCGACCAGCGCGGCGGGCGAGCTCGCGGGTCAGCGTGCCCAGGCCCGGTCCGATCTCGAGCACCGTGTCGCCCGGATCGAGCCGGGCCGCGTCGGCGACGGCCTGCAGCACGCCCGGGTCGACCAGGAAGTTCTGCCCGAACGACTTGTCTGCGGCCAGCCCATGCCGGCGCAGCAGACCGCCGACGACGGAGCGGTTGGTGAGGGGACCGACGTCCGGGCTCCCGGCGTTCACGCTCGGCTGGGGCCGCGCCCGGTCATGTGGCTGGGGCGCCGCGGTGGCGCGGCTCGGCTACGGGCGCCGAGCTCAAGTGCCGTGGTAGGCGATAGCTTCGTTCAGCTGGCGCTCGGCGTCCTCCAGCTCGACAGCCTGGACCACGGCCAGCTCGCTGGCCAGCATGGTCTTGGCGTTCTCCAGGACCTCTCGCTCGGTGGCGGCGAGGCCCTTCTCGACGTCGCGCTTGGCGAGCACGCCGATGAGGCGGGCGAGGTCGTAGGCGCTGCCCGTGGCGAGGATCTCCTGCTCGGCCCGGAAGCGGGGCGGCCACTGGTTCGGCAGCGTCAGGTCGGCCTCGCGGATCGCGTCCATGAGGCGCGCGATCTCGTCGGCTTCGACCGTGTGACGGAGACCGACCTCCTCCCCCTTCTTGACGGGGACCAGGACCTCCATGTCGCCCCGGATGAAGACGACCTTGAGGTACTCGTGTGTCTCGCCCAACACGACGCGGGTGGTGCGTTCCTGCACGACGCCCGCGCCTTGGGACGGGTAGACGACGTTGTCACCCACCTTGAAGGTCACAGTGGCTCACAGCGTAACACGGCCCCGAACCGTGCCGCGAGGCGCGTTCGGAGCGCGCCGCGGCTCAGGCGGAGGCCTTCCGCGCGACCTCGGCGCCGACGGCGGCGCCGCGCGCCACCTTGCCCGGGATCGCGGCGACCTTGACGTCCTTGCCCTGGAGCCGCGCCTCGATCTCGCGGATGCGGTCGCGGATCGCCGCCGCCCGCTCGAAGTCGAGCGATTCGGACGCCGACCACATCTCGTTCTCCAGCAGCGCCAGCTCCTGCCGCAGGTCGTCGAAGGC
>JBIQIQ010000140.1:4690-6411 GCA_044507975.1 Deinococcaceae bacterium
GCCGATCGTCTGGATGAGGGCGCGCTCGCTGCGCAGGAAGCCGGTCTTGTCGGCGTCGAGGATCGCCACGAGGCTGACCTCAGGCAGGTCGAGGCCCTCGCGCAGGAGGTTGATGCCCACCAGGACGTCGAAGTGACCGAGGCGCAGGTCGCGGATGATCACCTGACGCTCGACGGCGTCGATGTCGGAGTGCATGTAGCGCACGCGCACGCCCTGCGCGGCGAGGTACTCGGTGAGGTCCTCCGCCATCTTCTTCGTCAGCGTCGTCACCAGCACCCGCTCGCCCTTCTCGGCGCGCTCCCGTGCCGCGAAGAGCAGGTCGTCGATCTGGCCCCGGCTCGGCTTGATGGTCACCTCGGGGTCGACGAGGCCGGTCGGCCGGATCACCTGCTCGACGACCGAGTCGGACAGGGAGAGCTCCTCGTTCGAGGGCGTGGCCGAGACGAACACGACCTGCCCGACCCGCTGCAGGAACTCGTCCTCCTTCAGAGGACGGTTGTCGAGGGCGGCGGGGAGCCTGAAGCCGAAGTCGACGAGCGTCTGCTTGCGGGCGCGGTCCCCGTTGTACATGCCACGGATCTGCGGGAGCATCACGTGCGACTCGTCGAGGAAGACGACGAAGTCGTCGGGGAAGTAGTCGAGCAGGGTGTTGGGCGCCGAGCCGGGGGGCCGGTTCTCCAGGTAGCGGGAGTAGTTCTCGATGCCGGTGCAGTAGCCGAGGGTCCGAAGCATCTCGAGGTCGTAGAGCGTGCGCTCGCGCAGGCGCTGCTTCTCGAGGAGCTTCCCGACGCTATCGAAGTACGCGAGCTGCTTCTCGAGGTCTCGCTCGATCATCTCCACGGCCGGCTGGAGCTTGTCGTGGGGCGTGACGTAGTGCCGGGCGGGGAAGACCGTCGTGCTCTGCAGCTCGGCCGTCTCGTCGCCGGTGAGCGGGTCGACGAGGGTGAGCCTGTCGACCTCGTCGCCCCACAGCTCTATCCTCAGCGGCTGCTCCTCGTAGGCCGCCCAGACCTCGATCACGTCGCCGCGAGCGCGGAAGCGGCCGGGCTGCAGCTCGATGTCGTTGCGCTCGTACTGCTGCGTGACGAGCGTGCCGAGGATCTCGTCGCGCGGCAGGACCCGGCCCACGTCGAGCAGCAGGTGGAGCTTCTCGTACTCGTCGGGGGAGCCCAGGCCGTAGATGGCCGACACCGAGGCGACGACGATGACGTCCTTGCGCGTGAGCAGGCTGCGCGTGGTCGAGTGCCGCAGGCGCTCGAGCTCCAGGTTGATGTTCGCGTCCTTCTCGATGAAGAGGTCGCGGGCCGGGACGTACGCCTCCGGCTGGTAGTAGTCGTAGTAGGAGATGAAGAACTCGACCGCGGCGTCGGGGAAGAACTCCCGGAACTCGGCGGCCAGCTGCGCCGTGAGGATCTTGTTCGGCGCCAGCACCAGCGCCGGCCGCTGGACCTCCTCGATGACCTTGGCCATCGTGTAGGTCTTGCCGGTGCCCGTGGCTCCCAGCAGGGTCTGGAACCGCAGCCCGTCGTTCAGGCCCTCCACCAGACCTGTGATGGCCTCTGGCTGATCCCCCTTGGGCTGGAACGGCGACCTGACCTCTAAGGACATGAGGCCTAATCTTATAAGGTCTGCGCTGGTTCCTGGTCCTCTGGGATGCGAGCCGCCGCCTGCGAGGCGAAGAGGTCGCGGTAGAGGCCGCCCCGCGCCATCAGCTCGGCGTG
>JBIQIQ010000141.1:0-6397 GCA_044507975.1 Deinococcaceae bacterium
TCGTCGGGTCGCTGCAGCTCTACAACCGGTCGCACGTCGGCCTGGCCGAGATGGCCGGCGTCGAGCTGCCCCTGGCGGCCGGCCTGGGCGCCGTCGACGTGGTGACGGCCTACGTCAGCGTCACCGAGCCGCCCCAGCTCCTGCTGGCGCGCGAGGGCGCGGCCTTCAGCTCGTCCGCCCTGCGCCTCGAGCTGATCGTCGGCCTCGACGAAGCGGCCTCGCCTCTCACGGGCGCCGTGCTCGACGAGCTGACGGCCCTGCTCAACGTCCCTCTGACCGTGCTGCTCTCCCGCCTCGAGGCCAGCGTGACCCTGACCGAGCTCGGCCTCTACCTCGACGTGGCGCCCGCCCAGGGCACCGTCACCGCCATCGATGCGCAGGAGGGCACCGTCGGGTTCGAGCTCGCTCCCGGAGCCGCCGAGCTGCGCTTGGGGCGCCTCGACCCGGCCGACCGCGCCGCGTTCTTCGACGGCGCTCCCCTCGACACCCTGTCCTTCGGCGCCGCCGTGATCGGCGCCGCCGAGCTCGACGTGATCAACGCCATCGCCGGCGGGAGCATCGGCGGCGTCGAGCTCGTCGTGTCCGCGAGCGGAGCGGGCACGGCCGCCAGCAGCGCCCCCGTCGGCGTCACCGTGACAGCGCTGCCGGGAGTGGCGCGCGTCGGCACGTCGTCGGTGGCGGTGGCCGAGCTCGTCTCCGAGCTCGTCTCCAGCCTGGAAGTGGAGGTCGAGGTCGGCGGCAGCTCAGGCGCCATCGGCGTCCTGGTCGACTTGGTCGTCCTCGTGCTCGGCGACGTCGGGGACACCCTGCAGGGCGCCGTCGCCACGCTCGTTTCGGGGTCGCCGGTCGTGCCGGTGCTCGCCGACGTGCTCGATCCCGCGCTCGAGGCCCTCGGCGTACGCATCGGCGAGGCCGCGGCCACGGTGTGGGGGATAAGCCAGTGATCCGCAGGTCGGAAGGAGAACGGATGAAGCAGGAGCAAGGTCGAGCACCCCGGGGGATAGCGCTGGCCGTGAAGGTAGGGGCGCTGTTGGCGCTGACGACAGGTGGGCAGGCGCTGGCGCAGGTCGTCCCGGTGCCGGCGTCGGCGGAGACGGTCGCCGCCGCGCTGGCGGAGGCTCCGGGTGAGTGGGCCGAGGCCGCAGTCGAGGTCGTGGTGAGCCGCGGCCTCTACATCGGCTACCCGGACGGCACGTTCGGCTGGCGCGACGACATCACGCGCGCCGAGATGGCCGTCGTGCTCGCCAGGCTGATCGCCTCTTTCGGGCTCGACGCCCTCGACCCCGACTCGCAGGCCCTCCTGCGTGAGGCCGTCGGCAACCTCGATGCCGAGCTGGGAGGGGCGCTCGAGGAGCTGGCGCGCCTGCGCGCGGACCTGGCAGCCCAGGGAGGACGCATCGAGGACCTGAGCGCGGCCGACGCCGCGCTGGCGCAGCAGGTCGCCGGTCTGGGCGGAGATGTCGACGACGTCCAGGGGCGCCTGACCGCGCTAGAGCTGGCCCTCGCCACGCTGCGGGGCGTCGCCACGGGCGACGAGCTCGCCGCCCTGGAGAGCGAGCTCGAGGGCCTTAGCGCCGGGGCCGCCGCCCTGGCTGCGCGCTTGGATGCCCTCGAGGCGGCCGCCCCCGCGGAGGCGGACCCGAGCGCTGAGGGACTGACGGAGCTGAGGGACGCCTTGTGGCAGCTCGAGGCCCGGAGCGCGGCGAGCGAGGAGCGCCTCGCCGCGGCAGAGATCGCCATCGACGCGCTCGCCGGCACCGGGGCGCCGGGCGTGGACACCACCGGCCTCTTCGAGGGCCTGGGCCGCGTGACGGCGCTGCAGGCCGATGTCGAGCTCAGGGTCGACGACACGGAGGAGCGCCTCGACGCGCTGGAGGACCGGGTCGACGAGCTCGCTGGACGCATGGACGAGGCGCTGGAAGCCCTCATCCCCGAGCGCGGCGGGTTCTACGTCAGCCTCGCCGTCATGGGCGCCGACCCGACCTCCGGCATCCTGGGCCGCGTCGCGGTGGGGCACGACGCGGTGCTCGACAACATCGGCTTCCGCGTCGCGTACGAGCACGCCTTCGGGCCCATGGCTTCCAACGCCTCCGGCGCCATCACCTACACCGCGGCCATGGGCCGGAGCGACGCCTACCTCGGGGTCGGCGCCGGCGTGGCCTTCGAGGCCGCCCCCGTCATCTTCGGGGAGATGCTCGTTGGCGTGCAGTACCGCGTCGCTCGGCACCTCGCCGTCTTCGTCGAGGGCCGCTACCGACCCTACTTCGACGGCACGAACGACCAGTTCGGCGGCGTGGGCGGAGGCGTGCAGTTCCGCTTCTGACGCACCGCGAGCGACGGTCGCGAGCCGTCTAGCCGACCGGACGGCAGGGCCCGGCCACCGCGCCGGGCCCTGCCGTTCGCGCTGCGCGCGTGCAGGACATATGCTCTTCGCAGGAGGTCGGCATGACCACGATCGTCATCCTGATCGTCATCGGCGCCCTGGTCCTCTGGGCCGTGAGCGTCTACAACCGGATCGTCCAGCTCGAGAACCGCTACGAGAACGCGTGGAGCCAGATCGACGTCCAGCTCAAGCGGCGCGTCGACCTCGTCCCCAACCTCGTCGAGACGGTCAAGGGCTACGCGAGCCACGAGCGGCAGCTCTTCGAGGAGATCGCCCGCTCGCGCGAGGCGATGATCAACGCCAGGGGCGTGAGCGAGTCGGCCGAGGCCGCCAACATGATGTCGGCTGCGCTGGGCCGGCTGTTCGCGCTGGCCGAGGCCTACCCCGACCTGAAGGCGAACCAGAACTTCATGATGCTGCAGGAGGAGCTGTCCTCGGTCGAGAACAAGATCGCGTACGCGCGGCAGTTCTACAACGACGCCGTCCTGCAGTTCAACAACGCCATCGAGACGGTGCCAGGCAACTTCTTCGCCGGCCCGATGGGCAAGACGAAGGCCGTGTTCCTCGAGATCCCCGAGCAGGACCGCGCGGTGCCGCAGGTCTCGTTCGGCGGCGGCGCGCCCACGCAACCTCCCGCCTGATGGCCTAGGCGCCCGTGACCTCGGACGCGCAGCGACTGCCCGACGTCTTCACCGACCCCGCGAGCGGGCAGAAGATCAGCCTGCTCGACTACAAGACACGCAACCTGCGGATGTCGTGGGTCATGGCCCTGCTCACGGTCGCCATCCTGGCCGCGCTGGCGTACCTCATCGCGCAGGTGACCGACATCGCCTCCACCGGCTTCTTCGTGGGGTCGGCGGTGGCGATCGGCGGCGCCCAGGGCTTCGTCGGCTTCTACCTCTCGGACAAGATCGCTCTGGCGGCCGCCGGCGCGCGCAAGGCGACCGCCGACCAGCACCGCTACCTCGTCAACGTCAGCGAGGCGGTGGCCATCGGCGCCGGGGTGCCTACGCCCGACGTGTACGTCATCGACTCGCCGGCCCCCAACGCCTTCGCCACCGGCCGAGACCCGCCGCGCAGCTCGATCGCCGTCACGACCGGCCTCATCGATCTGCTCGACCGGCAGGAGCTCGAGGCGGTCGTCGCCCACGAGATGGCGCACATACGCAACTACGACATCCGGTTCATGTCGATGCTCGTCGCCACCGTGGGCGCCATCCTCGTGCTGCGCGACCTGGTGATGCGCTGGCTCTACTGGGGCGGCGTGGGCAGCGGGGCCGGCAGGCGCCGCCGCTCCGACCGCGGCGGCGACGGCGCTCGGGGCCAGGGGGTCATGGCCCTCCTGCTCATCGTCCTGCTGGTGCTGGCGCCGCTGCTGGCATCGCTGCTGCGGCTCGCGGTCAGCCGCCGCCGGGAGTACCTGGCCGACGCCGCTGCTGCCTACATCACGCGCAACCCGGAGGGGCTGGCCAGGGCCCTCGAGAAGATCCGCGACTACCGTGGCCAACCTCTCGAGGTCAGCGAGGGCGTGCGCCACATGTTCTTCGTGAACCCCCTGCGGGGGCAGAACAACGTGGACCTCATGGCGACGCACCCGCCCATCGAGGAGCGCATAAACCGTCTTCGCAGGATGTGAGTGTTAGAGTTCCATAAGTGCGTACCCGCCGCCCCTCCCAACTACGCGGTGGCTGGTAGAGGTATGGCCACACATGATTCATGACTGATACAGCCGCATTCACCCTGTCTCTGACCGGGCACGCCATCACCTGGAGTCCAGTGGTGCGCGAAGCCTTCGGTTGGGAGGCCGGCGAGTTCATCGGCAAGCACTTCGGCGAGCTGTTCGCGGTGCCGGATGGCGGCGACTCCGGGCACGCCATCGGGGTAGCGCGCGTCGAGGGCATCGCCCCGCTGGCCGGGTGGCGCATCGGCAAGAGCGGCCGCCGCTCGATGGTGCGGGGCAGCGTGAGCTTGCTGCACGGCGAGGCGGGGGAGCCAACCGGGTTCGCCGTCGTCATGGACCTCATCCCCGCCGCCGAGCCGAGCGACCGGCCCGCGCCCCTGGCGGTGGAGGAGGCGCGAGACCTCGTGGCTGGCGTCGTCGAGAGCATGCCGGACGCGTTCTACGTGCTCGACGACGAGTTCCGTTACGTTTACGCGAACGCCGTCTGCGAGTTGCTGTGGGGCGTCGACCGCGAAGAGCTCATCGGCCGGTCGGTCATCGACGCGTTCCCCCAGCTCCAGGACTCCGAGTTCTGGTTCCGGCAGCTAAAGGCGGCGCGTTCGGTTAGGAGCCTGCGCTACGAGTCGTACTCGCCCCTGAGGGGCCGTACGGTCGAGGTGCTCGCGCAGCCCGTGGAGGGTGGCGTGGCCGTGCTGGTGCGCGATCCGTTCGAGTACGCCACGATCGACGACAAGGACCGCGTCGGGGTGCCGCAGTCGGCGCTGGAGGTGGCCGTCAGCCGCTACCTGCCCGCGTCGGGAGCCCTGGTGCCCGTCGGCGCGCAGACCGACGTGTTCGGCCTGGACCCGGGCCAGGAGATCGAGAGCCTGACCGACAAGGTGGCCGTGCTCCTGGCCGCCGATCGCAAGGCCTACGAGCACGCCGTCGAGGCGGCGGTGGCCAACGGCGAGCCGTGGCACTTCGAGTACCGCGTCAAGCGGCCGCGCGACGGCGAGACGGCCTGGCTGGCCGAGCACGGCACCCCCGACACCGCCAGCGGCGAGCTGGCCTACGTGGTCATGACCTGGGACATCACGGCCGTGCGGCGCGTCGAGCAGCAGCTCCGCACCGGGCAGAGGCGCCTGCGCCGCGAGCTGCTCGTCAACCGGACGGTCCACGACGTGCTCGCGCGCAGCACGGCGACCGAGGACCCGCGGGCCGGCGTCGAGGAGCTGGTGGACGCGGCCATCGGGATCGTCGGCGGCAAGCGCGGCGGCGTCTGGATGCTCGACCGCCAGACTGGCCGCCTGCGCGTGTACGCTCAGCAGGGCTTCGGGGGCGGCTACCTCGTCGAGTTCGGCGACGTCGACGCCGACGTCGCGGCGCTGGACACGGCCGAGGAGAACGGCGTGGCGGTGACCCGGGTCCCGGCCGATCAGGTCGCGGCCCTGACCGAGGACGAGGTCGACGCCGCCGAGGACCGCGCGATGCGCACGACGCTACGCGGGGCCGACGGCAGGGTCGTGGGGGTCCTTTGCATCCACGTCGACGCCGACAGGCACCCCAACGAGCGCGACCACTACGCCCTCAAGGTCATCTCCATGCAGGCCGCGGCCATGCTCGACCGCATCCAGGTCGAGGAGCAGTCGAACCTCCTTGTCAAACGGCTCGAGGAGCACGCGCGGGTGGCGGGCGACGCCCTGCTCGAGAGCGAGGTGCGCTTCCGCCGCGCGTTCGAGCTCGGGCCGGTGGCGGCGGTCATCACGACCCGTGACGAGGACCGCTTCCTGGAGGTCAACGACGGCTACCTCAAGCTCACCGGCTACGACCGCGAGGAGGTCATCGGCCGCACGGCCCGCGAGCTGGGCATGTGGTCGAGCCCGGAGGACCGGCAGAAGCTCGACGCCGCCCTGTCGGCCGACGGCCCCTTCCGCGAGCTGCAGCTGCGCCTCCGGACGCGGGACGGCCAGGTGCGGGAGATCCTCCTGTCCGGCGAGGAGATCGACTACGCGGGCAACCGCTGCATGCTGAAGATGTTCAACGACGTCACCGAGCAGCACCGCTCCCAGGAGGAGCTGATGACCGCCATCCGCGAGGTGATGTCCGACACCGAGTGGTTCGGCAAGTCGGTCGTGCAGCGCCTCGCCGAGATCAGGCAGGGGGGCCCCGTGGGCCTGGACGACCACGACCTCACGCCTCGCGAGGTGGAGGTCCTCGAGTACGTCGCCGCCGGTCTGAGCGACGAGGAGGTCGCCGACCGCCTCGGCATCTCCCAGCGCACGGCCCGGAACCACCTGACGAACACCTATGGCAAGATCGGCGCCCACAACCGCGCGGAGGCGATCGTGTGGGCG
>JBIQIQ010000142.1:0-6251 GCA_044507975.1 Deinococcaceae bacterium
TCCTGGTGGCGCTTGTCGAACTCGAAGCGCGAGATGCCGGAGCCGTACTCGTAGGAGCGGTCCTGCAGCTCGCAGGCGCCGCCCTTGTCGCACACGGGGCAGTCGAGCGGGTGGTTGATGAGCGTGTACTCGACCATCGAGTTCTGGGCCCTCTTGACGGGCTCGGAACGCGTGTCGATCACCATCCCCTCCATCACCTGCGTCGTGCACGTGGCCATCAGGTTGGGGAACCAGAAGACCTGCGGCTCCCCGGTCTCCGGGTCGAGGATCCAGTTGCCGTCGCGGTCCTTGCGCGGGGCCCCGATGCGCGCGAGGCACATCCGGCAAGCTCCGATGGGAGACATGTACTCCTGGCTGCAGAAGTAGGGCACGTCGTCGCCGGCGGTGAACACCGCGTCGATAGCGCTCGTGCCCGGCTCCAGCTCGAGCTCGACGTCGTTGACCTTGACCTTCATGCCTGCCACCAGTCGCTCTTCGGATACTTGGGCGCCTTGTGCTCCGCGAGGTGCTCGTACTCGTCCCTGAACCACTTGAAGCTCGCCTGCACCGGCATCACGCAGGCGTCGGCCAGCGGACAGAACGCGGTGCCGCGGATGTTGTTCGCGAGGTTCTCGATCAGGTCGACGTCCTCCTGCGTGCCGATGCCGTCGACGAGCTTCTTGTAGAGCAGGGGCAGCCAGTGGGCGACGCCCTCGCGGCAGGGCGTGCACTTGCCGCACGACTCGTGGGCGTAGAAGCGCACGACGTTGTACATGGCGTCGACCATGCACTTGTCGCGCGGGATGACGATCACGCCGCCGGTGCCGAGCATCGAGCCGTTCTTGGCCAGCGTCCCGTAATCCATCGGCATGTCGAGGAACCGGTCCTCCCACGGGAACATCGGCGTGGAGGACCCGCCGGGGATGAACGCCTTCGCCGGCACCGTGGGGCCTCCGGCCAGGTCGTAGATCAGCTCGCGGAAGCTGGCGCCCATGGGCATCTCGTAGACGCCGGGCCGCCTGACCGGGCCCGAGACCTGGTAGAGCTTCGTGCCCTTGCTGTCCTCCGTGCCCATCGAGGAGAACCAGGCGGCGCCCTTGGCGATGATGTGGACCGCGCTGGCGAGGCTCTCGACGTTGTTGATCGTCGTGGGGCGCCCGTAGACGCCGGCGGCCGCCGGGAAGGGGGGCTTGAGGCGCGGGTTGGCCCTCAGCCCCTCCAGCGAGTTCATCAACGCCGTCTCCTCGCCGCAGATGTAGGCGCCGGCGCCGCGGTGCACGGTGATGTCGAAGGAGAGGCCGCTGCCGAGGACGTCCTGGCCGAGGAGCCCGGCGGCGCGAGCCTCCTCGACCGCCGCCCAGGTGCGGTCGTAGCCGACCTTGTACTCGCCCCGGATGTAGATGAAGCCGAAGGTGGCCCGCATGGCGAAGGCGGCGATGATCATGCCCTCGATGAGCTGGTGGGGGTCGTCCTCGAGGATGTAGCGGTCCTTGAAGGAGCCGGGCTCGGACTCGTCGGCGTTGCAGAGCACGTAGCGCGGCCCGCCGTCGGGGGGCGGCATGAACGACCACTTCACGCCCGTCGGGAAGCCGGCGCCGCCCCTGCCGCGCAGGCCGGAGGCCTTGAGCTCGTCGACGACCTGCTCGGGCGTCATGGTGGTGAGCGCCTTGCGCGCCGCCTCGTAGCCGCCGTGTGACCGGTAGAAGTCGAGGCTGTGCGCGCCCTCCACCCCGGCGTAGCGGTACATCGTGACCTCGTAGCGGGGGTCGTGGCGGCTCGTGATGGGGCCCTCCCCCGCCGCGGGGCCGGGTGTTCCGTCTGCCATCAGCCCTCGCCTCCGTCCGCTGCCCCGCCCGCGCTCGCTTCCGGCCCGGCGAACGGCGCCGCCTTCTCGGCGCCCTCCGTGTCGCCCCCGCGCGCGCGCCACGGCTCGGGCAGCGCGCCAGACCGCAGAGCCTCCAGGAGGTGCGTGCAGCGGCTCCGGGTGACGTTCTCGTAGTAGGTGTCGTTCACCTGCAGCACCGGCGCGCTGCCGCACGACCCCAGGCACTCGACCTTCTGGATGCTGAACCGGCCCTCCGGGTCGACCTCGCCGTTGACGATCCCGAGCTCCTCGACGAGGAACCCGTAGAGCTCGTCGGCACCTGCGAGCGAGCACGAGAGCGTGGCGCAGACCTGCAGGTGGAAGGTGCCAACCGGGTGCTCGTGGTAGGTGGAGTAGAAGCTCATCACGCCCTTGACCTCGGTGACGGTGATGCCGAGGATCTCCGCGATCTCGTGCTGGCGCGCCTCGGAGACGTGTCTCTCGGCCTCCTGCACGGCCCACAGAAGGGGCATCAGTGCGCTGCGGCGGCCCTCCGGGGGGTAGCGGCCGATGATCTCCTGCAGCCGCTCCTCCTTGCCTGCGAAGAAGGGGGTGACCGTCTCGAGCTCGATCACTTGTCGACGTCTCCTAGCACCGGGTCGAAGCTGGCGATGTTGATGACCATGTCGGCGAACAGACCGCCGATGCTCGACACCTCGAGGGACTGGAGGTTCGCCAGGCTGGGCGCCCGCACCTTGACCCGGTACGGCATCGAGCCGCCGTCGCTGGCGATGTAGTAGCCCAGCTCGCCCCTCGCGCTCTCCGTGGGGACGTACACCTCGCCACGCGGCGGGTGAAAGCCCTCGGTGACGAGCTTGAAGTGGAAGATCACGGCCTCCATCGACGTCTCGAGCTCGCTGCGCGGCGGCAGGCTGATGCGCCTGTCCGGGTCGATCGTGGGCCCGGGCTCGAGCATGGCGAGCGCCTGCTCGACGATGCGCAGGCTCTCGACCATCTCGTCCATGCGCACCTGCATGCGCGCCCAGATGTCGCCGTCGTCGTACGTGGGCACGTCGAAGTCGTAGTCCTCGTAGCCGGAGTACGGAGCGGCCTTGCGGAAGTCGAGAGGCACGCCGCTCGCCCGCAGGCTGGGGCCTGTGAGGCACCAATCGAGCGCCTGCTGCCGCGTCAGCACCGCGACGCCCCTGGTCCTGGCGCCGAGGATGTCGTTCCCCATGAAGAGGTCCTTGTACTGGTCGAGGTAGGCGGGGAACGACTTGAGGAAGTCGCGCACCATGGGCTCGAACTCCTCGGGTACGTCGCGCCTGAGGCCGCCGACCCGGAAGTAGCCGTAGTTCATGCGGACGCCGCAGACGTTCTCGAAGATGTCGAGGATCTTCTCGCGCTCGCGCATGCAGTAGAAGAACGGCGTCAGCGCCCCCATGTCGAGGAGCGTCGTGCCGAAGAAGACGAGGTGGCTGGCGATGCGGTTGAGCTCGACGAGGATCACCCTGATGCGCTGGGCACGCACCGGCACCCGCGCGTCCATCAGCTTCTCGACGCCCAGCATGTAGGCGAGGTCGTGCGCGAAGCCGTTCACGTAGTCCATGCGGTTGGAGTACGTCACGCACTGCTGGTACGTCCGGTTCTCCATCGTCTTCTCGAAGCCGGTGTGGAGGTAGCCGACGTGCGGCCGGAGCGAGACGATCCGCTCGCCGTCGAGGTCGACGACGAGCCGCAGCACGCCGTGGGTGCTCGGGTGCTGGGGGCCGACGTTGATGCGCATGCGCTTGGTCTCGAACGCGCCGAGCGTGCCGCCTGCGCCGGGGCGAGCCTCCGGGGCCCTCGTGGCCATCAGCTCTCACCCGCCTCTTCGGCGTCGAGGTTGCTCGTGAGCCGCGAGCGCGGGCCCGGCACCTGCGTCGCGCGCACGCCGCCGCGGGCCCCGCCCTTCCAGCCCGTCAACCCGGGATCCCGACCCGTGAGGCCGGCTCGGAAGGAGGGCGGGTCGAGGAAGCGACCGTCGTTGAACAGCGTCGGGGTCTCGCCTACCGGGAAGTCCTTGCGGTGGGGGTGACCGTCGAGGTCCTCGGGCGTGAGGATCTTGCGCAGGTCGGGGTGGCCCTCGAAGACGATGCCCATCATGTCGAAGCACTCGCGCTCGAGGAAGTTCGCCCCGGGCCACAGCTGCGTGCAGGTTGGCAGCGTCTCGCCGTCGTCGAGGTCGACGCGCAGGAACAGGCGCGCGCCTCCGGACGCGTCGTGCACGTTGTAGACGACCGAGAACCGCTTGCCCCGGTGCCCGGGGAAGGTCAGGTAGTCCATGCCGTGCACGTCCGTGAGCATCTCGTAGCCGAGCTCCTTGACGCGCCGCAGGCCCTCGAGGAGCGCGTCGCGCTCCAGGGTGACGCTGACCATCCCCTTGAACTCGCTGGCCAGTCCGCCCACATCTGCCAGCGAGGCCAGGGCACTCTCCCGCAGAGCGTCGAGGTCGGCCTGACGGTGCGGGGTGTAGTAGACGCGGCTCATCCGCGCGACCACCCCTCTACCATCGGCAGGGCCACGCCGCGCTCGTCGAACGCCTCGCCGCGCACCTTCTTCTGGAGCTGCTGCACGGCGTAGATCAGCGCCTCGGGGCGGGGCGGGCAGCCGGGGACGTAGATGTCGACGGGCACCACGGAGTCGACGTTCTGCACGATCGCGTAGTTGTTGAACATGCCGCCGGAAGAGGCGCAGGCGCCCATGCTGATGACCCAGCGCGGGTCCGGCATCTGCTCGTACACGCGCCGCATGACCGGCGCCATCTTCTTGGAGAGGCGGCCGGCGACGATCATGACGTCCGCCTGCCGCGGGCTGGCCCGGAAGACCTCGGATCCGAAGCGCGCCATGTCGTTGCGGGAGTTCGTCGCGGCCATCATCTCGATGGCGCAGCAGGCGAGGCCGAACGTCACCGGCCACATGCTGTTGCTGCGGCCCCACTTCACGAGGTTCTGCAGCGTCGTGAAGAGGATGCCCTCGCCCTCGAGCTCCTGGACGTCCTTCTCGAACAGGTCACGCAGTCCCATGCTCACTTCCAGTCGAAGACGCCCTTGCGCAGCAGGTACACGAAGCCCACGGCCAACAGCGCCACGAAGACGACGGCGTTGGCGAGCAGGAACTGCGGCGCGGCGTTGAACTTGACGGCCAGCGGGTAGAAGAAGGCCGTCTCGACGTCGAAGATGATGAACATCATCGCGACCAGGTAGAAATGGATCGGGAAGCGCTCCCGTGCCGACCCGGTGGCCGGTATGCCCGATTCGTAGGGTGAGAGAGTCGTCTCCGTGGCGCGCTTCGGACCCACCAGCGACCCGACGACCAGGGCCAGAACGGCGATCAAGCCGGCGGCGAGGATCATCATCAGCAGCTCGGCGTACACGTGCGCTCCTTCCTTGATAAAGCGCCGCGGTGCCCGGGTCGGGCGCCGCCCAGCCTGTGGTCCGTGCCGTTCTCGCGCCGTCGCGACGCGACCTCGTGCGCGATTTCACGAACTCTTGCCAGTCAGTCTAGCAATGCCGCCTGCGGCCAACAAGGCGAGCCGGAGGTCCGGCGGAACCAGCTTCCGACGCGCCGCCGGGTACCGTCCCGGACGGGCGTCGCGGTAACATGGCGCACGGGCGCGCCGCGTCGGCAGCGAGGGTCGTTAGCTCAATCGGTAGAGCAGCTGGCTTTTAACCAGCGGGTTCCGGGTTCGAGTCCCGGGCGACCCACCAGCCTCCTCCTACCCACGCCGCGCGGGCTCGACCGCCTCGGCGGGATATCTTCCGGCATGTCACCTACACCGGTCGCCACGTTCTCGCTCGTCGCACGCGATGCGGCCACCGGCGACCTCGGCGTCGTCGTGGCGAGCAAGTTCCTCGCCGTCGGAGCCGTGGTGCCAACGGCCGTCGCCGGGGTCGGAGCCGTGGCGACGCAGTCGTACGCCAACGTCTCGTTCGGACCGCGAGCCGTCGCGCTGCTGCGAGCCGGCAGGACGCCGGAGGATTGCGCGACGGAGTTCCGCCGCGACGACCCCGGCATCGCCCAACGGCAGTTCGGCATCGTCGCCGCGGACGGGTCGTCGGTGACCTTCACGGGCGAGGCCTGCCACGCCTGGGCCGGCGGCCGCGCCGGAGAGGGCTTCGCGGCCCAGGGCAACATCCTGGCGGGCGAGGACGTGCTGAGCGCGCTGGTCGATACCTACCTCGGCAGCTCCCTCCCCTTCCCCGAGCGCCTGGTCGCCGCGCTGACCGCCGCCGACGAGGCCGGCGGCGACAAGCGTGGAAGGCAATCAGCGGCCCTGGTGGTCGTGGGCGAGGGCAAGGGCTACGGCGGCCTCGACGACCGCTGGATCGACCTGCGCGTCGACGACCACGACGCCCCCGTTCCCGAGCTCGGGCGGCTCCTGCAGCTGCAGCGGCTCTACCTCGACAAGCCGTCGGCGGCGCCCCGC
>JBIQIQ010000143.1:0-6211 GCA_044507975.1 Deinococcaceae bacterium
GCAGCCGTTCACGGCCGACGACGTGGTGTTCACGTTCGAGCGGATCATGGACGCCACCGAACCCATCGGGATCAACACTTGGATCGAGGGAACGCTCGACCGTGTCGAGAAGGTGGACGACCACACCGTGCGGTTCGTGACGCCAGAACCTTACGCGCCTCTCGTCGCGAACCTCACCCGCATCCACATCATCGCCGGCGAGACGTTCCAGGAGGTCGGCGTCGAGGCGTACGCCCAGAACCCCGTCGGGACCGGCCCGTTCCGCTACGTCTCCTGGACTCCCGGGCAGGAAGTCGTGCTGGAGGCGTTCGAGGACCACTGGCGCGACGGACTGCCTTACATCGACCGCGCGGTCTTCCGCATCATCCCCGACGAGTTCGCCCGCTTCGCCGCGCTCAGCGCGGGCGAGGTGGACATCGTCCAGAACCTGCCGGCCTCCCGCATCGCCCAGGTCGAGGGCGACCCTGACCTCCGCGTGGTGAGCGTATGGGGCCAGCGCAACATGTGGATGGGGATCATGATCGTTCCTCCCCTCGATGACGTACGCATCCGGCAGGCCCTGAACTACGCCGTCGACAAGCAGGCGATCATCGACTCAATCTTCGACGGTCAGGCTGGCGCCGTCGCGCCCGGCGGCTTCGGGGCGTTGGCGTTCGGCTACCACGACGACATCGAGGGTTACCCGTATGACCCGGAACGCGCGCGCGAGCTGCTGGCCGAGGCCGGCTACCCCAACGGGCTCGACCTCGAGTTCAGGTGCTCTTCGGACCGCTACGCCTCCGACCGCGAGGTCTGTCAGGCCATCCAGGCGTACCTGGCGCAGGTGGGCGTCAACACCGACGTGCAGTTCACGGAGTGGGCCGTCTACTCGCAGCTTCGTGCCGACAGGTCCATGCAGGGCATCTACTTCCTGGGTTACGGCAACTCGCTCTTCGACGCGGACTTCCCGCTCAGGCTCTGTTGCTGGAGCGGGGGCCGGGCCGAGACGCGCTTCACGACGCCGGAGCTCGACGCGATGGTCGAGGAGGCGGCACGCACTGTAGACGTGCAGGCTCGCTACGACATCTACGGTGAGATCCAGCAGTACATCCGCGACCAGGCGCCCTACATCTTCCTCTACGACCAGTTCGACATATACGGCATCTCCGACCGCATCGAGTGGGAGCCCTGGGCGACCGAGCTGATCCCACTGATGGACGCGAGGATCAACGAGTAGAGGACTCGCGTGGACGGGCGGGGAGCACGAGCGGCTCTCCGCCCGTCGCGCACCGGTGAGGGACGGCCAAGCTCGGAATCGGAGGCCAAGGCATCACCGCTTACCTGCTAAGGCGACTGTGGCACTCGGCGCTCTCGCTCGTCGCCATCACCTTCGTCGTGTACCTGATGCTCAACGCGAGCGGAGACCCGGCGGCGATGATGTTGCCGGACACAGCCACCCCGGCGCACATCGCTCAGGTTAGGCGCACTCTCGGACTCGACGAGCCAGTGCTCCTCAGGTACTTCAGCTTCCTCTGGAACGCCGTCCGCGGTGACCTGGGGGACTCCTTCCTCTACCGCCGGCCCGCATCCGAGATCGTGTTCGGCCACGTGCCTGCCACCATGGAGCTCGCCGCGGTCGGCATGGCGGTCGCTCTGCTGATCTCGGTCCCGCTCGGAGTGATCGCGGCTCGCCACCGGGGTCGGTCGCTCGATCGAGTCGTCCTGGGTATCGCACTGCTAGGTCAATCGGTGCCGGTCTTCTGGCTCGGGATGGTGGCCATCATGCTGTTCAGCGTCATGCTGGGGTGGCTCCCGACGGGAGGGCGCGGGACCTTCTGGCACTACCTGTTGCCGGGGTTCACGCTCGGCTGGTTCGCGAACGGGCTGATGGCCCGCCTCGTGAGGTCGTGCATGCTCGAGGTCTTGAACCAGGACTACATCCGGACCGCGCGGTCGAAGGGCCTGGCGAGTAGGGCCGTCACCGTGAAGCACGCCCTACGCAATGCCGCCATACCCGTGGTTACCGTCGCGGGCCTCCAGCTGGCGGCCATGATGGGCGGCACGGTGGTCACGGAGATCGTCTTCTCCTGGCCCGGGATAGGCCGACTCACGCTCGACGCGATCTCGCAGCGCGACTACCCGGTCGCGATGGCGGCGATCCTGTTCGTAGCCTTCGTCTTCATCGTCGTGAACTTCATCGTCGACATGGCGTACACCCTCATCGATCCGCGCGTGAGGCTCGAATGACGTCGGCCGGGACGGTGGGGCTCGTCGGGATAGGGGCGATGGGCCTCGGGATCGCCAAGAACCTGTGTGAAGCAGGCTTCAGCGTGCGCGGCTACGACCTCGAACCGGCGCGCCGCGACCTGCTGCTGCAGGTGGGCGGTCACGTTGCGGGCTCTCCGGCCGATGCGGCCCGCGGGGCGGCGTGGTTGGTACTCTCGCTACCCGGTCACGAGGACGTCGTCGACGTCCTGTACGGCTCCGCCGGAGCGCTGAGCGCTACCGCGGCTGGCGCCGTCATCATCGACACCTCGACCTCCCTGCCCGAGCACTCGGTGAAGTTGGGCGATCGGTTGTCGGAAGCAGGTGTCGGGTTCGTCGACGCCTCCCTGAGCGGTACCGGCGCCACGATCATGCACAAGGACGTCGTCGTGCTGGCCGGCGGGTCCGACGAGGACTACGCGCGTTCCGCCCCGGTGTTCGAGGGCTTCGCGCGCGCCGCGTACCACCTGGGACCCGTAGGCTCGGGAGCGCTGGGGAAGCTGCTGGTGAATGTCGTGGTCGTCGGCAACAGGCTTGCCCTGGCCGAGTCCCTGGCGCTGGGGATGCGAGCGGGCATGGACCCGCAGGCTCTCCTGTCGATCCTCAAGGATGGCCCCGCCTACTCGCGCGCGATGGACCTCAAGGGCGCGAAGATGACCGACGGAGACTTCACTCCCGAGAGCACGCTGGAGCAGTCACTGCACGGCTGCGAGCTGCTCCTGGCAGAAGGCAGGCGCGTCGGCTCGCCGCTGTTCGGTGTCGCGACCTACTCGCAGGTCGCCCAAGCCGCCGTAGGAATGGGCCTCGGGCGCCTGGACCCAGCCGCTCTGATCGAGGCGCTGCTGGTCATGGGCGGGGCCGAACGACGTGGCTGACGCCCTCAGCGCTGGGGAACCCCGGGCGTCCACGGCCATGGGCGGGCAGCCTCGTGGGCCCGGTTCGCGTGGGACGTTCGCCCGCGTGCTGAGGAACCGCTCCGCGCTGGCGGCGCTCGTCACCTTCACCCTGATACTCGCCCTCGGCGCAGCCGCCCCGCTGTTGGCGCCGCACGCGACCGACACCGTGCAGCTCTCTCTTCGCAACCGTCCACCCGGGGTCGTGGGGGCAGACGGCGCCTCGTACCTGCTCGGTACGGACTTCCTCGGCCGGGACGTCCTCAGTCGCATGCTCTTCGGGCTGCGTGTCAGTCTGCTCGTCGGGCTCACCTCGATCCTGATCGGCTCGATCGTCGGGGTCGTCCTCGGGGTCATGGCCGGGTTCTACGGCAAGGCCTGGGACGCCGTCATCATGCGTCTCGTAGACATCCAGCTCTCGTTCCCCACGATCTTGATCGCGATCGCCTGGGCCGCGTTCGTCGGGCCCGGGATGGTCAGCATCGTGGCGATCATCGCTCTGACGAGCTGGGTGGAGTACGCCCGGGTCGTGAGGGGGAGCACCTTGTCCTTGCGTGAGCAGGCGTTCGTGGAGGGCGCGTTCGCGGTCGGGCTTCCCTCTCCACTCGTGATGCTCAGGCACGTCCTGCCGAACGTGCTGAGCCCGGTGATCATCGTCGCGACCCTCCAGCTCGGACGCGCCATCATCCTCGAGTCCACGCTCAGCTTTCTCGGTCTCGGGATCCAGCCGCCGACGCCCTCCCTCGGCAGCATGCTCGCCGACGGCAGGCGGTACCTCGACACCGCCTGGTGGGTGGCGACGATGCCCGGTCTCGCCATCATGTTCCTGGTGCTCAGCGCCAACCTCCTCGGGGACTCCTTACGAGACGTCCTCGACCCACGCCACGCGACTGGAGAGCACAGGCGGTGATGAGCCGCCATGACTGAGCGTCTCGGCGCTACAGAGAGGGAGAGGGTAATGGACCGCATCTACGTCTCCATCAGCATGGACTGCGAGAGGGATAGGCAGTTCACGCACCCGACCGCCAGCGGGCCGGCCGACTTCGCTGCGAGTGCGGATTGGGTGCGCGCGTACGCCGACCTGGCGGGCGCGTACGGTTGGCCCGTGACGTTCTTCCTGCATCCCGAGGTCGCCGAGGGCCAGGCCGACCTCTTCCTCGACCTCGAGGGACAGGGCGCCTGCTTGGGTCTGCATCTGCACCCCTGGAAGTTCGGCGACGGTAGGTACAGGGCTCACTTCGGGGGGCTATCCGCCGACCAGCAACGGGCCGCTCTGTCGGAGGCGGCCGCGCTGTGGCAGCGCGCCGTCGGCCGACGCCCGCTCTACTTCCGCCCCGGCACCTTCTCCGCCAACGATGCGACCTTCGGGGTCCTCGTGGACCTGGGATTCCGTGGAGGCTCCATCTCGGCCCCCAACCGGGTCTACAGGGACCTCTGCTCGATCTGGACCGGAGCTGAGAAGGACCCGCACCGTCCGCACCGTATCTTCAGGCAGCTGAAGGGTGACCTGGACTTCGGGAACGTCCCGTTGACCCACGACTACTCTCGCCTGGAGGACCTCAGGGGGCGACGCTTCCACCGCGATCTACGCCCCGACTACCAGGACGCCGACTACCGCCTCATCGCCGACAACATCGTCGAGCAGATCATGGAGCGGCGCCCGTCCGTGCCGGTCATCCACATGGTCACCCACAACGATCACGACTACACCGACCCCGAGGACCGCGTGCGCAAGAACTACGACGTGGTACTGCGAGAGATCGATCGAGCTTGCCGCAGCCGCGGTATCGAACCGGTGGGGGCGACGATGGCCGAACTCGTCGACATGGTGCTAGCGCAGCCGGTCGAGAACGAGGACTTCGTGCCCGCATGAGCCGTGCAGTTCAGTAGCCATCACCGTCCACGTCCACTAGGCCGTCCAGCGGTTCACCCGCCAAACGCCTGCGCAGGTTCGCGGTGAGCTCGGATATCGCTGCGTCCTTCACGGTTGGCACTGCGGAGGAGGAATGGGGGGTGATGATGACGTTGGGAGCCGTCCAGAGCGGATGGTCTGCGGGAAGGGGCTCGACCTCGAACACGTCGAGCGCGGCGCCGGCGATGTTCCCACGGTGGAGAGCCTCCACCAGGTCGGCCTCTACGACGACACCTCCGCGCGCCACGTTCACGAGGAACGCGGTGGGCTTCATGGCACTCAACTCGGATGCCGCGATCAGCCCACGTGTCGCGTCGGTCAGCGGGCAGGTCAGCACGACCACGTCAGACGCCTCGAGGAGGACGGGGAGCTCTGCGGGCGGCAGCACCGCCGTGAAGCCTGGCAGAGCGGAGGGAGTACGCTTGGTGCCGATGCAACGCGCCCCGAGGGCAGCGAAGCGTGAGGCCGCGGCACGCCCGACCGCGCCCGCGCCGACGATCCCGACCGTGGCCCCCTCCAGGGTCCGCCACTTCCGGCGCACCCACTCGCGGCTCCGACCACTCTCCCAAGCCGCGGGTAGGCCGCGCAGCAGCGCCAGGCTCACGGCGAGCACGTGCTCGGCCATCGGTGCGGCGCGCGCGTGCTCGGTGCGCGTGAGCGCAACGCCCGTTCCCCTGAGGGCAGGAACGTACCGATCGACTCCCGCGGACACCGTGTGTACCCATGCGAGCCCCGGAAGCTGCCGGACCGCCAGTGCGAACCCGTCGGTGGACATCCCGGCCGCGACGAGAACCTCGGCGCTCTTGGCCTCGTCTGGCACGGGACCGCTCCTGGGCATGACATGGAACGTGACAGCAGGGAAGGCTGCGCGCAGCCGCGCCACGTCATCGGTCGCGAGGCCGCCGACGACGATCGATGGGGCATCGCCGCGCCCGCCCTCTCTCATGGGCCCGACTGCTTCAGTGCTTCGCCCGCCGGTCGGTTACGGGATGGCCTGGCCTGGCGACCGCCATGCGGTACTTCTCGGGCGGTTCCGTGCCATGCACGGCAGCACATGTCTGGGGGTTGGCGCATGGTGACGACGATGACGAACACGATAAGCGAGGTCGACACCCCAGCAGTGACCGTCGACCTGACCATCGCCGAAGCGAACATCGCCAAG